>NZ_CAMYWM010000014.1 GCF_947302755.1 uncultured Anaerovibrio sp.
AGATTTTTCTTATAAAGAAGAAAAATTTGAACAATGGCGTTATAAAGCATATGGTGAATAATTTGAATTATTAATTGTCATTTGTTATTATGTTTCCAAGAGACTATATTTCAAGTAGGAGGAATTTTATATGCGTTTTAAAATCTCAAGACGAAATTTTCTCAAAATGGCCGGTATTGCCACTACCGGCTTAATGATGGCTCAATTACCCAACAATCAGGCAGCCAGCGCGGCTGAGTCCAGCGATACAAAAATCAAATACGGGGGTCATGATATTCCCCTGCTGTACGAGGCGGAGGTCTGCGTATTGGGGGGTGGCCCCTCCGGCGTGGCCGCAGCTGTCAGTGCCGGTAAACGGGGAGCCAAAACCGTCCTGGTGGAAAAGGGTATTACCCTGGGCGGCCTGCAGACCATGGGCAATGTTATTCCCTGTATGACCACCTGGGCCCCGGACAGCGACACTGCCTTTGTCAGGGAGCTGAAGCAGCAGCTGGAAAACCATGGTATTGACTACAATGACCACCATGAGGGCAGTGAGGTGGGGATTTGGACCAATCCTGAGGCCCTGAGCCTTATCTACGACGAAATGTGTCAGGAGGCCCACACTGAGGTATTGTATAATACAGTATTTGTGGATGCAATAAAGAAAAATAACACCATTACCCACTGTATTGTTCAAACCATTGCCGGGTTACGGGCCATAAAGGCCAATACCTTTATTGATTGCTCCGGCGATGCCATTTTAGCCCGCAGTGCCGGTGTGCCCAGTGAGCATGGCTTTGAAAAGACGGGCAATAACCAGCCCATGAGCTTCCGCTTTGAAATGGGCGGCGTAGATTTAGACAAGGTTTATCAGCACGTTACGGTGGAGCTGGGAGATGATTTCTGCCCTACCAAGCCACCTCACTATGAATTTGCGGAAGCCAGACACCGTACCAGACAATATGTATTGGAAAAATTCATGGTGGATGGCATAAAATCCGGTGAATTGACCGAGGAGGATGCTGAATACATGCAGGCCTTTGCCATTGTGGGCAAGCCTGGTCACATTTCCATGAACTGCCCGGAGCTGCCGCTGCAGTTCAGTGCCTCTGACCCATTGTCCTACAGCCGGGGAGTCATGGCCGGCCGTCAGATGATAAATCGTATCAGCCAGTATTTTATCAGGCATATGCCCGGCTTTGAAAAGGCCTATCTGGCCAAGGAGGCCTCCATGCTGGGTGCCAGGGAATCTTGGCGAATACGGGGAAAATACTACATGGTGGAGGACGATTATCACAACCAAAGCCGCTTTTCCGATGCTGTAGCCCGCACGGCTTGGTTTATTGATGCCCACGGGGAAAAGGTCAGTGAAAAGCTGCCTAAGGGGGCCTATTATGAAATACCGTACCGGGCATTAATCACCAATGAGATTTCCAACCTGATTGTTGCCGGTCGATGCATAAGTGCCAGCTTTATCCTGCAGGCCTCCATGCGCATCCAGCTGGTATAGCCGCCGCCTGGGGCTTACAAAATAAGATAGCTGCCAATGACATTCAGTGGGATAAAATCCCCGAAGCCCTGCGCAGCTATGTAAGCAAATAGTTATATAGGGCTATTGTTCAATGAGACTTATTCAGTGGGAGATTTATACTCCCACTGAGTGTAGTCGAATTAATACAGAGCTAACGGGTGCTAAGTCTCCATCTTCTTAGGCGAAAAAAAGTTACCTAATCAGGAATTTTCACTACTTCTATAGTAGAAAGAGCTATTTGCCATAGCAGGTTTCAGCTTCAACAGCTCCAATATTTCAAAAAACTTATTGGGGTTGTTCACAAACACCAAGGCGGCACTGTAAGGCCAATTAGCGAAGGTGTATTCCTGCCACAGGCTTTTTCGGTGCTGGGCCACCTTTGCATAATCGCCATCTGCATTGCTTTCCAACCAAGAAAAAGCAAAATAATCTGCCAAAGACTCCGTCAGCTGGTGCTTTCTTTCCATAGATATTCCCGTTCTGGGGCTGGCATCCTGCAAAAAGGCCCTTTCATCCCATATTCGGTGCAGAGAATGAAAAAATTCATGGGCCAGTACCATGCTTAAAACACATTCATATTCATTATCCAAATGAAATGTGCGGCAATATTCCTTCACTGCCTTATGGTATATAAATACACTGTATCCCTTTTTAAGGGATTTTCCCAGCTGCTTATCAAAGGGGCCATTCGCTTTTGGAATAACTATTACTTCATCTGAAATATATACAGGTGGCAGCCATTCCTTGCGCTCCTCCAGCATTTTTTTAAAAGAAGCATTGGGAAAATTCGCCATCATTTTATAGAAATAGTCCCTTATTTTCACCAGCTCATTTTCCAAAAATGAATCAATATTACATGCAAACATCATAAATCCAGTATATTTTCCTTAACAAACACAAAACAGGCCAGATACCCCAAAAGCTATGCGGAACTGACCTGATTTGTTTTTACCCGTTAATATCTAATATCGGATGAAACTACATTTTCAAGAGCATCGCCACATTTTCCGGGCAATATTCTATCTGCTCTGACCAGCGGCGTATGGCTTCAGGCAAATCACCAGTAATGGCTGCTGCTATAAAAATATATTCCGTGGATATATCTGTATAAATCAGCAAATCCTCCAGACTGTAATCACTGAGCTTTTCCAACTGACGGTACATTATATATTGATATATACGCTGAAAGGTCTGGTGTGGCATTATTCGCTCATAATTTTCAAGAAATTTAGGATTTTCCTGGGCATATTGCAAATATACAGCAATATCCTCCCGCCACTTATCATCAATGGGTTCAGTATTTCCTATTATTTCCAGAACCTCAAGGGCATCATTCTGGGAAAGACCGGGATGAAATGTCTGCTGTTCCTTTTTCATGTTTATTCCCAATAGCTTCAAAAGCTCAGAGAAGCTCAGATTATCACTCTGACCTTCAATATTGAATTCCAGTGAACCAGCCTGGAAAAGCAGCCCACAGGAAACCTCGCAGCTAAGGCCTACCCCCGCCAGCTCGTAATCATTGAGAACAGTATAGAAACGGGGATGATTGGTACATATCTCGCAAATAATTTCCTCGCCTGCTGACAAAATCAGCTTACAGAGGCCATCCTCCTGTAAAAATGGGCAAGCTCCATTTTTAGCAAGCCCAAAAGAATACACACCATTGGCACTGGATATATTAGCCCTTAGCTCATCCCCCAGACTTCCTTCAAATTTCAGATATTTTTCCGCTGTGGCCTTGTCTATATCTATCTCCCACCCCTTACAGCAAGAGTGGCCGCAATCACTGGCTATACAGGAAAACTCCTTATAAAATGACGGATAGACTGTTTTCATCCCATCACCTGCTTAATTCAGGGCTTCCTTCACTAATGTATTGACCAGCTTTCCGTCCGCACGGCCTTTAATCTTTGGCATAAGTGCCCCCATTACCTTGCCCATATCCTTTGGTGAGGAAGCACCAGTCTGCTCCACAGCCTCCTTCACCAAGGCACGTACCTCATCCTCAGATAACTGCTGTGGCAAATATGGCATCAGAAAAGCGATCTCGGCTTCATTCTGGGCTACCAGATCAGACCGACCACCCTTTTCAAAATCTGCGATGGAGTCCTTACGCAGCTTAACCTCCTTGCTAATAACGGCTATTACAGCATCATCGTCCAGCTCAACCTTGTTGTCAATTTCCTGCTGCTTAATGGCACCTCTAACCATGCGAATTACGGCCAGGCGGTCCTTTTCCTTGGCCTTCATTGCTTCCTTCATATCATTTGCCAGCTGTTCTTTAAGTGACATATTATGCACCTCCAAAAAATTTAAAATTACCTCCACGAAGTCATGATGACTTTGTCAGGAATATTATACTTCATCATTTTATCAATTACACCTACAGTTTAATAACGCCATAATGCACCTTGGAATGCTTGCCTCCCACAATGGTGTCAAAGCCCAGACGGGCAAACTCCAGGCTGCGGCTGTTTTCCTTCATTACCACCCGATGTCTTGCGACCCGCTTGGCCTCATTTACAGCCTCTATTGACAAAGGCCGATGGTCAGCCACGGCACGAATAGGATTTATATTATGGCTGTCCTTTAATGGATGACGAAACATGGGATCAAAATAAACAACATCAACGGACCTATCGGGCAGAGTCTTTAAATAATCATTATAATCAGCATTTATAACATTTACCCGCTTAATGGCACTATGAAGCTCGTAATTGGTGGCGAGAAAATGCTTCATGCCTTCTCCGGTAATGAAGGCAATAAGGGGGCTGGCCTCGAGACCGGTGACACTGCCCCCTTCTCCCGTAACAAAGCTGGCCACTATGGCATCAGCCCCGAAGCCCAGAGTGCAATCCAAAACGCTCATGCCCTCCTGTAACGCCATGGCGGCCGTCATATGATCCTCATCCCCCATGCGAATATTTTTTATACGAAGCTGGGACATATTAGGGTGAAAAAACAGCTCCCCCTCACGGGTATCCAACACAAAGCTGCCCTTTTTGGCCACCAGAATATTATCTACGCCATATTCATCACGCAATTCAGGCAGAGCCGCCCTATTCCGCTTAACATTCCTTATTCCCAGCTTCTCTGCTGCATAGGCGGCCAGCGCAATACTTTCCCTATGATTTTTTCGGTCTGTTGTAACAATGGTATTTAACATTAATTCTCCCTATGTATGTGAGCAGCGTAAACGTATCCCCGCCTGCAGAGGCGGGAGCTGCCTGCTTCGTTAAAAGCCGGTGCGCTTAAACATCTTGGCCAGCTCATCACTGCTGAATTTCAAAATCGTTGGCCGGCCGTGGGGGCAGGTATACGGCATAGCGGTTTTATTAAGCTCATCCAAAATAATCTCCATCTGACGGAAATTCAGCTCAAAGCCGGCCTTTATGGCGGCCTTGCAGGCGGTCATGGCCAGGCATTCATGACGAATTTCCGCCGCGCTGAGCTGATGCATATCCTCCAGAGAAACCAATATCTCCCTAATGGTATTTTCAGCTTCGGCCACAGGAATATCCGCCGGAATTTCCATGAGGCGATACTGATCCGGCCCACTTGGTTCCAGGCCAAAGCCCAGGCTGTGGAACATCTCCAGATTGCTTTCAATAAGCTGGGCTTCCCGTTCACTGAAATCCAATATGAGATGCACCAACAGCTGCTGGGATGGTATACGCTCCGTCATAGCCGCAAACCGGTCGTACAATATGCGCTCATGGGCAGCGTGCTGGTCGATAATATAGAGGCCGTCCGCATCCTGGGCAATAATATAGGTATTGTCCACCTGACCGATAGGAACCATGGGCGTGGTGCTGATACCCGCCGATTGCCCAATCACTTCCCCCGTTTCCCTATCTATCAGTACATTATTTTCAAGTACCGTTGCTTCTGCCCCATTTGAGCCTATAACAGCCTCATTTACAGTGGCCGCTGACCCATTAATGGTTATTTCTGCCTCATTTACAGTGCCAGCTGCCCCATTTATGACATTCTCTGCCTCATTTAAATTGGCCGCTGCCCCATTTGTGACTGCCTCTGTCTCATTTACACGGGCCGCTGCCCCATGTACGGTGGCAGAAGCCCCTTGTATGGTGGTCTCCGGTTCATTTGCCACCAGCCCACCAAGCGACGCCAAGCCCTCCCCCTTCAGCCGGGACAATTCCCCCTGGGCCTCCTGCAGGGTTCTGGCCTGCTGCTCCACCCGATACTGGTACGCCGAGGATGGGAGGCTGGAGGGAGTATAGCTGCTATGACCTGCGGAGCTGGCTCCGCCGATTGCCCGGGGCTGTGCTGCCGGTACAAAATGCATTTCATCAATAAGGGGCTCCATAACGGGCTTGGACGCCGTCATGGAAGCAGGAGCTCCGGTAAAATGCCGTTCGGGACGCTCCACCTGGGCCGCAATATTCCCCAGAGCCGCGCCATGGGGCCGCACCGCATCCAGCACTGCCTTATATACCGCCTTAAAAATTCTGCTCTCATCCTCAAACTTTATCTCACTTTTCTGGGGGTGAACATTTACATCAATGGAATTGGCGGCCACCTCCATAATAAGGGCCACCATTGGATAGCCGGATTTGGGAATAAGCGAGGAATAGGCATTGTCCACCGCCTTGGCCATGGCCCGGTTGGAAATAATCCGTCCATTAACGATAAAGGTCTGCCAATTTCTGTTGCTCCTGATGGTGGATGGTTTGGAAATATATCCCTTGATGGTAATATCAGCGTCGGCAAAATCCATACCCAAAAGGGCATCCCCCACTGAGCCACCGTAAATACTGCGGAGCGTATCGTGAAGATTGCCATTGCCCGGCGTCACCAGGGAGGTTTTATTGTTATTGATAAATTTAAAGGCAATATCCGGCCGGGAAATAGCCAGCTTTATTATAAACTCGTTTATCTTGCTGGCCTCGGTGTTATTGGTTTTCATAAACTTTTTCCGGGCCGGGGTATTGAAAAACAAATCCTCCACCCGAATGGTGGTACCCAGACTGCAGCCCGTTTCACCGATGTCCGGCTCCTTGCCCCCGATAATTTTCACCTCAGTTCCCAGCTCGGCCCCGGCCTGACGGGTCTGCAGAGTAAAACGGGACACAGCGGAAATACTTGGCAGGGCCTCACCACGAAAGCCCAGGGTATCTATATCCATCAGGTCCTCAACCTTAATGATTTTCGATGTGGCATGACGCCGGATGGCCATCTTCGCGTCTTCCATGCTCATACCGATACCATTATCCGATACCCGCATAAAGCTGGTACCTCCTGCCATGATTTCCACTTCAATGCGGTCAGCCTTGGCATCCATGGCATTTTCGATTAATTCCTTTATAACTGACGCCGGTCGTTCCACTACTTCACCAGCCGCTATTTTATTGATAGTGTTATCGTCCAGAACATGTACAAAGCTCATCCTCGTCCCGCCTCCTCTTTGGCCTGCTGCTGTAAGCGATACAGGGTATTCATGGCCTCAATCGGGGTCATGGTCATTACATCCATACTCAATAATTCATCGCTAATGGTATTGCCAAACAAGGATACCATCATATCATCGGACTCAGCCACTTCCTTGGCCTTTTCCTGCTTTTTGGTCAACGGAATACTGTCTGCCTTGGCGTCCTCCGCCTCCAGAGCTGCCAGTATTTTCTCTGCCCGCTGGGTTACTGCCTTGGGAAGCCCCGCCAGACGGGCAACGTGAATACCATAGGATTTATCCGCAGAGCCCGGGATAATGCGGCGGAGGAAACTGATATCCTTCCCCTTTTCCTTGACTGCAATACAATAATTCTTTATTAAATCGTCCTCCAGGTCCGTAACCTCGTGGTAATGGGTGGCAAAGAGGGTCTTGGAATGGATATGCTCCCGAATGTGTTCAATTACTGCCCTGGCAATACTCATGCCGTCAAAGGTACTGGTGCCCCGGCCAATTTCATCCAAAATAACCAGACTGTCACGGGTGGCGTACTTCAAAATCTGGGCCACCTCATTCATTTCCACCATAAAGGTACTCTGACCGCTTACGAGATCATCGCTGGCACCTATACGGGTAAATATTCTGTCCACCGGGGAAATGGTGGCTTCCCGTGCCGGAATAAAGCTGCCCACCTGGGCCATAAGGGTCAGCAGGGCGGTCTGGCGCATATAGGTGGATTTACCAGCCATATTGGGGCCCGTAATCAGCATAATCTCACATTCAGTGTGATTTAGGCGGGTATCATTAGGCACAAACAAATCCCGGGTCAAAATCCGCTCCACCAAAGGATGGCGACCATCCTTTATATCAATCTGCCCATTATTCACCAGCCGGGGCCGCACGTAGTTATAAGCACTGGCCGCCTCAGCAAGGCCCGTAAGCACATCAAGAACTGCAATATGCTTGGCAGTTTCCTGAATATCTCCCAGCTTGGCCTTGATGGTATCGCGGATTTCCATAAACAGATTGTACTCAATGTTTACAATCTTCTCCTCTGCTCCCAGAATTTTCGTTTCAAATTCCTTCAGCTCCTGGGTAATATACCGCTCGGCATTGGCCAGGGTCTGCTTCCGTACATAATGGTCAGGAACCAGCTCCGTACCGCTGTGCCGCACCTCAATATAATAGCCAAAAACCTTGTTGTAGCCGATTTTCAGGGCCCGTATGCCAGTGGCTTCCTTTTCCTTTTCCTCCATTTCCTGCAGGAGCTGCTTGCTGTCCCTGGAAATCTTACGGTACTCGTCCAGCTCCTCATTGTAGCCCTCCTTGATTATCCCTCCATCACGAATGGTAAGGCCCGGGGCATCCACAATGGCCCTGTTTAACAGGTCCACAAAATCCTCATAGAGATGAATCCCCTCATGACATTTCTGCAGCAGCGGGGACTGGCTGCCCCCCAGGAGATTTTTTACGGCAGGCAGGGCCATAAAGGAGGTTCTCAGGGCCACCATATCCCGGGCATTGGCTGAGCCCACCTCAATACGGGTCAGCAAACGTTCAAAATCGTATATGGACTTGGTGGAGGTCTTCAGCTCCCCACGAAGGATAAAATCATTGGCCAGCTCCTCCACTGCATCCAGACGCTGATTAATCTGCCCAATATTTATCAGGGGATATTCCAGCCACTTCTTCAAGAGGCGGGTGCCCATGGCCGTATCGGTAAAATCCAATACGTCAAGAAGGGTGTCCTTTTTTCCCCCATCCCGAAGGTTGCGGGTGATTTCCAGATTTCTCAGGGTATAGGTGTCAATAACCAGATTATTGGCAAAATCCAGCTTGGTGAGCTGGGACAAATGGGACAAATCCGTTCGCACCGTATCGTGGAGATAGCCCAGCATAGTGGCCACCGCTTCACTGGCAGCACGGCCAGCCGGGCGATTGTTTACATCAAAATGCTGAATAATCAAATCATCCACATTTTTAACAGGTGCCTCAATACGGGTAAAGGCACAGGCCGCCATACGCATATCAATAAAGGTCTTTAAATCACCTAAAAAGGAGGGGTCACCTAAAATAATAAGCTCCGGCATCATAATGCGGTACAGCTCATCATAGAGGGCCTGGAAACGGTCGTCCCCGGTATAAACCCCATAGAAGCACTCGCCAGTGGAAATATCCGCCCCAGCCAGTACAACCTCCTCCTCAGCTTCATAAACCAAGGCAATGTAATTGTTATTGGCCGACTGAAGGGCGCTTTCCTCCAAAATGGTTCCCGGGGTAATAACCTTAATAACCTCCCGCTTGGTAAGGCCCTTGGCCTTTGGGTCACCAATCTGCTCCGCAATAGCCACCTTATAGCCCTTATTGACGATTTTTGTAATATAGCTTTCAGCAGCATGATAAGGAATACCACACATGGGATTTTTCTTTACATCACCGCTGCGGCTGGTAAGGGTCAGTCCCAGCTCCCGGGAGGCGGTCACCGCATCATCCAGAAACATCTCATAAAAATCTCCCATTCTGAAAAACAGGATTTCATCGGGATGCTGCTCCTTTATGGCCATATATTGCTGCATCATTGGTGTTATTTCCATGAAAATACCATTCCTTTTATCTAACTATATCTATTAGTGGGCTTACCCCAGCAATCTGTAAATATGCCAACAATCTATACCTGCGCCAGCAATCCATAGGAAAGCTTACGCCAGTTCCCCCTTCAGCACCCAGGTCTGAGGCTGACAAATCCTTACTTCCACCAAATCCCCAGGCTTTTCGTGTCCCTGATATGGCCACAGCACCAGCTTATTGCCGGAGGTCCGGCCGGACCATACCTTGTCATCATTGGAGCTTGGTCCCTCCACCATAACCTTTACCACCTTGTCCTGAAGCTGCTGGTTTTTTTCCAGACTTATTTTATTTTGAAGCTCCATAAGGCGATTCAGACGGTCATGCTTCACAGCCTCATCCACCTGCTCCTCCATTTTGGCCGCCGGAGTGCCGGACCGCTTGGAATAAATAAAGGTATAGGCCTGATCATAGCGGACCCAGGCCATTAAATCCAGAAGCTGCTGGAAATCCTCCTCCGTTTCCCCCGGGAACCCCACTATAATATCTGTGGTAATGGTGGCCTCAGGCACGACCTGACGAATTTTGGTAATCAGCTCCTTGTAGGCCTCCACAGTATAAACGCGATTCATGGCCTTCAATATTCGGTTGGAGCCATGCTGCACCGGCAAATGAAAATGGGTACAGATATGCTGACTGTTTTTTATAACCTCAATTACAGCATCACTTAAATCCTTGGGATGGGAGGTCATATAGCGCACCCGCTCAATGCCCTCCACCTGGTCCACCATTGAAAGAAGCTCAGCAAAGGTGGCCTTCTTGTGGTCCTTACCATAGGAATTAACATTTTGACCAAGGAGAGTAACCTCCTTGTAGCCCTGCTTCACGGCCTCCTGAACCTCAGCCACGATATCCTCCGGCATACGGCTCCGCTCCCGCCCCCTTACATAAGGAACGATACAATAGGTGCAGAAATTATTGCAGCCATACATAATTGGCACCCAAGCGGACAAAGCCGTCTTTCTGTGGATTGATACAGCCTCAGGCATGTCCTGTTCGTTGATTTCCGTGTCAACGATGTGCTTTTCCTGAGCCTGCTCCAGCTTGGAAACGGTGGAAGCTACCTCCTGAATTTTATTGGTACCCAGCACAAAATCAATATGGGGAGCCCGCTTTATCAGCTTCTCCCCTTCCTTCTGTGCCATACAGCCAGCGATACCAAAAATAAGGTCAGGATTCTTCCGCTTGAGATGCTTAATCTCTCCGATTTTGCCATAAACCTTGTCCTCAGCATTTTCCCGGACAGCACAGGTATTTATCATAATAAGGTCAGCTTTATCCATATCCTCAGTGGACTCATAGCCCAGCTTGGCCAGCTCCCCCTCCATACGCTCCGCATCACTGAAGTTCATCTGACAGCCATATGTCAGCATCTTTAAGTACTTCTTTTCTCTATTTAAAGTCAAATTGCTACATCCTCTCAACATCAAACAATCGTACAGAACATTATACCATAATTGATGATTTTTGAAAAAATTTATCAATAAACTTCGTGCGAAACGGTTTTTCGCACTACGCCCTTACAACGAAATCTAAAGCTCATCTGCATCCTTCGGATTTGATTCGCTAAGATTTCCTAGTAAAAAATCCCTGATATTTTTGTGTTTTATCCCATTCCTGCTCATATCAAATTCATCCATGGACAGTACATATTTGGGATAATTATCCTTAATATTCTCATATACACCAAATTCACGCTCTATTGTTTCCGGCGAAGCCAATAAGTAACATACCTGTACATAAATCAAGCCTTGCGGTGTTTTGGCAATAAAATCGACTTCCTTGTTATTAATCTTTCCCACAGTAACCTCGTAGCCTCGCCGAATCAATTCCAAAAATACTATATTTTCCAGTACCAGAGCTATATCTTGAGTATTGGAGCCTAATACTGCCTGCCTTATACCATGATCAGCCAAATAGTATTTTTCATGAACGCTAAGTAGCTTTTTCCCCACCAAGTCCTGACGTTTTACCGAATAAAATAAAAACGCGTCCATGCAGGAATGAATATAATTTAAAATTGTTTCAGTTGAAACATTTCGGCCTTCGCTTTTGAAATACTTTGAAATAGAAGAAGCTGAAAATGTGTTGCCTATATTGGCCATAACATAAACCATTATTCGCTCCAACAAGTCTATATCACGGATTTTATTTCTCTTCACGATGTCCTTTAATTCCACAGAATTATACAAATCCTGCAAATATTGAATTGAAGGAGTATCCTGATAATCCAATTCTCCCAAATATGGCATACCACCGTATTGAATATATTTTTTAAAAGCCTCTCCATCTGTAATTTGTGGATACTTTGAGCGGTACATCTGCATAAATTCTTTAAAGGAAAAGGGGTATATGGCAAACTCCACGTAGCGGCCAGCCAAATAAGTAGCCAGTTCACCAGATAAAAGTTTGGCATTGGAACCAGTAATATAAATATCACAGTCAAAATCCACCCTACAAGAATTTATTACCTTCTCCCAATCTGTAACTTCCTGTATTTCATCCAAAAAAAGATACACTTTGCTATCTATATTTTTTATCCTATCATTCAATTCTGAATATAACGCCTGCGGGGTACATAGATGGGCATTGGCCATTGATTCAAAATTATAGGAGAAAATATTGTTGGCTGATACGCCCTGCTCCAGCAATTCACCTTTTATCAATTCCAGCATAATAGATTTTCCGGAGCGGCGAATACCAGTAATTACCTTAATCAGTTCCTTATTAATAAAGGGCCGTATCCGATTCATATATAAATCACGCTTAATCATGTTTATCACCCCAATCATAACTGATAAATGCTTTCTATAGACGATTTTATCAGTTATAACCGCTAAAATCAATTATTTTGGTATTTTATCAGTTATAACCGTCAAAATGAAAAAATCTGCTTTTTTATCAGTTATAACTGATAATTTCAATTCTTCATTCCTTGTTTCAACACCTGATGTACTGATGTACCTTCTTTATCCACCAGTGGAACAAAAACCTTATCAACGGTTCTATAGAAACGGTCTATTATTTTTAGCATTTCTTCTGGTAAATAATTTCGACACTCAGCAACTAACTCATCAGGAATACCATAATAGGCCTCAGCAATACTTCCGGCTATACATGCCAGTGTATCTGTGTCACCACCTAAAGAAATAGTAGTCCTAATTACATCCTCAAAATCCTCACCTTCCAAAAAAGCCGTTATGGCTTCCGGTACAGATCTTTGACAGGTTTCATCATGGTGATATTCTGGCCTAATTTCATCACAGGATCGGGATAAGTCATACCCAATAACATCTGTAACAAACGTTTTTATTGCTTCTTTGTCCTTTCCCTCTAGGGCCAAATATATTGAGCCTGCTACAGCCTGAGCACCTTTTAGGCCCTCTGGGTGATTATGTGTTACTACTGCCGTAAGATAAGCTAATCCCATTGCTTCCTCCAGGCTGGCAGCAAGCCAACCAGCAGCTGAAGCCCTCATAGCTGAACCGTTACCAAAACTGTTATAAGGTTGAGGATTATTAGTCTCCAGCCATCTGCTAAACATATTTCCATAACCTGCATTAGGGTATTCACTTCCCCAGCTTTGCATAGAACTAACTAAAGCTTGTAGTATTTCCACATCAGAATCAAATTTACCATCGACATTATCGAGCAAAACCTCTGCCACTGCTACAGTCATAACAGTATCATCAGTAAATTTTGAATTATCACAAAACAGTGGAAAATCTTTTGTCTTATCCCCTCTGTCAAACTCATAAGGAGCACCAATAATATCGCCTAAAATTGCGCCATACATATATAATCACTCCTCTTCATCCTCTGGTATCAGGCCCGCCTTCTTCATTGAATTATGAGTTTCCATCAACCATTCATTGTAATAGTCATATTGGGGCTGTGTCCACCAGTCCAGCAACATATTTAATGTCTCCAGATCCTCTTCTATACTGGTACACTTATATTGATCAGGATCTCTATTAACTTTGACAAAATGATGACCGTCAGTTCCAAATATTATTTCATATATACAAATTCCAGTCCAACTACGATGGGCATACAGTGTATTGCCCTCCATATACCAAAACCACTTATCATCCATGGATTCAGGAATATTCCCCTTGCGCAGAATATCCATTTCCTTCTGAGTAATTATCCTTTCAAGAATGAATAATTCATGCTTTTGAGGCATAGCTACTATCTTCCAATCATTTTTTGTTGCAGCACCTAAAGGCGGAAATAATTCGTCTAAAATTTTTCCCCCAACTCCCAACACTTTATCACTGTTAACTGCAAAAACAATATCAATCTCACCTTCATCTTCCAAAAAATCATAACATGCCTGCAAAGCTTTTCTCCAAGCCTTCTCTACCGGATAACCACTTGCACCAGAAGATATTAAAGGAAATCCAATGGATGTACAGCCAATTTTCACTGCCAAACGCAGCGATTGCTTATATGCACTATATAAGAGCTTTCCCTCGTTGAATTTTCCACCATGCCATACAGGACCTACTGCATGAATAATATACTTTGACTTTAAATCAAATCCGGGGGTAACTACTGCTGAACCAATTTCGCAATGACCGATACTTTGGCAGACAGCCGAGAGCTTTTCATATCCAGCTGCTTTAAAAATTCCTTCGCAAACAGCACCGTATGGTCTAAGCTGCATATTAGCCGCATTTACAATTACGTCCGTATCTAATTTGGTAATGCTAATTTTAGTAATACTTACATTACTTACTTTAATCATATCAACCGCTCCCTTCATATCTGGCCTTTATCTTTCAGCTTCTGAATATAATCTACCATAAATAATCCGAAGGGTGGTCTCCTGTCAGGTGACATTTTATATAGAAAACTTCGTGCGAAAGATTATTTCGCACTACGCCCTTACAACGAACATTAAGCTCCCACTGCACCATAGGCTTGTGCTCACTAAGTGTTCATAGTAAAAATACTTATACGCCCAATGTAGGTTCCCCTTTTTCAAACAGCACCTGATTAATAGTATCAATATCATATTTTCCCTGCTTGATAAAGTATTCAATAATTACGTCGCTCACGTTGCTGTGGGAAAAGGCGTAACCCGCCCGGGCCAGCAGCTCCCTGGTTTCGGCTATATTCAACTCCAAGGCTATGGACAAAGCAAAAACGGTGGACTTTTTTGGCTTATAAGCTTGGTTATTGCGTATTTTCGAGAAATGCTTGCGATTGATATTGGCCCTTTTATACACCTGGGGATCAGTCATTCCCTTGGCATCAATAAGCTTAAGCAAGGCTTCTGAAAAGGTATCTGTCATATCATTCAATATTTCATCCAAGGAACGGGAATCAGTGCCTCGGTTCCTATATAGAGCTGCCTCCCGCTCCCGTCTGCGCTGATAATTATTACAGCTTTCCTGGGCTAAGTGCTCATCTACATACACTTCATCAATATAATTTTGCACATCATCGAACAAGCTGCTGGATATTTTAAAGGACTCTCTGTCAAACATCACCATATATACATCCAGATCATATTCATCAATAAATTCCCGAATTGCCCTAGTGGCGACAGCAATGGCAATTTCCGGCGGACATCCGAATATGCCGGCAGAAATCAATGGAAAGGCTATAGCTTTACAGCTGTAGTCTGCTGCCAGCTGAAGGGAATTTTTGTAGCAATCGGCCAAAAGCTCCCGTTCCCCATGCTTTCCATCCTGCCATACAGGACCAACGGTGTGTATTACATATTGTGCCAAGAGATTATAGCCTGGGGTAATAAAGGCCTTTCCCGTGGCAATATTCCCAATCCTTTGCCGGGCAATCAGCAGCTCCGGTCCGGCAGCCTTATGAATCGCCCTGTCCACACCGCCCCCTACTATAGCTCTAGGGTTAGCGGAATTAACAACTACATCCACCTTCATTTTCGTTATATCGTTCCTGACAAATTCCAAAGGCATAACAGGTCAGCTCCCATCAAAAAATTACCTTATATACATGATAAACACTGTCTTAGGCAATTTTATCAATAATAACTGTCAAAATCAAACAAAAAGGCCTTCGGCGTCAGCATTCCAACGTTAATTGGAACACTGCTGCCAAAGGCCTGTTAAACTTATTAGGTTAAGGTTCCGTCAAAGGATAAATGGTCGGGAATATTAATAAGCTCCCACCCTATGACCAAATTACTGCTTCAGCGGTCTTTTCAGTACTGACATTACAATGCAGCCCACCACTGCGCCAATAAGAATGGCGGCCAGGTACATGCCGGCATTACCGATGGTAGGTACTACGAAAATACCGCCATGAGGTGCCTGCAGGGTGCAGTCAAAGGCCATGGACAGTGCTCCGGCAGTAGCCGCACCAAGAAATACCGAAGGAATTACCCGCAATGGATCACTGGCTGCAAATGGGATAGCACCCTCCGTAATGAAGGACATACCCATAACATAGTTGGTGATACCAGCCTTCCGCTCGCTTTCAGTAAAGCGGTTAGGGAAGAGAGTAGTACAAAGGGCAATAGCAAGAGGTGGTACCATACCACCGGCCATAACGGCCGCCATAACATTATATTCACCGGAGGCCAACAGCCCTGTGCCGGTAACATAAGCCGCCTTATTGATAGGACCACCCATGTCGATAGCCATCATGCCGCCCATAACAATACCCAAAATGATTTTGGCATTTGGATCCATATTTTTCAGCGTATCCACCAGCCAGGTGTTAATGGCACTTACCGGAGGGGCAATGACAAACATGCTGATAACGCCGATAAGAAGAATACCGAAGAAAGGATACAGGAGAACTGGCTTGATACCCTCCAGGGATTCAGGCAGGGCGGAAAATACCTTCTTCAAAAGATTTACACTGTAGCCTGCCACAAAGCCTGCCAGCAAAGCTCCCAAAAAGCCGGAGCCGGTGGTACTGGCCAGTGCACCGCCTACAAAGCCTACGGCCAGACCTGGACGATCGGCAATGGACATGGCAATAAATCCGGCAAGGATAGGAAGCATAAAGCCGAAGGAGGCACCGCCGATATCCATGAGGAATTTCGCCAATGGCGTATTGGAACCGAATTTACTTGGATCTATGGAATAATCATCGAAGAGGAAGGCCAGGGCAATAAGAATACCGCCGCCTACCACGAATGGAAGCATATGGCTGACGCCATTCATCAAATGCTTGTAAATCTGCCGGCCCAGGCTTTCACCCTCCACATCAGCAGCCCCTTCTGTTCCTTCGGCACCACTGGCGTGATAAATTGGCACATTGCCGGACAAAGCGCGATCAATCAGCTCATCCGCCTTGTTAATACCGTCGGCCACCTTGGCTATAATGACTGGCTTTCCGTCAAACCGGGCCATGGCAACATTCTTATCAGCTGCCACAATAATGGCATCAGCCTTCCTGATTTCTTTTGCCGTCAGCACATTCTTGGCACCGCTGGAACCATTGGTCTCCACCTTGATGGTGATGCCCCGCTTTTTGGCGTGCTGCTCCAGACTTTCAGCTGCCATAAAGGTATGGGCAATACCCGTTGGGCAGGCCGTAACAGCCAAAACCTGAGTGTAATTGGCGGTTGGAGCAGCTACAGCAGCGGCACTGCCCACAAACTTCCCAGCTTCCTTTTCATCAATGATACGCAAAAATTCTTCCTTGGATTTAGCTGCCACCAGTGCCTCCTTGAAATCTGAATCCATCAGCATGGTAGCCAGATTGGACAAAATTTCCAGATGTTCATCATAGGCCGTTTCCGGAGCAGCAATCATAAAGAATAACCGGCTTGGCTCTTCGTCCAGGGAATCAAAATCAACTCCCTCAGGAACCGTCATGGCAGACAAACCAGCAGCCTTTACCCCTGCACTCTTAGCATGGGGGGTTGCTATGCCGTCCCCCAGTCCCGTACTGCTGGAAGCTTCACGGGCCAGCACATCCTTTACATACTGAGCCTTGTCGGACAAATTGCCGCCGGCCTCCATAAGATCAGCCAATTGATTAATGGCGGCATTTTTATCTGCCGGCCGTGCTCCCAAGATAATGCTCTCTTTTTTGAGCATGTCGGTAATACGCATAATTTTCTCTCCCCTTATAAAAATTATATAGATAATGCCTACCGGCGATTACACAATACCTTTCAGCAGCTCCTCCACTTCCGGCCGGGTGGCAAGGTTTTCGCTAAAAGCCGATGCCGAGCCGGTGGCTACGCCCATATGGAAGGCCTGCTCAAAATCCCCATTTGATTCCATGAAGCCGGTGATAAAGCCGGCCACCATGGAATCCCCTGCTCCTACAGAGTTCACCAGGGTTCCCTTTGGTGCCGGGCACCTATAGGACTCTCCGGCTGCTGTCAGAAGAATAGCTCCCTCCCCGGCCATGGATATGAGAACATTTTGTGCTCCCTTTTCCTGCAGCCTCCTGGCATAGGTAAGTATTTCCTCATGGCTGGTGAGCTTAACGCCGAACATATCTCCCAGCTCGTGATTGTTGGGCTTGATAAGAAATGGATGATACTGCAATACCTTCAGAAGAAGGGTCTTTTCCGCATCAACCACTATACGGATTCCCTTGCCATCCAGTCGGGCCATAATCCGCTGATAGATATCATCCGGCAATGCTTTGGGAATGGAACCGGCCAGCACCAGGGTATCGCCAGCCTCCAATTTATCCAATTTTGCAAAAAGCTCTGCCTGCTTATTTTCGCTGATGTTCGGGCCCTGTCCGTTTATTTCCGTTTCACTGTCAGCCTTAACCTTGACATTTATCCGGCTAAAGCCCTGATCCAGCTGAACAAAATCGCTTTTTACACCAAATTCCCCCAGCTGTCTCTTGATTTCTTCACCGGTAAAGCCTGCCACAAATCCCAGGGCAGTGCTGTCATGCCCTAAATTTTTCAGTACAATTGACACATTTATTCCCTTGCCACCGCCTAAAATCTGTTCATAGTTTACCCGGTTAATTTCACCGGCGGTAAAATGATCCAGACGCACAATATAATCCAGTGACGGATTAAAGGTTACGGTGTAAATCATGCCCTCACTCTCCTTCCAAAACGGTGGTATAATCACGATATTTTTTATCCTCCAGCCTTCCAGTTATTATGGTTGCACTGGAAATACCGGCAAAGGTAATTGGTGAAATCTTATTAAACTTTGACCGGTCGGCCAGTATAAAGGCTCTTTTGCATCGGGCCAAAGCCGCGGATTTAACCGCCCCCTCATCGGCATCGGGAGTGGAAAAGCCGGATTTGGGGCTTATTCCGTTGGTACCAAAAAAGCCTTTGGTAAAATTGTAGTGCTCGAGACTTTTCAGGGCTTCGGTTCCCACCACGGCCTCAGTGACCGCCTTTACCGCACCACCGATAATGAACACCTTGAAGCCCTTGGATAACAGACGGGCTGCATGCTGCATACCGTTAGTAACGAAGGTCGCACCCTTGTCCGTCAAAAAATCAATGAGATGCAATGTGGTGGAGCCTGCATCGATGTAAACAAAATCCTCACAATTGATAAGATCCGCCGCCTTGCGGCCAATCGTCACCTTTTCCTCCGGATACAAATCCCACTTGGTCTGCATGTCCTCCTCGGCATTTGAATAATTGTTATCAATGGTTGTTGCACCACCGTATACCTTGTACAGCCTGCCGCTGCGATGTAAAGCAGTCAAATCCCGGCGCACAGTGGACTCCGAAATCTGCAGGGCCTTGGTCAGCTCAAGAACAGTCACCGCCTTTTTTTCCGCTAAAATCTGCAATATAGCTGCGTACCTCTCCTCGGTAAGCACGGCTACCACTCTCCTAAATTTGATTTCTGTATTTATAATACAACCAAAGTCAGTCAAAGTCAACCAATATCGGTCAAAATTAATTATAATTAATCAAAATTAAGATGAATAATGATAGAAAGTAAGAATCCATTTCTCCATATTGGCTGTAATCTCCCCTTGGTCACAGTGTTAAGCGATCCTGTATATCGGCGGCTCCTTCAGGCAGAATTTTTCTCCTCCGGCCTGATTTAGTCGGCTTGAAGCAGTAAACTTCGTGCGAAACGATTTTTCGCACTACGCCCTTACAACGAACACTAAGCTCCCACTGCGCCGTAGGCTTGTGTTCACTAAGTGTTCATAGTAAAAAATCGGACAATAAAAGAGCTGTCTCCCAACGGAAACAGCTCCAAAACAATTCTAATTCAGTTTTTAAATTACTCAGCCAGCGGCTTCATGGTTGGGAATAGCAATACATCCCGAATGGAGGCACTGTCAGTAAGGAACATAACCAGACGATCCACACCGATTCCCAGGCCGCCAGTTGGTGGCAAGCCATATTCAAGGGCAGTGATAAAGTCACGGTCCATCATATGAGCTTCATCATCACCGTCTTCACGGGCCTTAAGCTGCTCCAGGAAGCGGCCCTCCTGGTCAATAGGATCATTGAGCTCAGTAAAGCCATTGGCCAGCTCCCGACCGTATACGAAGCACTCAAACCGGTCTGTAATACGCGGATCCTCCGGATTACGCTTGGCCAGTGGGGAAATCTCTGTAGGATGACCAGTTATAAAGGTTGGCTGTATAAGGGTCTCCTCCACCTTTTCCTCAAAGGCTGCATTTAAAATACCGCCAATACCAAACCGCTTCTCATAAGGTACACCAATCTCATCAGCCATTGCCCGGGCTTCCTCCACGGTGGCACAGCTCAGGAAGTCCTTGCCGGTTGCTTCCTTTACCGCATCGTTCATGCTGATGCGCTTAAAGCTGGAATAATCAATGGTGGTACCCTGATAATCCACCTGAAGACTGCCGCAGACTGCCATGGCCGCATCACGGACTATACCCTCGGTAACATCCATTAAATCATTGTAATCGGCATAGGCCTGATAAATCTCAATGGAAGTAAATTCCGGATTATGGCGCACATCCATGCCCTCATTGCGGAATACCCGGCCAATCTCGTATACCCGCTCCATGCCGCCTACAACCAGACGCTTCAAATTCAGCTCAGTTGCAATGCGAAGATACATGTCCAAATCCAGGGTATTATGATGTGTAATAAACGGACGGGCAGCTGCACCACCGGCAATAGTACCCAAAACAGGCGTTTCTACCTCCAAAAAGTCGCGGGAATCCAAATAGCTACGGATGGACTTGATAATATTGGTGCGTGCCACAAAGGTGTCCATAACCTCCGGATTCATGATAAGGTCAACATAACGCTGACGATAGCGAATTTCCGTATCGGTCAGGCCATGGAATTTCTCAGGAAGAGGGCGGAGAGACTTGGAAAGCAAATCAAAAGAGTCTACACGGACAGTCAGCTCACCACGGCGGGTACGGAAAACATGACCCTTAACGCCGATAATATCACCAATATCCAACAGCTTAAACTGCTTATACTTCTCTTCACCCAATACATCCAGCTTAAAATAAATCTGTATACGGCTGGTACGGTCCATAATAACGGAAAAGCTTGCCTTGCCATGACCCCGAATGGCCATCAGACGGCCGGCAATAGCTACCTCCTCCGTGCTTTCCTCCTCGCCCTGAAGATGTGCATACTGCTCCAAAATTGCAGCATTATGATGGGTAACCTCAAAGCGATGGCCAAAGGGAGCTACACCCATTTCCCGGAAGGCGGCCAGCTTGTCCCGCCGAACCTTCAATAATTCATTCATGTCCTGCTGAACAGGAGCATTTTCCTTATGTTCTGCCACTTTACATTCTCCTATGCTATCAGTGCTTAATTTCAACAATCTCATAGTTGATGATATTCTCACCAACGTGTACCTCAACGACCTCGCCTACGGTTTTACCGATAATAGCGGCACCTACCGGAGACTCATTGGAAATCTTTCCCTCATCCGGGTCAGCCTCTGTGGAGCCAACCAGCTGATAAGAATCGGTCTCATTAAATTCCAAATCCTTCAACACAATTTTTGAACCCATGGATACCACGTTATTGTCTGCACTGTTCTCAATAATTTTTGCATTGCGGATTTTTTCCTCCAGCTCGGCGATTTCCCCCTCCAGGAAGGCCTGCTCATTCTTGGCGTCATCATACTCGGAGTTCTCGGAGAGGTCCCCCAGAGCAATAGCAGCCTTCAGACGATCAGCTACCTCAAGTCGTTTTACGCTTTTTAAATAATCAAGTTTCTCCTGTAGTTTTTTCAAACCGTCTGCGGTGAGAAGTACGCTCTTGTCTGCCATTACTAAAAACTCCTTTACTCAATAAATAATGAGTGCCAGTTGAGGCACTCACAAATAATACAAAATTTACTATAATATTATAAGTAAAAACCGTTATATTGTCAATTATGATTACCACTGTCAGGGCTGCCCAGGGACCTACACCATTAGAATCCCCCATGCCGGGCGCATACAGAAAAAGACTGTCACCAGAGTAACAGTCTCATTCAGACAATAAAATATTACAATGTAGCAGCTACGGATTTCATTTCGTTTACCTCAACACCATTTGGTGCATAGAGAACCATGGTGTTGGAAATACGATGAACAAAGCCGTCCTTAATGTAGCATACGCCATTCAGAAAATCACAAATCCGCTGCTGTTCAGGAAGCTCAACCCGCTCGTAATTAACAATGGCCGAATTCTTGGTCTTCAAGGCATCAGCAATCTCACGAACATCATCAAACCGCTGTGGCATAAAAATCCTTATTTTCATTTCCGCAACGCGGGTATTGTCAGTATGCAACGTAAGATTAGGCCTTTTCTGGGCCGCCGCAGACGAAGACGCCACAACAGCAGGGGCCGGCTTAACAGCCTCCAGTGTACTGCCGCCCACTACCTTGCGTTCAATCTCCTCCTCAACAACCTCTTCCTTATCCTCATACAGCTCGTCTTCAACCTCAACCGGTGCGAGAAAATCTTCCAATTTTTTCAGGATGCTCACAACGTCCGCCCTCCAATTAAAATAAGTGCAAATAAATCAAATATAATAATAAGCCTATCTCAAACATCAAACCCATCTTTAGGTACTTAATATTATATTCGCAAACTATGGGTTTTGTCCCGTAATTTTTTTACTATTTTTAATTTTTTCCAAAAATGAGGCTAAAGACCCACAAAAAATTATTAACCCTTACGAGCATTTTTGCTGGCCCGGCCCCGGACAACCTTGTCCAAAACCGCCTTCCGCAGGCGGATGCTGTCCGGCGTAACCTCAACCAATTCATCATCATTAATATATTCAAGGGCCTGCTCCAAACTTAAAATACGCGGCGGAGTCAGGCGGATTGCTTCATCGGATGCAGAGGTACGCATATTGGAAACATGCTTGGCCTTACATGGATTAATATCCATATCAATATCCCGGGAATTTTCGCCAACAATCATGCCCTCATATACGGCCTGACCCGGGGAGATAAACATGGTACCGCGATCCTGAAGGTTATAAATACCATAGCCGGTGGTTTCGCCCTGCTCAAAGGCTACCAATGAACCACGGGTACGGCCCGGGATATCTCCCTTGTATGGTACATAGCCGGAGAATACATGGTTCATAATGCCGTTGCCCTTGGTATTGGTCAGCAGCTCACTGCGGAAGCCAATGAGGCCACGGGCCGGAATCAGGAATTCCATACGCATGTAACCGGAAACCTCTGTCATATTGGCCAGTTCAGCCTTGCGGGTACCCAGAGATTCCATTACAGTACCCATGTATTCCTGAGGAACCTCCACGGTAAGGTTTTCCATAGGCTCACACTTCTGACCATTAATCTCCTTGTAAACAACCTCCGGCTTGCCAACCTGCAGCTCATAGCCTTCACGGCGCATGGTCTCAATCAAAATGGAAAGATGGAGCTCACCGCGGCCGCTGACCTTAAATACATCAGCAGAGTCCGTTTCCTCCACCCGAAGGGAAACGTTGGTCTCCACCTCCTTAAAGAGGCGGTCACGCAGGTGACGGGAGGTAACAAACTGACCCTCACGGCCGGCAAATGGGCTGGTATTTACCCCAAAGGTCATGGACAGGGTTGGCTCATCAATATTAATGGTTGGCAATGCCTCAGGATTTTCAGCATCTGCTACAGTATAACCGATGCTCACATTTCCCAGACCGGTCAGGCAGACGATTTCACCCATCCCGGCCTCCTCTACCTCAACCCGGTTCAGCCCCTGGTAAGTAAATACCTTGGCTACCTTGGCCTTGGTCTGGGAGTCGCCATCCAGCAATACCACAGCCTGATTTGGCTTTACGCTGCCCCGGATAATCCGGCCTACAGCCAGCTTGCCAACGTATTCATCAGATTCCAGAGTAGTTACCATCATCTGGAGAGGCCCATCTGCATCCCCCTGTGGACAAGGAATTTCCTTGACAATGGTCTCCATCAGCGGCTTTAAATTGTCGTTGTCATCCTCCATGCTGTACTTGGCGATACCATCACGGGCCGTAGCGTAAATGCATGGGAAATCCAGCTGTTCATCATCTGCATCCAGCTCCATAAAAAGCTCCAAAACCTCATCGTAAACATCATCCACCCGCTGGTCAGGACGGTCAATCTTGTTGATAACAACGATTGGCTTCAGGCCCTGCTCCAGTGCCTTGCGAAGTACGTACTTGGTCTGTGGCATTGGGCCTTCAAAGGCATCTACCAGCAGCACTACGCCATCCACCATGTTAAGAACACGCTCAACCTCACCACCGAAATCGGCATGGCCCGGAGTATCAACGATGTTAATCTTAGTGCCCTCGTACATAATTGCTGTATTTTTGGAAAGAATAGTAATACCACGCTCGCGCTCCAGGTCACCGGAGTCCATTACACGCTCTGCCACCTGCTCATTGGAGCGGAAAATGTGGCTCTGCTGAAGCATAGCGTCTACCAATGTAGTTTTACCATGGTCTACGTGAGCAATAATCGCGATATTTCTCAAATTTTCATTCTTACTCATAGTATCAAAATTCCTCCCATACATAGAAAAAGGAGTCCTACGCTCCCCTCACAATAACGTCGTCTTAAATTTCAGCATACTAATATTATTATAGTCGCTATCGGTTGTCAATTATTTTTTTGTACACAAATCAATTGCCAGCCCATGAAAAATGAGGCACAAATCCTTGTGCCTCAACTATCATATTTAATATTCAGATGTATCAGATACCGGCCTGGGACTTAAGGGCAGCTGCCTTATCCGTATGCTCCCAAGGAAGGTCAATATCCGTACGGCCAAAGTGACCATAGGCCGCCGTCTGGGCGTAAATCGGCCGACGAAGGTCCAGCATCTTGATAATACCGGCCGGACGCAAATCAAAGTTCTTCTGTACCAGCTCTTCCAGGGTACGGTCATCAACCTTGCCGGTACCAAAGGTATCTACCATTATAGATACAGGCTTGGCTACACCGATAGCATAGGCCAGCTGAACCTCAGCCCGCTCAGCCAGACCGGCGGCCACGATATTCTTGGCAACATAACGGGCTGCATAGGCACCGGAACGATCCACCTTTGTTGGATCCTTGCCGGAAAAGGCACCGCCGCCATGACGGGCCATACCGCCATAGGTATCAACGATAATCTTTCTGCCGGTAAGACCACAGTCCCCCTGAGGGCCACCAATAACGAATTTACCAGTTGGATTAATGAAATACTTGGTAGCATCGCTGAGAAGCTCTGCCGGAATAACCGGCTTTACAACATGCTCAATAAGATCCCTGCGAATCTGCTCCAGGCTTACCTTCTCATCATGCTGGGTAGATATAACGATGGTATCAATGGCTACCGGCTTGCCATTTTCGTAGGCAACAGTAACCTGGGTCTTTCCATCCGGGCGGAGATACGGCAGGGTACCATTTTTTCTGACCTCAGTCAAACGACGGGACAGGCGATGGGCCAGGGCAATAGGTGTAGGCATGAACTCAGGTGTTTCATTGCAGGCAAAGCCGAACATCATTCCCTGGTCGCCGGCACCGGTGGCCTCCTCCTCACTCATATCTCCCTCACGGGCCTCCAAAGCCTTGTCTACTCCCTGGGCAATGTCCGGAGACTGCTCATCCAGGGAAATGAGGATGCCGCAGGTATCAGCATCAAAGCCATATTTGGCCCGGGTATAGCCAATTTTACGGATAGTATCACGAACGATTTTGGAAATATCAACGTAGCATTGGGTGGAAATCTCACCGGCAATATGGGCCTGACCGGTGGTTACCATGGTCTCACAGGCAACACGGCCCATAGGATCCTGCTCAAGAATAGCATCAAGAATGCTATCGGAAATCTGGTCTGCAATTTTGTCAGGATGACCCTCGGTTACGGACTCAGAAGTAAACAATAAACGTTTAGCCATTAAAACGCCTCCTCAAAAAACATTTTGCTGAAATATGAAAACACCCTAATTTATGTCAAATGAAATATCATAACAAGCTGAACGAAAGCATACTGTGTTCATCAGCCATCTGAAGGAAGGCTGTTGCTCCGCTTCGCCCTTCACGCCTGATTTGTTAAGATTAAGTAATAAAAAAACCCTCTTCAAAGAGAGAGCTCATAAAAATCTCTCATCTTAAGGCTCACAGCCTTCAGGAATTAGCACCGTTTTGATATAGGACATATCAATGGTTGCCGCAGCTTCACCGGGCCAGTCCCTCCACTGCTCTTGATGAGTTCATATTCAGTTTACTCGTTTATGATATTCTATACCAGGGCAAAAGTCAAGGTATTTTAACATCACCCAATAAAAATACTGCAATGGATTTTTTTTTTGGGGGGAAGAAAAGTTTGAGCAAATGCGTTATAATGTATAGGGAGAAATGGATAAGAAGGAGTCGTGTAATGGAAATTGTAAACGCTTTTGCCGTATTCTGGATTTTATTTAACGGCTATACATTGTATAAAGTGCTTATAAGCAACAGTGAGGAGGAACGGGAGGACATTCACGATGAGCTGGTGGATATGTGTCGTACCATGACACCCTCTGCTGTTGGTAAAACCATGATTACCCTGTTTTTGGCTGTCATGGTACTGGATATAATCGGCTTTTATTTCACCTACACCTATGCTTATAACCTGGATGAGCACTTTTATACCAGAATTCTTCTGTTTTTGGCCTTTATTTTGGTATTTTTCATTGATCAGGTCCTTTCCTTCAGACAGACCATGAAGATTGCCGCTGCTCTTCAAATTCCCAATATCCGTGATGACGTGTTAAAACGTTTTATGCGAATGACTGAGCATGACATGGATTTTATCAATACTATTTCTGCCGTGGCAAAATTCGTGGCTGCCCTGCAGCTGGTGTTATATACCATTCTCACCAAGGTTTAGGGCTGAATATTGCATACAAACAGGCTGTGACAAGTCAGGTAATTCATTAACCTGATTTATCACAGCCTTTTTTAATCCCGGTGGCAAAGCAACCAGACAGAGCTAGGACTGAATCCACAGTCTTTGATATTTTTCCAGCTGCCGCAGGGTATACATAATAATATTATTGGCCAAAATAGGTGATTTATACAATATGGCATTTAATTGGATAACCGGAATGGTCATTAGGGTAGCCTGCTCCGTAAGGACCTCTACCGACAAATGTATTTTATGATTAGGCAATAGGGACACTTCATTCACCCAGCTGTTATCCTTTAAGATATCCATAGTATTATACCAGCCATCACCTGTCTCGATACTGCGGGCCACCTTGCCCCGAAGAACAAATATCAGCTGATGTTCAATTTCATCATCAGAAATACGGTCACCCTCAAATTTGGTAACAATCTTGGTAATGCCACGGAACAGCTGGATAACACCTGTACCACATTCCTGGAACAGGGTAAGCTTGGACAGACCATCCTGAGCCACAGCCCAGCTGTCCTCCACTGCAGGCTGAACCGCCGTACGCCTGGACTGCCATTGACCTTCCAGCCTGGCCATAAACAGCTGGCACTTATCCTCCCAATCGTTCAGCATTCGCTGCAAAATCAAAAAATAGTAGTCAACCAATAGCTGTATATCATTTTGTGCGATTAGGGCACCATTATATTTAAATGATATAATCTCCTGATTATTTTCATGACGGAAAAAAATACCAAGCTTTACATTTCGCACATCGGAGGTTCGCTGAACGACAACGGTTCCCCCAGGGCTTCCTTCAGTCTCCACATAGGATTTGTCCTCGGCCAGATAATCACTGAAATTTAAAAAATGATCATAAAGCTCATCATGCTTACCGATAACCCCGGCAATATCCTCCCGGGCCAAGGAAGCATAGGGCTGGGAAACCACGAACTGCTTAAAGGCACCCATTATCACCTCGCGGAGGGTAAGCTCCTTGTTATCCCTCAGCCTTACCGGAACCAGGCACTGGGTACCGGACACATATTTGCCCCGTTCCCGGCGTGGTACCATTAAGCAATAGCTCACATCATTACTGCCATTGCCCTGCTGAAGCAAAATGCCCCAGGCTGTCTGCAATATGGACAACAGCAGCAGCTTATTGGACTCCACCTTGCTGCGCAGGTCCGAAACCACTGACCGCGGGAGATAAGCCACATAGTTTGCCTCCTTATACGCAGCCTCCTTTCGCCCGCATTCCTGAATATAAGGAATTTTCGGCGGGGTTGGCAGGCTATTCAGCATTTTACTCCAATAATCCCTTATTGGTGCACTTATGGAGCTTGGCTTATGGGTATGTGCTATAGGATTAGCTTCACTGCTATCCGGCAAATCCATGGACGCCCGGAAAATTTGCTTCACATCAAAATTATTGATTATTGCTTCCAGGGCAGTAACCACCACAGCATATTCATCCTTACCGGTATGATATACGGCCAGGCGAAGCAGATTATCCCGTCGCAAGGAAAAGCCGTGACGCAATGCTGCCTCCATATTTTTCCTCAGCTCGGCATCCAATTCATCCCGATCAACCATCTGCAAATTATGAAAGGAAATTTCCGGCGACTGTTCCCGCTTTTTTAACACAACGGCAATAATCTTATTATCTACATATACATAATTTGTCCGAAGAATATCTTCAGTCTCAACAGCCCTGTTAACCGCCCGTATAAATTTGGTTGGCAGCACCCTGCCCTTCACCTTGTAGAGAAGCTGAAGTACAGTTCCCGACAAATGAATGGAATTGTCATCTACGCTTAAAACACCCTTTTCGTTATTAAAAAGCTCCCTGACATACAAAATTTTATGTAAAGCGTATCCATGCAGCTGATTTAACTGATTGCCGTAAATCTCTGTCAATCTGGTTCGGTCAGCATGGGACAACTCATAAAAGTCCTTTTTCTCCATCCCGGCATTCACTTCCTCCCGTATTATCGGCCAGTGGCTGCACCATAATACAACAACGTCAACAATGTAATATCATCGGATTGGTCAGCTTCACCCACAAAGCCATCCAACTCATTTTTCAGACAATTCAGCAGGTCCCTGGTACTATTTTTTTCAACATCAATACTATTCAGCTTATCCAGCAATCTTTCCTCACCGAACAGCTCCTTCTGCTCATTCAGGGCCTCGGTTACACCGTCAGTATACAGCAGCAGCCGATCCCCTGGGAACAAAGTCATCTCCTGCCCCTTGTATCCCATATCCTCCATACCGCCTAAAACAAAATTCCGATCAACCTGCATATAGGAAAAATGATTTTCCTTCTTACGGTAAATCAACGGTGGATTATGACCGGCATTAACATAGCTGAACCGGCCGGTTTTCAGATCAAGCATACCGATGAAGGCGGTAACAAACATCATGGCATCATTATTTTGACATAACTGATTATTGGTCCGTTCCATAACCATGGACAAATGATCAACATCCTCCATGGCCATGGTAGAGTTTTTCAACAGGGTTTTGGCCACCACCATGAACAGAGCCGCCGGAACCCCCTTACCGGACACATCGGCAATAGTTATCATCAAATGCTCGTCATCAAACAGGTAAAAATCGTAGAAATCACCGCCCACCTCTTTGGCCGCATGCATGACAGCATAGATATCAAACTCAGAATGCTCCGGGGCAAAGGGAAATATATGGGGCAGCATGCTTTCCTGAATATTGGTAGCTACCGCCAGCTCCGTGGCAATATGCTCCTTTTCCATGGTAACCTGGGTGATGTGCTCCATGTACTTTTGCAGTTCATCAGTCATATTGTTGAAGGAATTGGCCAAAGTCTCCAGTTCATCCCCAGTTGATAGGAAAATCTTTTTCTCCAGATTACCATCGGCAATTTCCTGTACACCGCTGGTTAAATTTTTTATTGGCTTTACAAAATTATCGGTAAGCCATGAGCTGAGGTTAAACAATATTACCAAAGCCAGCAATATGCAGAGTATGGCAACAAACACCAGCTTTAACACACGTCCGTTCAAGGTCGTCTGAAAATATTTAACCCGATCAACAATACTATGCCGGGCTATAGTAACAGGATTCATAACCTCATCCTTGGCAATCAGCGTGCCAAAGCTCCAATGCAGCTTGTCCATAGGTGCATAGGCCAAAAAATATACGTACCCATCTATATCCACAATTTCCCAGCCCTTTTCACCGGCAAGCATTTTATTGGCCACCCTGGCCAGGTTTTCATTATCCATTTTTCTTAAATCCGTGCTGTTTACGTCGGATATATCCCCCTCGTGGCTGGTGGACAGCATTATCTTGCCCCTGTCCCCCAGTACAAAGCTGATGGCTGATTCACCTACCAGAGAATCCGCCATTATATCCGAAATGGATTTTACAGAACAGGCAACGGCTACTACTCCGGCAAAGCCCTGTTCATCCTCAAAGGGAGCAGAACAGGTGAAGCTGGGATACCCGTCAGCACCTACATAAATATCATTAAAGGTAATGGCATCACGCCGCTGAGTATTTTTATACCAGCCCCGTTCCGTGGGCTCATAGGTGTTCAGGAACTCATCAGTCATATTTATATATTCATTGCCTGGTGAGTTATCAGCAGCAATAATATAGCCATATTTTGAACCCACAAACAGGGAGGATTCATACTGACTGTATTGCTGGGCCATAAGTCCAAGATAGTCCTTCACATTGGACATCAGTCTTATTTCATGCTGCAGCTCAGGTGACAGGCCGGCAGCCTGTAATTTGGCCCCCTTATGCAGATACACCTCGCCGGACTTTATGGGCTGAAGCCGTGGATCAGGCAGGGAACGCTCTGTATAATACTGTGGATTTTTTATTATGTTTTCCACTCCCGACGCCAAATAATTGGTGTCATTGGTAATACTCCAAAGTTCCGTCTCTATGGCCCTGGCCCTGGTTTGGGCCACATCGGTTAAGCGTTCCGATATCTGTTGACTGGTTACCTGCTCAATGTAGCTGGCGGAGGCATCGCTAAGCTGGTTGCTTTGAGTCTTTATGTAAAAATTCATGGTAACCAACCCATAACCCACCAACAAGCTCATTATAAGAACTACTATCAGGCTGCTTAACAAAATAAGCCTGAATATTCTGGTGCGAATACTACCCTTTTGCAAAAACCACAAAGAATATAGCTTTTCCCTCATAAAATTCACCCATAATTTTAGTGTTTTAACACCGTATCACGACGCCATCAATCAACTATATCCAGGAAGTTGGAAAATCCGGTCATTTCCAGCACATCCATAACATCCTCATTAACATGGTAAATTTTCATAACTCCCTGTTTATTCATGCGCTTCTGGGCCACCAGCAGAACTCTTAAGCCGGCTGATGCCACAAAATCCAGTCCAATAAAATCAAAATTCAATTCGGTAATGCCATTGAGATCACTTTGCAGCACCTTATCCAAATCCCCGGCGGTCACTGCATCAAGACGACCAACCAATGCCAAATTTAAAGTAGTTCCGTTTACAGTCTTGTTGATTTCCATTTAAAATTACTCCCTTCAATATGTACAAATATTTTTAATTGCTGATTATCTGCTATTTAGATATTTTTTATAATCGTAAGAATGTTTTGTCCATCCTCATGCTGATAAAAAATATCATCCACATTGTTCTTTACCAAATAAATGCCCAAGCCGCCAATAGGTCTGTCCTCCAGCCCCAAGGTGACATCAGGATCAGGCTTCTCCAATGGATTATAGGGTGTACCCTTGTCCACAAACTTCAATCTGATTTTTGCGGCATTATCCTCCAGGCACCCCTCTATGGTAACCTGTCCCACCTCATCACCATAAGCATAATTGGCTATGTTGGAAAAAATTTCTTCTACCACCAGCTCCAGCTGCATCATAACCTTCGGCGAACAATCCTTTTCCGCCAATAAGCTTTCCACAAAGGAATTCACCATGCCCAGATTTTCCAATGCCGCGTTGATGACGATTTTTCTGTTTTCTGCTGAATCCATAAAACCCCTCCGGAAGCACCAATAATGACACTCACTTACTTTGATTTAATATACGCCTTTATACTTCCTTCCAATCTTGCCAGTCCATCCATCAGCACCGACTTGGGACAGGCAATATTCATCCGCAAAAATTGCCGCCCTACAGTACCATATTCTACTCCCTCTGACAAATAAAGGCCACTATCATTTCTAATAAATTCCATGAGTTCCACTGAATTTTCACAAAAACCGGAACAGTCCAGCCACAGAAGATAGGTTGCCTCAGATGGCACCAGATAAATTTCCGGCAGCTTATCCTTTATATACTCCTGACATATTTTTTTATTTTCATATATGTAATCACGAAGCTGGTCCAGCCATTCCGCGCCCTGACCAAAGGCGGCTATCGTGGCCTCCATGGCAATAATATTGGGCTCTGCCACTTCATCCGTATTTAGCTGACGCCACATTCTATGCCGCAAAAAATCGTTTGGAACCATTACCGCCGCTGAATTTACCCCGGCCATGTTAAAGGTCTTGGTAGGTGCCACACAGGTTATACTTATATCCCTGCAGGTATCGGATACAGAGGCAAAGGGAATATATTCCCTTCCCGGATCCGTGATATCACAATGGATTTCGTCCGCTATCACTGTAACATTATACTTGGCACAAAGCTCTCCCACCTTAAACAGCTCATAGCTGCTCCACAAATGACCGGATGGATTTTGGGGATTACAGAGAAGCATGAGACTCACCTGAGGATCTGATAAATCCTGGTCCAGCCGTTCAAAATCCATGGAATAATTGTTACCATCGTATTTCAATGGACTCTCCAGTACCACCCGTCCATTATTGACAATGGAATTAAAGAAATTATTATATACCGGGGTCTGGATAAGCACCTTTTCCGCAGGAGTGGTCAGCTTGCGGACCGCCGAGGATATAGCGGGAAGTACTCCAGTGGTAAATATCAGCCATTCTGGCTCAATGATAAAATTGTGCCGCTGACGCCACCAATTTACATATGCTTCACTCCAGGCCTCTGGTATAACAGAATATCCCAATGCGCCGACCTGCAGCTTGGCCTGAATTGCCTCCATAATAGGCTGTGCCACAGGAAAATCCATATCCGCCACCCACATGGGCAGCTCATGTTCCTTCACATCCCATTTTAACGAATTAGTTCCACGGCGATTAATAACCTTATCAAAATCGTATTTCACTCCATTGCCCCCCTTTTATCCCACTTTTGTTTATATATCCTGATGAGGAACAGCAAGCCCCTCATATAAATCTCCAGGCACATGGCGGTCCATACCCCACGCAATCCATAAAGGTCCACCAGATACAAGGCTAAGGGCATGCGGATTCCCCACATGCTAAGGAGATTCATTACGCTGGAAAAAACCGTATCCCTGGCACCGCGCAATGCTCCGGCCCCCACAATTGAGGCGGCAAACAGCCACTCAGCCAACAGCTGAATACGCAGCACCTCGGTGCCCAGCTCCTGTACATTAACGTTTAGCGTCAGAAAAGCAAAAACCGCCGGAGCAATGATATACATAACAGCCCCCAGAATTCCCATAGTCACCATACCGGTTCCCAGGGAAAACCAGGCAAAGCCCCTGGCAAAGTCCGGCTTGTTTGCCCCTATGCTTTGTCCCACCAGGGTTGTGGCCGCTATGGCAATACCGGCACCAGGCATATAACAAAAGGCCTCAGCCGTTATGGCAAAGGAGTTGGCCGCTATAGCCACCGTGCCCAATGGAGAAACTATGAGCATCATAGCGATCATTGCCCCGGTGAGAACCCCCTGCTCCAAAGCAATAGGACCGCTTATCTTCAAGGCATCCACCAAACAGCTTCTGGTAAATTTCCACTTCATCCCCGCCTTCTGACGGGTATATTTTCTTCTGAGTACCGCCAGGTACAGCAGAATAGAGCCGGTTATTCCCTCGGCAGCTACAGTGCCCAGGGCCGCCCCCTTTATCCCGAAATCAAGACCAGGCCACCATATATCATAGCCCAAAACAGAAGCATAGGCCGCCGGAAAAATAAACAAAGCGTTAAAGCCAATATCCAGCACGCACATTATACTATTGAAGAAGCTGGCGGATTTCATACTGCCGCTGCTCTGCAGCATGGCCGTGGCCAAAATCCGCAGCATAACTACGGGCATGCCAAGCATATATACCAAAAAATAATCATAGGCCCCCAAATAGATCTCCGGTGTGGCCCCCAGCCACCCCGGCAAATAGGGACTTATAACCACTCCTATGGCACTTACCAGCAAGGCAAACACCGTAACACATATCATTCCCTGTCTGAAGGTATCCCGGGAATGCTGCAATTTTTTACCGCCAATAAACTGGGCCACCTGAACAGAAAACCCTTGAACGGCAGCATATCCTATACCATATA
>NZ_CAMYWM010000015.1 GCF_947302755.1 uncultured Anaerovibrio sp.
GTGAGCCTTTATAAGATCAATTACACCCATAGGGGAGCAGTAATAGCCTGTAAGATTAGGATTTACTGCAATAACCTGGGAGGTGTAGTACAGTGGAATAATTACACAGTCATCAAAGAGCTTCTTTTCGGCCTGATGCATGAGCCGGGCTCTATTGGCAGGGTCCACCTCTTTATGAACAGCCTTCATGATGGCATTGTATTCGGCACTGTGATATTGAGCATCATTGTCCTTGGCAGTAAACGTATCGAGGAAATTTACAGGGTCAGCAAAGTCGGCAATCCAGTTAGCTGCAGCCACCTGATATTCACCATTTTCACGGGAGGTGTAGAATACCTTGGTTTCCTGATTGGTAAGCTCGACATTTACCCCAAGAGCGTCCTTCCACATGGACTGAATGGACTCAGCAATCGCCTTGTTCATTTCATTGGTGTTATAAAGAATGGTTATAGGCTCACCCTTGTAGCCGGATGCTTCCAGCAGCTTCCTGGCCTGTGCCGGGTCCTCCAGGACAAGGGAACCGCTTTCACTGGCAAAGTCCTTGCCATTAACCAAAATGTCTGGTGGGACAAAGGTTACAGCAGCCTTTTTGCCGTTTCTGACTACCCGTTCAATTATATCCTTGCGGGTCACCGCCATGGCAAAGGCCTTACGAACCTCTAAATTGTCAAAAGGTGCCTTGGTTACATTGAAAACATAGTAGCTGGTGCCCAGCTGTGGCTCAACCCTGTAAAGTCCCTTTTCCTTCAGGCGATCCTCATCAGCAGGCGGTGGGTCCAAAATAAGGTCAGTCCGGTTGCTTTCCAGCATGGTAAGACGGGTGCTCTTGGACTCGCTGATAGGCATTATAATGGAGTTGGAAGCAACTACAGAAGGATTCCAGTAGTTTTCATTTCTTTCAAGGACGATTTCGCTGGAATGTGTCCATTTGGTAATCTTGAATGGGCCATTGCCGACGATGGTTTCAGCATTGCCAGCCCAGCCATCCTTGTTGGCCTCAACTGCGTGCTTTGGTACCGGATAGAAGGCATGAAATGCGGTGAGGTCCAGGAAATAGGCTGCCGGCTCTATCAGCTTAACCTCCAGAGTATTATCGTCCACTGCCTTAATGCCTACCTTATCAGCACTGCCCTTTTCATTGTTATAATCCTCAGCACCTTTAATGATGAACAGCATATACGCATTGCCGGAGGCAAGCTGGGGCTCCAGTACACGCTTCCAGGAATATTCAAAGTCCTTGGCCGTGATTGGAGTGCCGTCAGACCACTTTAAATCCTTGCGGAGATGGAAGGTATATGTAAGTCCGTCAGCAGACACATCCCATTTTTCTGCCAAAGCAGGCTGCGCCACCCCCTTTTCGTCAATACGGGTAAGGCCCTCAAAAATGGCCAGCTCCACATCGCTTTCGGAAAGACCGGAGGTTATAGCCGGGTCAAGGGAGGAGGGCTCGTTGGACAGGGCCATGGAAATAGTCTTGTCTGAGGACCCACTGTTGGAGCCACAGCCACTTACCATGCCAAGGCAAATAAGCAGAGCAAAAATAGCCAATAATGCTCTTTTTCTCATAGTTAAATCTACTCCTTTTTTAATAAAGTTTATGTATAAAATATCCCATTGGATTATAGCATTTTTTTTATTTGTAAGGAACGTGAAAACATTCTTTTTTCATTATGAATTCTTAGTGAATCAAATCCGAAGGCCCCAGATAAGCCTTAAATTTCGTGTATCCCGCTGGTTGGTCATTGACTGATCAGCGGGATTTTTTTGCAAAATATACCAGTCCCGGCACGGGATAGGGCCTTTACAGGCTGAGAGGATAACTCATATTTAGTACAACAGCAGCATAACCAGGCCGCCGGAGGCGGACATGGCCACCATGAAGAATTTAAGTATTGGACGTGGGGCCAGCCGGGTGAGCTTGGCTCCCAGATAGGCACCCAGGGCCTGGCCCACCAGGGTTTGAAGGAATATCCATAAATCCAGCTGACCGTTCAGAAAGTAGCCCAGGCCCCCGGCAATGGAAATGGGCAGAATTACCATCATGCAGGTGCCAATGGCGTACAGTACAGGAACCCCAAAGAAGATCATCAGGGTAAGCTGGATAAAGGCCGCCGCCCCGATACCAAAGGCTCCGGATATAAGGCCGTTCACACAGCCGGCTATACTCCCGTATATGTAGAGCTTATGACCGTCGAGAAGTCCTGCCCTGGGAGGAAAGTGCTTATTAAGCCACTGTGGCTGATAAACCTTAGTGTAAAGAAGAATAGCGGACAGTACCATGATGGAGCCGGACATTTTTCCCAATATATCAGAAGGAATAATATTAGATATATTGGCTCCCATAAAGGCACCCACCATACCGCTGATGCCCAGCACAGCCCCGGTTTTGGGTATAACATTGCCCTCACGGAAATGGCTGTAGGCTCCGGACATGGTGGTGAATACCATAGCGGACAGGGCCACTGCCAAAGCCGTGTGAATGGGGACCTGAAAGCCAACGGTCAGCAAAGCAATGGTGATACCGGCCCCGCCGATACCAATAAAGCCAATTATCATACCCATTATCAGCATAGCCATAAATAACATAAAGATTACCTTCCATCTACAATCCTGTACTCAGTACAAAAAAACAGCAACAGTGCTCCTGCACTAAGGAAATTTTGCCAGGGTGCCCTTTGCTTCAGCACCCATTCATTTTGTGTCATAGAACGGACACCTTGCCATACTTGATTACACAAGGGAAAGTATAGCATAGGAGCTAATATATGTCGAACTGATTTGGCATTTTTCGGGAGGATTTCCTTTGAAATTCATGGTATGCAGATAAGCTGCAATTTTATCAAAGGTGTTGAATAGCACCTCCCATTGGCATCGGATAAAATTTAATTGATGTAAGGGGGGAGAATGCTTGATTTTAGGTGGATTTTAACATATAATGAGTATGCTTAAGAGGGAGAAATACCCAAATCAGCAATAACTGTAGAAGCAGCATTTCGACTGTTCCGCAGCACAATGGCTCATTTGTGGTTAATTGCTGTTTTTTCTCAGGGTGAACAGGGCACAGGCTGCTGTACCTGAGTTTTTTTATGTAAAAAATTACGATTAGGGGCGTGAGATCAGATTGGAAGATAAGCTGAAACTTTACGGGTTTAACAACCTGACCAAATCCCTTAGCTTTAATATCTATGATATTTGTTATGCTAAGACACCTAGAGAGCAACAGGATTATATTAAGTACATCGATTCTCAGTACAACTCGGAGCGTCTTACCAAGATTATGTTTAAGGTAACGAAAATGATAGGCGCCCAGGTGCTTAGTGTATCCAAGCAGGATTATGATCCTCAGGGTGCCAGTGTTACCTTGCTGATTGCCGAGGAAGCGGCTGTTTCCTCCGGTCAGAAAAAGCCATTGGGGGACACCGTGGTTAAACCTGTCAGCGATACTATTTTGGCTCATTTGGACAAGAGCCATGTTACGGTACACACCTATCCTGAGTTTCATCCCGAGACCAGTATAGCCACCTTCCGGGTGGATATTGATGTGGCCACCTGTGGTGAAATTACACCGCTTAAGACCCTGGACTATCTTATTGGCATGTTCGACTCGGATATTATTACCATGGATTACCGGGTCAGGGGCTTTACCCGGGATCTGTCCGGCAAGAAGCTGTTTATGGACCATAAGATTACGTCAATTCAGGACTTTATCGACAAGAAAACCATTGATAAATACGATACGGTGGACGTAAATGTGTATCAGGCCAATCTGTTCCATACCAAGATGCTGATTAAGGAATTGGATTTGAAAAACTACTTGTTCAATACGGATATTTATGAAATTCCACCAAAAACCCGCTTGGAAATACATGACAACCTGCGGAAGGAAATGATTGAAATTTTTAGCGGGATTAATGTTTTCTAAGGAGATAATGGGGAAATGAAGTATTATTCGCAGGACAGAGCCCCGGTATTGGAGGCTTTGGAGAAGATGAAGCGGGCCCGGCTGGTGCCCTTTGATGTACCCGGTCACAAACGGGGACGGGGCAATCCGGAGCTGACGGAATTTTTGGGTGAGCAGTGTATGTCGGTGGATGTGAATTCCATGAAAATGCTGGACAACCTCTGTCACCCCGTATCGGTTATCAAGGAGGCAGAGGACCTGGCTGCCGACGCCTTTGGAGCTGCCCACGCCTTTTTTATGGTGGGGGGGACCACCTCGGCGGTACAGGCCATGGTCATGACCGCCTGCAAGCGGGGAGATAAGATTATTATTCCCCGGAATGTACATCGAAGTGCCATAAACGCCATGATATTGTGCGGGGCCGTTCCGGTATACGTTAATCCTCAGATGGATTCCATGCTGGGTATATCCCTGGGCATGCGGGTGGCTGAGGTGGAGCAGGCTATCAGGGAAAATCCTGATGCCAAGGCGGTATTTGTCAATAATCCCACCTATTATGGCATATGCTCCGATATAAGGTCCATTGCCAGCATGGCCCATGACCACGGAATGCTTCTCCTGGCTGATGAGGCCCATGGCTCCCATTTGTATTTCAGCGATAAGCTGCCTGTTGCCGCTATGCACGCCGGTGCGGATATGGCGGCAATTTCCATGCATAAATCCGGTGGCTCCCTGACCCAGAGTTCTATGCTGCTCATCGGTGACAGGGTGCCGGAGGGCTATGTTCATCAGATTATCAATCTGACCCAGACCACCAGTGCCTCCTATCTGCTGCTGGTCAGTCTGGATGTGTCCCGGCGCAACATGGCCCTGCGGGGCAGGGAGATGATTGACAAAATCATTGACCAGGTGGAATATGCCCGGGATGAGATAAATGCCATCGGGGATTATTATGCTTATTCCAGGGAGCTGATAAACGGCGATTCCATTTTTGATTTTGATATCACCAAGCTGTCGGTATATACCCGGTCCATTGGCCTGGCGGGAATAGAGGTCTATGACCTGCTGCGGGATGAATACGATATACAGACGGAATTTGGGGATATTGCCAATTTATTGGCCTATGTTTCCGTAGGTGACCGCCTGAAGGACATTGAGCGTCTGGTAGCGGCCCTGGCGGAAATCCGGCGGAATTACCGCCAGACGGGGCGGATGATGCTCAAGGCGGAATACATCAACCCCCAGGTGGTTTGTGGCCCCCAGGAGGCCTTTTACGCAGACAAGGAGTCCCTGCCCATTGATGAGACGGTGGGGCGGGTATGCAGCGAATTCGTTATGTGCTATCCGCCGGGGATACCTATTTTGGCCCCTGGTGAGCGGATTACGGAGGAAATCCTTCAATATATCCGGTACGCCAAGAAAAAGGGCTGTTCAATGACCGGTCCCGAGGACATGAGCATTAAATTCCTAAATGTAATCCGTTGATGGAGAAAATCCGACTAAATATTTTTCATTTTAAATAAGGTGATACATATGGAGCTATGGTATACAGAGAAGCATACGGACAATGTTAATTTTTCCATAAAGGTGGACAAACAGGTTTATAGCGGAAAAAGTGAATTTCAGCGCATTGATATTTTTGATTCCAGGGAATTTGGGCGCATTATGGTGCTGGATGGCTACCTGATGCTGACGGAAAAGGATGAATTTATCTATCATGAAATGATTACCCACGTGGCCAGGTGCGTTCACCCCAATCCCAAGCGGGTGCTGGTCATCGGCGGTGGTGACGGCGGCACCGTGCGGGAATTGACCAAATATGATTTTCTGGAAAAAATCGATTTGGTGGAAATTGACGAAGAGGTGGTGGAGGTTAGCAAGAAATACCTTCCTTTCACGGCGTTAAAATTGGATGATCCCCGGGTAACCTGCTATTATGAGGACGGGCTGAAATTTATCCGCCGGGTCAATGATGAATACGATGTTATTATCGTGGATTCCACGGATCCCTTTGGCCCCGGTGAGGGCCTGTTTACCCGGGAATTTTACGGCAACTGCTACAAGGCCCTCCATGAGGATGGTATCATGGTAAATCAGCATGAAAGCCCATTTTACGCGGGGGATGCCGAGGCCATGCAGCGGGCTCACAAGCGTATCTGTATGTCCTTCCCCATCAGCAAGGTGTATCAGGTGCATATTCCCACCTATCCATCGGGGCACTGGCTCTTTGGCTTTGCCTCCAAGAAATATCACCCGGTAAAGGGGGTTAATTGGGATCGATGGAAAAGTCTTGGGCTTAAGCTGAGGTATTACAATACGGCGTTACATGCCGGAGCCTTTGCCTTGCCCAATTATGTGGAGGAGATGCTGAGAGATGTTGAGTCCTAATATAGAAACCTTTTTAGGCTGTGAGGCCTCCTTTGAGGAAGCCCGGATAGTGCTGTATGGTGCCCCCTTTGACAGTACCACATCCTTTAGGCCGGGCACCCGCTTTGCCTCCAGGATAATGCGGGGGGAGTCATACGGTCTGGAGACCTACAGCCCCTATCAGGATTTGGATATGGAGGATGCCAGGGTCTTTGACAGCGGGGATCTTGAGCTGTGCTTCGGGGATGCGGAGCAGGCCCTTAAGGATATTGAGAACCGGGCAGAGGAAATTCTGGCAGCCAACAAGCTGCCCTTCATGATTGGCGGTGAGCATCTGGTTTCCCTGGGAGCCATCCGGGCAGTGGCCCGTAAATATCCGGACCTGCATATTCTGCATTTTGATGCCCACACGGATTTGCGGGATGAGTACCTTGGCACCAAGCTGACCCATGCCGGAGTTATCCGCCGGGCCTGGGATATTGTGGGTGATGACCGGATTTGGCAGCTGGGTATTCGCAGCGGCATGGGGGAAGAATTTCGGTGGGCCAGGGAGCACACCCATCTGCATAAGTTTGATTTAAAGGCTATGCCCCAGGCGTTGGCCGCTCTGCAGGGCAAGCCGGTGTATTTCACCATTGATCTGGACGTAATGGATCCATCGGTATTCCCGGGAACCGGTACGCCGGAATACGGCGGGGTGTCCTTTATGGAGCTGATGGAGGCCGCTGTTGCCGGCTGCGGCCTGAATATTGTGGGCTGTGACGTGGTGGAGCTGGCTCCCGGACTGGACCAGAGCGGGGCTTCTACGGCTGCCGCACTAAAGATCCTGCGGGAAATGCTGTTAAAGCTGGAGGAGCCATTTATAAAAGGCCCCCAGTTGGTATAGAGCCAGCAGATGGCCTTCCTATAGCACGAATGTGTCGCTAAAAATATTTTTTGCATTCAATTAATAGTGATAAAAATTACAACTCGCTTCGCTCAAACAAGTAATTTTTATCACTAATGCAGGTATGCAAAAAATATTTTCTTAACGCTCTACATTCTATTGCTCTAGGAAAGCTCATCTGCTGGCTGACTTACAATAGTTACTATTATTTCAAATATAGGAGGAATAAATTACAATGGGTAAGGTTTTAGTTATTGGTTGTGGCGGTGTAGCCAGTGTAGCAATTCATAAATGCGTACAAAATCACGAGGCATTTCAGGAAATCTGTATTGCCAGCCGGACCAAGAGCAAGTGCGACAAGCTGAAGGAAGTGCTGGAAAAGCAGTATGGCAATGTATGTAAGATTACCACTGCCCAGGTGGATGCCAATAGCGTGGAGCAGCTGGTAAAGCTCATGAAGGAGGTAAAGCCGGATGTGGTATTGAATTTGGCTCTGCCATATCAGGATCTGACCATTATGGATGCCTGCCTGGAGTGCAAGGTAAGCTATGTGGATACCGCCAACTACGAGCCGGAGGATACGGCCAAGTTTGAATACAAGTGGCAGTGGGCCTATCGTGAGCGGTTTGAAAAGGCCGGTATTACGGCCCTGCTGGGCTCCGGCTTTGACCCGGGTGTTACCGGGGTATTCAGTGCCTATGCCCTGAAGCATGAATTTGATGAAATTAATTATATTGATATTCTGGACTGTAATGCCGGTGACCATGGTTATCCCTTTGCCACCAATTTCAATCCGGAAATCAACATCCGGGAGGTTTCCGCCAAGGGCAGCTATTGGGAAAACGGCAAATGGGTGGAGACTGAGCCAATGGAGATTAAGCGGGTATACGATTTCCCTGAGGTAGGTCCAAAGGATATGTATCTGCTGCACCATGAGGAGCTGGAGTCCCTGGGCATTAATATTCCGGGCATCAAGCGCATCCGCTTCTTTATGACCTTTGGGGAAAGCTATCTCCGTCATTTGAAGTGCCTGGAAAATGTGGGCATGACCTCCATTGAGCCCATTGAGTTTGAGGGCAAGCAGATAGTTCCATTGCAGTTCCTGAAGGCCGTTCTGCCTGATCCGGCCAGCCTTGGGCCACGTACCGTAGGCAAGACCAATATCGGCTGTATCTTCCAGGGCAAGAAGGATGGCAAGGACAAGACCTATTATCTCTATAATGTATGCGACCATCAGGAGTGCTACAAGGAGGTGGGCTCCCAGGCCATTTCCTACACCACCGGCGTACCGGCCATGATAGGGGCCATGCTGGTAATGAACGGCACCTGGAGAAAGCCTGGTGTATATAATATCGAGGAATTTGATCCGGATCCATTTATGGCGGCTCTTAACAAGTGGGGCCTTCCTTGGCAGGAAAGCCATAATCCTGCGTTGGTGGACTGATGGGCGTAGACTATCAGCCTAAATGGCTGCAGGAGGTTCCTTCACCCAGCTACGTGGTGGAGGAGACCCGGCTAAGGCACAATCTGGAAATATTAAAAGGGGTGCAGGACAGAACGGGCTGCAGCATTTTATTGGCCCAGAAGGCCTTTTCCATGTTCTATTTCTATCCCCTTATCAGTACTTATTTAAAAGGAACCACCGCCAGCGGCCTCTATGAGGCCAAGCTGGCCCATGAGGAATTTCCCGGGGAAAATCACGTGTTTTCCCCGGCCTATCAGGAAAAGGATTTTCCGGAGATTTTGGCCATCTGCGACCATATTGTGTTTAACTCCGTTGGTCAGCTGAAAAAATTTGCCCCAATGGCCAAGCAGGCGGGGCGGACCTATGGCCTCAGAATAAATCCGGAACATTCCACCCAGTCTGAGGAGCATGCTATTTATGACCCCTGCTCCGGTGACAGCCGGCTGGGCACCAAGCTCAGTGAGCTGAAGCAGGCCCTGGACGAGGCCCCGAAGGACGAATTTCTGTACGGAATAAGCGGCTTTCATTTTCATACCCTGTGTGAGCAGGGGGCAGAGCCCTTGGCGGAGACCCTGGAGGCTGTTGAAGAAGGTTTTGGTCAATATTTTAACCAGCTTAAGTGGCTGAATTTTGGTGGGGGACACCATATCACCAGGGAGGGTTATAATATTGAGCTGCTGGAAGAGTGTATCAATAGAATACGGACCAAATACGGATTAAAGGTATATATTGAACCTGGGGAGGCCGTAGCCCTGGATGCCGGCTTTTTGGCGGCCACGGTGTTGGAGATAATTGAGGCGTCCCAGGTCAATGGGCGCAGAGGTAATATTGCTGTTTTGGATACCTCGGCGGCCTGTCATATGCCTGATGTATTGGAAATGCCTTACCGACCGCCCCTTATGGGCAGCGGTGAAGCAGGGGAGAAGGGGTATACCTATACCCTGGCCGGTCCTACCTGCTTGGCAGGAGATACCATTGGCACCTACTCCTTTGACCATGCCTTAAAGCCGGGGGACCGGTTATTGTTTGGCGATATGGCGATTTACAGCATGGTAAAAAACAACACCTTCAACGGAATGCCATTGCCCCATATATGCGCAGTGGATTCTCAAAATAAAGTGACGATTGTAAGGAGCTTTGGCTATGAAGATTTTAAGATGCGTCTCTAAATTTACTTTGCTCACTAAGGTACTAATCATAGCGGCCATAGCTGTGTTCCTGCCTGCTATTGGGCAGGCTAAGCGGGTGGCTCAGCCCAATCCCATACCAGAAACAGTTAAGCAGGCGGGGATTCAATATGCTTGCGCTTTGCTGGATATGATGGCGTACAAAGGTCAGTTAAATGAAGTTATACGGGATGTTGTTTCCGATTTTGGTTATGACATTGTATATTATCAAAATAAGGGTGAAAAGGCGGATACCAATTTCATATTGCTGCGTTCCAAGGAGCCGGATGAAGTGACGGGCAATTACCTCAACATAGTGGCGGTTCCCGGCACGGAAAAGAAAAAGGATATGGAGGTGGATCTGCGGCTTCACAAGGTTTTGTTTGGCGGTGCCAATCCAACGGAGTTTGCGGAATTTGCCAAAACCGAAAATACTACTTCAGCTCAGCCCCTGGTGCACAGCGGCTTTAATGATTATACCCAGACCGCCTTTTTTACGCCGCGGCAGGATGGTACCCTGGGGGTAGATTCGCTGATGAATATTATTTATGATGAAGACGATGAGCTGCTTCTTACCGGTCATAGCCTGGGTGGAGCCGTGGCAGTGCTTCTGGGAACTCGTATGGAATGTATGGGTATTCCGCCGGGAAAAATTCAGGTGATAACCTTCGGGGCACCGGCCGTGGGCAATAAGGCCTTTGCCGATGAATACGGCAGCTTGGTACAGCATACCAGATTTACCATGGGGGGCGACCCGGTAAAGGGGCTGCTGCAGATGCTGAACGCCGGCTATGTGCAGACCGGTGAGGAAGTAAAGCTGAAGCGAAATGCCAATTCCCGGAAATTCAGTCACAATATGTCCGAGTATCTGGATGCTTCCCTGAGAAATTATATGGATGTGTTAAATGCCGAGGGGTTGGATTTACATAATCACGTTGATGAAAATTCGACGGCCGGCGGCTTCTCAGTGGTGAAGCAGCCAGTGAAAAATCGGGTATATCTGGCCCCGGCCGTGGTCCATCTCCCGGATGACATAGACAATGATACCAAATACATGGCTCAGCTGACAGAGCTTATGGAGGGCTATGATGCAGCTGAATCTGTCAAGGGAGATCGTACTGATGAACAGGGTCAGAATGCAGCGGCCATCAAAACCCAGTGTGACAGAATATGCCGGGTGAGCATCGAGGCCAAGCTGATAAGCAGTAAAGCATATCAGGTAACTGTTCATGAGGATTTTACCGATCCTTATGGAAATATAATAAGCACCCAAACCTGCGGGACTACAACGGATAATTTGTCCCCTATAGAGGCAGTATTGTATAGCCTGGGCCGCTGTATGGCGTCCAGGGCAAGCTTAGAGTGAGGATTATATGGATAAGAGCAAGTCAGTGACAGAAACAATTGAAATGACCATGTCCCTTCTGGTGATGTACTGGAAACGGTTTTTTGAAAAGGCAATGGAAAAATATTCCATCCGTACAGTAACGACAGGTGCCGTATTGTATTCGGCCTATCTCCATGAGGGTATAGTACAGGACGAGCTGGGCAGAATATTGAACATGGATAAGGCATATATAACCAGGGAATTGAATAAGCTTTCCGAGCTGGGATATATTGTGCGTGACAAGGATGAAAATGATCGCAGAAAAAACCATATTATTGTTACCGAAAAGGGAAAAAAGGTGGCTGAAGCAATTGGTCAGTGCCGGGAAGAATGGATTACAGCAGAACTATCCGGGATAACTGATGGGGAGCAGGAGGTTTTTTTACAAATTCTTACAAAAATGGTTGGTAATATTCAAGCCAATTTTTTTGGTGATGAAGGGTGAAATGAGACCTGTTCGGCTGCAGCTTCAGCTGGCAACCGGCTTGAACGCAATTCGCCAGAAGTCCTCCACCTCTTGTGGGGGATGAACCGGAAGATTTCGGGCCTTTACGGGTGTATATTTCCCAACTAGGGGTAGGGGATATGCACTCTTTTTTGGTATTTTTTCAATAAATTTGCAATCCTGTGCTGATAATGGTACAATACTCAAAGTTAGACTAAGAAGGAGAGAGTAGCCGGGAGATATGCTCACAGGAAGTCCTGATAACTGAGAACAGGGCAGCTAAGGCCAGGTGAAGTTCACTCCGGAGTCTCCCCGGTGAAGAGATGTAGTCGGGGCGCAGAGCAGCGTTATGGCATAAATGAGTTATAAATTAGGGTGGTACCGCGAATAAGACCTTCGCCCCTATATGGGGGTGGGGGCTTTTTTAATTCGGAATTAGGAATTAGGAATTAGAAATTTGGAATTTACAGCCCTGCCTCCCTTGGGGGGGAGGTGTCAGACTCCGTTTGACGAAGGGGGCAGCTTAATTCGTAAATTGGAATTATGAATTATGAATTTGGAATTTACAGCCCTGCCTCCCTTGAGGGAGGGGTCAGACTTGGTCTGACGGAGGGGGTAGTCTGATTCATAATTTTGGAATACACAATTAAGTTAGCTAATAATTTTAGGAGGAAATTATGGAAAGCAAAATTGAACAGCTGCGTTTAGAGGCAGCCAAGGCTATCAAGGAGGTAGCCGGCACACTTAACGACTTAAATGACATTCGGGTAAAGTACCTTGGCAAAAAGGGGGAGCTTACCTCTATTCTCAGAGGCATGGGCCAGCTCAGTGCTGAGGACCGTCCCCGTATCGGCCAGATTGTAAACGAGGCCCGTCAGCAGCTGGAGCAGCTTATTGCGGAGAAAAATCAGGAGCTTAAGGCCAAGGAAATGGCCAAGCGTCTGGCCAACGAGAAGATTGATGTTACTCTGCCAGGCCGTCCTACCAATCATGGTCATATCCATCCCCTGACTGTAACCCTCATGCAGATCAAAAATATTTTCATGCGCATGGGCTTCAGCGTGGAGGAGGGTCCGGAAATCGAGCAGGATTATTATAATTTTGAGGCTTTGAATCTGCCCAAGGATCATCCGGCCCGGGATATGCAGGATTCCTTCTACATTACGGAGGATATTCTCATGCGTTCCCAGACCTCCCCGGTACAGGCCCGTACCATGGAGGCCCATGAGCCAAACAGTCCAATTCGCATGATTGCCCCTGGCCGGGTATATCGCCGGGACGACTATGATGCCACCCATTCCCCAATGTTTACCCAGATTGAGGGCATGGTTATTGACAAAAATATCAGCTTTTCTGATTTGAAGGGTACCTTGGAGGACTTCCTGAAACAGATATTCAACAAGGATGTAAAGGTTCGTCTCCGTCCAAGCTTCTTCCCCTTCACTGAGCCAAGCACCGAGGTGGATATTTCCTGCGTAATGTGCAAGGGCCAGGGCTGCCGTGTGTGCAAGGGAACTGGCTGGCTGGAAATCCTGGGGGCCGGCATGATTCATCCCAACGTGTTAAAAATGAGCGGCTATGATCCTGCCCAGGTCAGCGGCTTTGCTTTCGGTATGGGTGTTGAGCGTATCGCCATGCTGAAATATGGTATTGATGATTTGCGTCTGTTCTACGACAACGATATTCGTCTGCTGGAGCAGTTTTAATTAGGGAGGGGATAGAAAAATGCAGGTATCGATTAAATGGCTTCACGATTATATAGATTTCACCGAAACCTCTGATGAGCTGGCTGACAAGCTGACCATGGCGGGCATTCCCGTGGAGAATGTGGTGCACGCCGGTGAGGGGCTGGACAAGGTAGTAACGGGCCGGGTAGAGTCCATTGAGCGTCATCCGGATTCTGATCACATGTTCATCACCCAGATGAATGTGGGCCAGCCGGAGCTGGTTCAGGTTGTAACCGGGGCCCAGAATGTAAAGCAGGGGGATATTGTCCCTGTAGCCATGCTGGGGGCAAAGCTGCCAAACGGCCTGAAGATTTCCAAGGGCAAGCTCCGTGGGGTTCCATCCAATGGAATGTTGTGCTCCGCCGATGAGCTTAAAATGGACCTTACCGCCTTGACGGAGGAGCAGAAGGATGGTATTTACATTCTTCCTGGCGATACTGAGATTGGCATTCCGGCTAAGGATGCTTTGGGTCTTGATGATGATATTCTGGAGTTCGAGCTTACGGCCAACCGTGGTGACTGCTTCAGCGTTTTTGGCCTGGTCCGCGAGATTGGGGTACTTACCGGCAACACCCCAAGGTGGCCAGAAATCAAGGTTAACGAGGATGACGAAGCCAGCACAGGGGATATGATTAAAATCGGCATTGAGGCCCATGATCTGTGCTCCCGGTTCTCCGCCAGAGTGTTAAAGAATGTTAAGATAATGGACTCCCCTGAATGGATGCAGGTCCGTTTGGAAAAGGCAGGCATCCGGGCCATTAACAACATTGTAGACGTAACAAATTTCGTAATGGTGGAGCTGGGCCAGCCTATGCACGCCTACGATTATGATCAGATAGCCGGTAAAAGCCTGACGGCCCGCCGGGCTGCTGCCGGGGAAAACCTTCATACTCTGGATGATTCGTCCCGCATTGCCAAGGGGGAGGAGCTGGTTATTGCCGACAGCGAAAAGCCGGCTGGCCTGGCTGGTATAATGGGCGGCCTGGAGTCCGAGGTTACGGAGCATACTACCACTGTTGTATTGGAGGCTGCGGCCTTTAATGGTGCCAGCATCCGTCGTACGGCCCGGGCCTGTGGCCTGCGTTCTGAGGCTTCCGGGCGCTTTGAGCGGGGTGTGGACGAGACCCAGACTATGCGCGCTCTGGACCGGGCGGCCCAGCTTCTTCAGGATATGGGTGCCTGCACGGTTACCAAGGGCATCGTGGACGTATATCCGGTGAAAAAGGATCCTGTTTCTGTAGATTTTACCCCGGAGCAGATTAACAAGCGTCTGGGTACGGATATTCCGGCAGAAAAGATGGTGGACATTCTGGAAAGCCTGGATTTCCGGTGTGCGGCAGATGGCAAGGGAGGCTATCATGTGGCCGTTCCTTCCTGGCGAAACGATGTAACCTTTATGGAGGACCTTTCCGAGGAAGTGGCCCGCATTTATGGCTTTGATAACATTCAGTCAACTACCCCTGAGGGCACCATGGTTCAGGGCGTCCAGAGTCCGTTGCAGGATTATATTGACCACATTAAGATTACCTTGACCCACATTGGCCTCAGCGAGGAGCTGTCCTTCAGCTTCACTAATTATGATGTGATGGACAAAATGCTGATTCCGGCTGACAGCCCACTTCGCAAGGCTATTCCTCTTTTAAATCCCTTTGTGGAGGAGGCACAGCTGGTTCGTACCAGTCTGCTGGCCAGCGTAATTGAAAACGCTGTCCGCAACCTTTCCCGCAAAAACGAGGATATCCGCCTGTACGATGTGGCTCCGGTCTTTTATCCAAAAGCCCTGCCTCTTACCGAGCTGCCAGATGAGGTGGTGAAGGTGGCCGGCTTTATGTGCGGCCGCCGCAATCCAATGGGCTGGAACACCGGTGACGATATGATTGACTTCTACGATGCCAAGGGCGTTGTGGAGGAGCTGCTGGCACGGCGGAATATTACCAGATATCAGGTGGAGGCCGGGGAGTATACGGCAATGCATCCTGGAAAGACGGCTCTCTTCAAGAAGGGCAAGGATATTATTGCTGCGGTAGGTGAGCTCCATCCACAGGTGGCCGAAAACTTTGGCATTACCAAGAAGGCATATATTTTTGAAATGGATGTACCTACCCTTATGAAGTACAGCTCCGCCAAGTTCAACTTCGATGTGCTGCCTAAGTATCCGGCTGTGTTACGTGATTTGGCCATATTGGTGGACAAGGAGGTAAATGCCTCTGACATCGAAAAGACCATTATCGGCAACGGGGGTAAATACTTTAAGCGAGCTGTTCTCTTCGACCTGTATACAGGCAAGCAGATTGATGCCGGCAAGAAGAGTGTGGCCTTTACCATGCTGTTCCAGTCCAACGACAAGACCCTCACCGATGAAGAGGTGGATGAGTCCTTCAACAAGATTATTGCTGCGGTGGAGAAGAAATTTGACGCAGAGCTCCGCAAGTAATGGACAAGTAATAGTATAAAATAGTATAAAATAAAAAATAACCATCCCAAAGAAGTGGGGTGGTTATTTTTTATACCAGAGTTTCATTTATTTTTTCAATAAATATGATACACTTTCCATGGTATCCGTTCCAAGGGAACAGTCTTCAGAAAATCAACGATATCCTTTCTCCCGTAGTAGTGGGGGAGACCCTTTTTATCCTGGGACATGAGTATGATAGGCATATTAGGGAAAAATGGGGCAACGGCCTGCCTGAATCGGGTGGAGCGGACGGTGTATTGGGTGACAGATTGTTTTACGGCTAAGAGAGCAAATTTTACGCCCTGCTCAATAATAACGGCTCCGTGAAGAACCATAGGAACCTCCTTTAACGCATAGAAAAATTTGTCAAAAATACTGTATCAAAAAGAAAAAATAAAATCAACGAAAATTTGTTTGGAATATTATTGACAGAACATAAATTCTATGCTAATATACAACCAAACAAAAGTTTTAGGAACTTATTTTCCCGGAACATATAGGCAGTTATTTCAAAAATGGTCGCAAAGGAGGACTAATAAGTAACTGAAAGAATACTCAAGTATGAACAAATGTGTAGCAATGTGCTAAAGACTCAAGAAATCCATTGAGTTAGTTCGTGCTGACTTCATAGCAGTCGGAACGGCTGGAAATAAGCCAGAGGCGGTTGAAAAAGTCCGTCTAACTACGGGATAGCACCCTGATGGTAGCCGTTGGACAGTGGTAAATGCGAAACCCAAGCAAAGGCTGGCGAGCCAATACGTAAAAAACAAATATTATGAAAGGAGAAAGCTACTTTGATTTAATCGGCAGAATATCATAAACAAGATACTGTCGATATGTACCGATGGCTAGTCGGGAATTTACGCCTTCGGAGTGTCACACAAGCGTCAGTAGCTTGTCTTTCGGGACAGCGAGAACGGATACGATGAACAAGGAACTACAAATCGTGAGATTGTAGCGAAACATCTTAAATAGACACTTTTGTCTATGTTTTAAGTAGCAGATATTGATTATGAAAAACATCGTTATTGCACTTCTCATTGGCTTGGCCCTGCTTTCACCATTTAATTTGACCAATTCTTATCTCAGAGCCTCCGAATTTGATACAGTGGTACTGCAGCAGGGTGATACGGTAGAAGGGATTGCCGGCCGCTACACATCTGACAGCTCACAGCTGGAGGAGCTTACGGTAGCGATAAAAGAGATTAATGATATAAAAAGCGACCGTGATATGCGGGTGGGCCGCAGACTGCAAGTACCTGTAATAAATGAGGAGGCGTCCAAGGTCCAGGTGGCCAGTCGCGAGTAGCCTAGCAGGCGAAGTGCGAAGTAATATTGGCGAAAAGGACGGTTGAAATAACGGAGTAATTTTCGTCAGTATCGCGAAACGAGGAAGCCTGCCAATGAAGGTGTACATATTGGTACATCGAATGCAACAGGCGAAGTGCGAAGTAATACTGGCGAAAAGGACGGTTGAAATAACGAAGTAATTTTCGTCAGTATCGCGAAACGAGGAAGCCTGCCAATGAAGGTGTACATATTGGTACATCGAATGCAGCAGGCGACGAGTGACAAAGATACTGGCGAAAAGGACGAGTTATACTTGACAGGGGAGAGTGTGAAGCATATAATTAGACAGTAATTTAGATATCATAAAGGCTATGAGGAAGACATGACCGCGGAGATTCATTATTCAGAGAGGGACGGCTGCTGTGAAGTCCTATAATCGGATCCGCAGGCTACCACTTCGGAGCTGTGGCATGACTGCTACTAAATGCCGCCGGACTGATTCCGTTAACATCACCAAAGTTGGTCATATCCCAATACGTAACAGGATTAACCCGCGCAGCTGAATTTCACGCAGGTGTTTATTCCATGGAGGTGTTTAACCCACGCAGGTGGGGTGGCTCCGTACAGTATTACAGGATGTGGCAAGCAGGGTGGAACCGCGAAGTATATACCTCGTCCCTATGTGGGATGGAGGTATTTTTATTTTCCCTGTGTCTGATATTATAGTTTTGGGAGGAATAATGATGATTAAATTAACTATGCCGGATGGTTCAGTTCGCGAAGCAGAGGCAGGTATATCCGGTCGTGAATTGGTAAAGTCCATCAGCAACAGCCTGGCCAAGAAGGTATTGGCCATGAGTGTGGATGGGGAAACCAAGGATATTACCACTGTTTTGGATAAGGACGCCAGCATTAAGTTTTTGACCTTTGAGGATGAGGAGGGGCGTTGGGCACTGCGTCATACCGGTTCCCATATTTTGGCCCAGGCCATCAAGCGTCTCTATAAATCAGAAAATGTTCAGCTGGCCATTGGTCCGGCCATAGACAATGGCTTCTACTACGATATTGACATGGAAAGACGCCTCACCGAGGAGGATCTGAAGGACATCGAAAAAGAGATGAACAAGATCGTCAAGGAAAACCTGAAGCTGGAGCGCAAGGAGGTAAGCCGCCAGGAGGCCATTGATATGTTTAAGGCCGCCGGTGAGGGCTACAAGGTGGAGCTCATCAATGACCTGCCGGAGGATTCCACCATTTCCCTGTATACCCAGGGTGAGTTCACGGATTTGTGTGCCGGTCCTCACGTTATTTCCACCGGCAAGGTAAAGGCTATCAAGCTGCAGAGTGTGGCCGGTGCCTATTGGCGTGGCAACGTGGAAAACAAGATGCTCCAACGGGTATACGGCACTGCCTTTGAGAAAAAGGATGAGCTGGATGCCTATCTGAAAATGCTGGAGGAGGCCGCCAAGCGCGACCATCGCAAGCTGGGCAAGGAATTGGATTTGTTCAGCCTCCATGAAGAGGGCCCGGGCTTCCCATTCTTCCATCCAAATGGTATGGTTATCCGCAACGAGCTGATAAATTATTGGCGGGAGGTTCATCGCCGCTATGGCTATCAGGAAATCAAGACCCCAATGATTTTGAACCGCCAGCTGTGGGAGCGGTCCGGCCACTGGGCTCATTATAAGGAAAATATGTACTTTACCGAAATAGACGGTGAGGATTATGCTGTAAAGCCAATGAACTGCCCCGGTGGTATGATCGTCTACAAGACCCAGCAGCACAGCTACCGTGACCTGCCGCTGCGGGCCGGCGAGCTGGGCCTGGTTCACCGCCATGAGCTGTCCGGTGCCCTTCACGGCCTGTTCCGGGTACGTAACTTTACCCAGGATGATGCCCATATCTTCATGACTCCTGAGCAGATTGAGGGAGAAATTCAGAAGGTTATTGACCTCTTTGATGAGGTATACAGCACCTTTGGCCTCACCTATCATGCTGAGCTGTCCACCCGTCCAGAGGATTCCATGGGCTCCGACGAAATGTGGGAGCTGGCTACCAACGGTCTGAGAAATGCCTTGGAAAACCGTGGCCTGGAATATATTGTCAATGAGGGCGATGGTGCCTTCTATGGCCCTAAGATTGACTTCCATCTGAAGGATTCCATTGGCCGTACCTGGCAGTGCGGTACTATCCAGCTGGATATGCAGCTGCCTGAGAAGTTTGATTTGACCTATGTAGGTGAGGATGGCCAAAAGCATCGTCCGGTTATGATTCACCGTGTAGTATACGGTTCCATTGAGCGCTTTATCGGTATTCTCATTGAGAACTATGCCGGTGCTTTCCCAACCTGGCTGGCTCCGGTTCAGGCCAAGATTTTGCCTATTACTGATAAGCATATGGATTACGCCTTTGAGTTGAAAAAGAAGATGTTTGATATGGGCTATCGGGTAGAGGTAGACGACCGCAATGAAAAGGTGGGCTACAAGATGCGTGAGGGCCAGGTGAAAAAGATACCTTATCTGTTGGTGGTAGGTGACCAGGAGATGGCTGAGGGCACGGTAAACGTCCGCTGCCATGGCCAGAAGGAAACCCGATCCATGAAGGTGGACGAATTTATCGCTATGCTTCAGGAGAAGATTGCCACTAAATCTGCTGAATATTAATGAAAAAATTAAAATATTGGTTGACAGCGGTGCCTTCAGGTAGTAATATACTTAGAGTAAACAAAGCAGAGGTCACCGCTTCTCACCTTGCTGATTAAGTCAGCGGGTCTGATACAGAAGGTATTTGTTGAGGGTGGTGTATGCTGCCCTCATTTTGTTTTATGTGATGTTAAATAAAAAAATGGGAGGTGTTTTTTATCAGTAAGGAAACTGAGAGAATCAACGAAGAAATCCGGGTTCGTGGCGGAGAAATCCGGGTGACTGACGCCGAAGGCCAGTCCCTGGGCTTAATGCAGGTTAAGGATGCATTAAATATGGCCATGGAGCAGCATCTTGATTTGGTTGAGATTGCCCCAAAGGCCAAGCCACCTGTATGCCGTATCATGGATTACGGAAAGTATAGATATGAAAAGCAGAAGCGTGAAAAGGAAGCACGCAAGAAGCAGAAGGTAATCTCTATCAAGGAGGTAAAGCTTCGTCCAAATATTGAACAACACGATTTTGACGTCAAGTTGAAGAATGCTACGCGTTTTTTGGCTGATGGTGACAAGGTCAAGGTAACCATTATGTTCCGTGGCCGTGAAATGTCTCACCCAGAGCTTGGTAAGGAAATTCTCACCAAGTTTGCTGATGCGCTGAAGGATTCAGTAACCGTAGAACGGGATGCTAAGCTTGAAGGTAGAAATATGATTATGATTTTGGCCCCTAAGGCTCAAACTAAAGGAGGAAAACAGTAATGCAGAAGATGAAGACCCGTAGAGCGGCTGCAAAGCGCTTTACTGTAACTGGTACTGGCGAAATTAGAAGAAACAAGGCTTATAAGAGACATATCCTGGAGAAGAAGTCTCCAAAGCGTAAGCGTAACATGCGTAAGGCAGCTTTGCTGGTAGCAGGCGATTACAAGCGCGAGATTAAGTGTCTCCCATACGCTTAATAATTTACTGATAATAGATACATTTAGGAGGATAAGAACATGCCAAGAGTTAAAAGCGGCGTGACTGCACATAGACGTCATAATAAGATTTTAAAGTTAGCAAAGGGCTACAAGGGCTCCAAGAGCAAGCAGTTTAAGAAGGCTAATGAGACCGTTATGAAGGCTCTCTATTACGCTCGTCGTGACCGTCGTGCGAAGAAGGGCGTTTTCCGTCGTCTCTGGATTGCCCGTATCAATGCTGCAGCACGTGCCAATGGTATTTCCTACAGCCGTCTTATTGCTGGTCTCACCAAGGCCGGTGTTGAGGTTAACCGCAAGATGCTGGCTGATCTGGCCATCAACGATGCCAACGCATTCGCTCAGATGGTAGCTGTTGCCAAGGAAAACCTGTAATATCAAATATGAAGAGTTGCTTTCGGGCAGCTCTTTTTATTTTGGTGAAAAAACACAATTGTGATATAATTAAGAGGCTAGTAGAAAGGGGCTGAGCAGATGCTTGAACTGGAACGCATAGAAAGTATTACCAATTCCAAGATAAAATTGGCAGCCAAGCTGCATACCAATAAATATCGTAAGTCAGAAAATCTATTTGTGGCAGAAGGAGTACGTCTGGTGGAGATGGCCGCTCAGTCAGGCTGGCCAATGGAGTATGGCCTGATTTCTGATTCGGCCATGAACAATCCACGGGCTGTGGCCGTGGTGGAGCAGCTTATGGAAAAGGGCTGTCCTGTTTATCAGGTAAACGATCAGCTATATGATAAGGCGACGGATACGGTGACTCCCCAGGGCCTGCTGCTGGTGCTGGGCTATCGGATTTTTACCTGGCAGGAGGTCTTGAACTCCAATAATGGTGATGGTTCGGCTCCCCTTATTGCTGTAATGGACGCCGTCCAGGACCCGGGCAATGCGGGCAATATTATCCGTACAGCCGATGCCATGGGCTGCTCCGGGGTGGTATGCCTGGAGGGTACCACGGATATTTTTGCCGATAAGGTTGTACGCTCCTCCATGGGCTCAATTTTTAATATTCCGGTAATGACCGGTGTAAATCCTGATGAATTAATGGATGTATGCCATGACAACGAGGTAACCCTTATAGCCACTGCTGTGGATGAAACGGCGATAAGGCATTATCTGGCGGATTATGTGAGTCCCTGTGCCATAATTTTCGGCAACGAGGGCAATGGGGTGTCGGAAAAAATGCTGACTGAGTCTGACCAGAGGGTATTTATTCCCATGACCGGTAAGGCAGAATCCTTAAATGTTTCGGCGGCAGCCGCTATTCTTCTGTATGAAGCCTTCCGCAAACGCTCACTTTTATGATATAACGAAATGCCCAAGGAAAAGAATCTGGAGGACGAAGAAACATTGCGGAAATATCTCCCATGGAATATTCCTAAAGACATAAAATTTGAATAATAGCAAAGCAGCCTACGAGCTGCTTTTTTTAGTGCATTTATTGAGATACGGGGGATTCTTGGACACTAACAAAAATCCTAACTTTTGGCTTGTAATCGTGCAGACCACGGTATGATTTAAGAGTTGGAAATTTTTTGACTAATAATAGTTATTGTAAATATAAGTAGTTTTGAGTAAGATATAGATAGCTATAGTGTTACGGGGAGATGATTTTTATGAATAATGAAGCTATGGAGTTTGTGGTGTACTTGATTCATGCTTGTGCCAATAAGTGGAATAAATCTCCCAAGCAAGTATATAGGAAAATGAAAGAAGCTGGCTGTATAGATAAATATTTGGTACCTAACTATGATATATTGCATACTCAGGGAAGTAATTATCTGGTTGATGATATCAAGAAATACTTGGCAACAAGAGGTGTAATGATATGATAGTGTATCATGGTTCTTCAGAGATTATCACTAAGCCAGATGTTTTACATTCATATCGCCAGCTAGATTTCGGGCAGGGCTTTTATGTAACAGCGTTAAAAGAACAGGCTGCACGCTGGGCTCGTCGTAAAGCTGGCCTAAATGCTGGCATTGGCATAGTTAATTGCTATGATATGGAGGAGGAACTAACGGGACTGAAATACAAGACTTTTTCTGATGACTTGTATGAATGGATAGATTTTGTCTGCAAATGTCGTGATGGGGAACTTGAGTATAACGAGCTTTAAGATGTCCCCCACTTCTTTAGGCGGGGGAAAACAAACTACAACAGCTGGCGAGCATATCTCCCAGCTCGTTGCGACGCGAAGCTAGTCCTTTAGGGAAACGCTAATTGGAAGATTTTTCTTCTAAAGAAGAAAAATTTGAACAATGGCGTTATAAGAATTATGATATTATTTCTGGAAAAGTCGCAAATGATAAAGTGTTCAGAGTGGTTGATATGTATCACACGGGAATATGGGACAAAGAAAGAGCTCTAAAGGAAATACGAGTATATCCAAGCTATGATCAAATTGCCTTTATCACTCAAAGGGCAATTGACATAGCGTTGAAGTTTACGTCTTACATTGAGGTATAAGCGATGGATGATAACGTTTTGGAACAGGTATATCAAGAGAGATTAGAGGAAAGAATTATATCATATCTTGCATCATGTCAGTCGATATCCTTAGAACAAGCGATGGAAACGTACTATTCCAGTGAACTGGCCGAAAAAATTCATTCTGGTGTAGATGGAATACAGTACTTGGATTACAAAGTTTTGGTGCAGATATTGCTGGATACGGAGTTACATTTGAATAAACAGTAGTATTTTAGGATGGGGCATTATTGTCGAAAAAACGTTTCGTCAGCGGCCGCCATTCTTTTATATGCAGCCTTCCGCAAACGCTCCACTTTATGATATAATGTAAATATGCAGATTCCTCATAAATAGGCGTAATTCCCCTTCCGTATAGAAGGCCTATATATGGGGAGTTTATTTTTTATACATGGCAAACCTAAGAGGGTGAAGGTAGTGAAATCTAATTTTGATTTTCTGAGGGATGATTTTCCGGTTTTATATAAGCAGGGCTCCATGGCTGAACGTTATCTGTACACTGATCCCAATAGCTGTCTGATCAAGATTGGTCTTATGGGAGAAACCATTATTAAGCTTATGTTTGATTATGATAATGTGGAGCTGCCCTATACCAATGACGCCATACATCGGATAGATACCCTGTACCGTGAGGACCTATTGGACAGGGAAATGACCTCATTATTCCATTCTGTACGGAAAATGCGCAATAGGGCCATTCATGAGGCCCTTGACAATCTGGATACCTGTAAGCAGTATCTCCCGGTAATCCATAGTCTTTCATTGTGGTTTGAGGAAGTATATGGATCGGTGGATTTTAATGCTGATTCTGTGTCCTTTGTTATGCCGGTGGAGGAAGCTGAGCCGCCCCAGGCTGCTGAGGCTGTGGAAGCAGGCAAAGCAGAAGCTGATGGAGACGCGCAGGATAAACAGCTGCTGGCCAAGGCACAAAGCAGGGCTCAGACTGCCGCTGCCATGGACCGTTCTCAGCGCCAGGAACAGGTGCATAGAGCAGCCGCCAAGCGACCTAAAACAGAAGCGGAGACTCGTGTGCTTATTGATGAACAGCTGCGGGAGGCAGGCTGGGAGGCTGATACAATAAATCTGCGTTACAGCAAGGGCACCCGTCCCCAAAAGGGACGTAATATAGCTATTGCTGAGTGGCCCACCACTTCAAGGGCAGGCAACAAGGGCTTGGCGGATTATGCCCTGTTTAAGGGGCTGCAGCTGGTAGGTATTATTGAAGCCAAGGCCATTCACAAGGATGTATCCACCGTTATAGATTATCAGGGAAAGGATTATCCCAAGCATATCCGCCCGGAGGACGAACAATATGTTATAGATACCTGGGGCGAATATAAGGTTCCCTTTACCTTTGCAACCAATGGACGGCCTTATTTGGAGCAGCTTAGAACCAAGTCAGGCATCTGGTTTCTGGACCTTCGGGATAAAGCCAACGTACCGAGGCCGCTGCGGGGCTGGATTAGCCCAATAGGTATTGCCGATATGCTGGAACGGGATGTGGTGGCCGGCAATGATGCCCTGCGTACTATGTCCAAGAATGTATTAAGGGACCCGGATGGACTTAATCTGAGATATTATCAGATAGAAGCCATTGAGGCGGCAGAGAAAGCGGTATTGTCCGGCGCGACTACTTGCCTGCTGGCCATGGCAACGGGGACAGGCAAGACACGCACGGTGCTGGGCATGATATATCGCTTTCTTAAGACCAACCGCTTTACCCGAATTTTATTTTTGGTGGACCGCAATTCCCTTGGGTTACAGGCTCATGACGTGTTTAAGGACGTTAAACTGGAGGAGCTCATGCCTCTGGAGGCTATTTATAACATAAAGGGGCTGGAGGATAAGCTGATTGACAAGGAAACCAGGGTTCAGGTGGCCACCGTACAGGGCATGGTTCAGCGTATTCTGTACAATGGTGGGGACCAGAAGCCGGCGGTTTCGGATTTTGATCTTATTATTATTGATGAGGCCCATCGCGGCTATACACTGGACAAAATGATGACGGAGGAGGAATTTGCCTTCCGTGACCAGCGGGACTTCCAGAGTAAGTATCGGGCAGTGGTGGATTACTTTGACGGTGTGAAGATTGCCCTGACGGCTACCCCGGCTATCCATACCACCCAGATATTTGGGGAACCGGTATATACCTACAGCTATCGTGAGGCGGTGGTGGATGGTTATCTGGTGGATCATGATGCTCCCCACAATATTGTCACCAAGCTGAGTGAGGAGGGCATAAAATACCATAAAGGGGAGTCAGCGGCTATCTATGACCCTGTTACCGGTGAAATAACCAATGTGGAAAGTCTGGCGGATGAGCTGGATTTTGACGTGGATGATTTTAACCGCAGCATTATTTCGGAAAGCTTTAACCGCACGGTACTTACCGAGGTATGCCGGGATATTGACCCTACGGACCCTATGGGGGGCAAGACCCTTATTTATGCGGTAAACGACCATCATGCCGATATGATAGTGGACACCCTAAAGAATATCTACGGGGAAATGGACGTAGATAACGATGCCATCATGAAAATTACGGGCAGCATCGAAAATGGAAATCAGAAAAAAATTCAGCAGGCCATCCAAAAATTCAAGACTGAGCAATATCCCAATATCGTGGTAACAGTGGATTTGCTTACCACCGGTATAGATGTGCCGGCCATTACCAGGCTTGTATTCATGCGCCGGGTCAAGAGCCGTATTCTCTTTGAGCAAATGCTGGGCCGGGCCACCAGACTATGCCCGGAAATTCAAAAGGATCATTTTGATATCTATGATGCGGTAAAAATATATGAGGCCATTGAAAGCAATATGAAGCCGGTGACCAGCAATCCGTCCATTACGCTGACGGCCTTGGTGGATAGCCTAAAGGAGACAGAGGACAGCGAACCAAGGGTGGTACAATATCAGGTAAATCAGATATTGGCCAAGCTGCACCGCAAGGCGGCCCGTATCACCAATGACAAGGAGGAGCAATTTATTAGCATGACGGGGGGCTACAAGGTGGAGGAGTACGCCAAAATGCTTAAGTCCATGAGCCCATCGGCGGTGCGGCACAAGCTCCTGGAGGACCGTGATGTGTTTGTGGAGCTGGAAAAGCACACGGGACTTACCTATGTCAACCCGGTTATTGTGGACAGCCATGAGGATGAGCTGCGCGAGCATAGCCGGGGCTATGGCCGGGCCCGTAATCCGGGGGATTATATTGAGGAATTTACCCAATTTGTGAAGAACAATATGAATCAGGTGGCCGCCCTTAATATTATCTGTACCCGTCCAGCAGACCTTACCCGGGAAAGCCTAAAGGAGCTGCGGCTGATGATGAATCGTGAGGGCTTTACCATCAAGCAGCTGAACACCGCAATATCCTCCATGAACAATGAGGAAATCGTGGCCGACCTGATCAGCTTGGTACGGCGCTTTGCCCTAGGTTCGCCGTTAATCAGTCACAGGGATAAGGTAGACAACGCCATAAAACGGCTTATGAAGGCCCATAATTTTACGGCTATTCAAAAGAAATGGATTAACATGATAGGGGCCTATCTGCAAAATGAGCCTGTATTGAACAAAGCCACCTTTGACCAGGATCAGCGGTTTAAAAATCAAGGCGGGTTCAGAAAAATAGACAAGCTGCTGAATAATGAGCTGGAAAGCCTTATCAAGGAGCTTAACGGTTATATGTATGATGATGGGGGAGAGAGTGCTTGAATACACAGGAAATAGTGGCAAAATTATGGAAGCTGTGTGATGTACTTCGGGATGATGGTATAACATATCATCAATATGTTACGGAGCTGACCTATATACTTTTTTTGAAAATGGCCAAGGAAACCGAGGCAGAGGAGAATATTCCTGCCGGGTATCGCTGGGATGACCTTACCAGTAAGGATGGCATCGAGCTAAAGAAGTATTATAAGGATTTATTGCAATATCTGGGAGAAAATTCCAGCGGCCGTATACGGGAAATCTATCAGGGGGCGGCTACCAATATTGATGAGCCCAAGAATTTACGGAAAATCATTACCTCCATTGACGAGCTGGATTGGTATTCGGCCAAGGAAGAAGGCTTGGGAGGCCTCTATGAGGGCTTATTGGAAAAAAACGCCAATGAAAAGAAATCCGGTGCCGGCCAGTATTTCACTCCAAGACCCCTTATAGATATCATGACCAGACTGATAAAGCCTCAGCCCGGGGAGCGGTGCAACGACCCGGCCTGTGGGACCTTTGGCTTTATGATAAGTGCGTTCCAATATGTAAAGGATCACACCAATGATTTTATGGATTTGGATGGGGATGCAGCCGAATTTGAATATGGGGAAGCCTTTACCGGCTGTGAGCTGGTTCACGATACCCATCGGTTGGCCCTGATGAATGCCATGCTCCACGATATACGGGGGAAAATCATTTTAGGTGATACCCTGTCGGCAGCGGGCAAGGCTCTGAAGAATTATGATGTGGTGCTGACCAATCCTCCCTTTGGGACTAAAAAAGGTGGCGAGCGGGCCACCAGGGACGACCTTACCTATATGACCAGCAACAAGCAGCTGAATTTCCTGCAGCACATATATCGGAGCCTAAAGGCTGATGGCCAGGCCCGGGCGGCTGTGGTACTGCCGGATAATGTGTTATTTGCAGACGGTGATGGGGAGAAAATTCGCTGTGATTTGATGGATAAATGCAATCTCCATACTATCTTGCGCCTGCCTACCGGTATATTCTATGCCCAGGGGGTAAAGACCAACGTGCTGTTTTTCACTAGAGGCACCAGTGATAAGGGCAATACCAGAGAGGTATATTATTATGACCTGCGGACTAATATGCCCTCCTTTGGCAAAACCAATCCACTGAAGCAGGAGCATTTTGCGGATTTCGTCAAGGCCTATGAGGCTGAGGACAGAAGCCAGGTAGAGGACGAACGCTGGCAGAAATTTACCCGGGAGGAAATCGCCGCCAAGGGCAACAGCCTGGATTTGGGGCTGATAAAGGATGACAGCATTGTGGACTATGAGGACTTGCCAGACCCAAGGGAAGCAGCCACTGCAGCCGCCGATGAGCTGGAGGAAGCCGTGGACCTCCTGCGGGCCGTGGTAAAGGAGCTAAAGGGACTGGAGGGGCAGTAAAATGATGAATTGTTTAGTGTGTAAATCTGGTGATATGAAGCCGGCTAAGGAAAGCTATTTTGCCAAACTAAAAAATTGTTATGTAATCATTGAAAATGTTCCTTATTATAAATGTGACCAATGCGGTGAGACAGTTTATTCGGCTTCTGTAATGGAGCGAATTGATGATATTCTTGAACAGCTTGAAAATGTTGCCAGTAAAATTTTTATCTTGGACTATTCATCGGCTGCATAATTTAAGGGGAATTTATGTCAAAAAAACAATTAACAATAGAAGAAAAATTGCAGAATGCCTTGGTACCGGCGGAAGAACAGCCCTATCAGGTGCCGGATAATTGGTGTTGGGTAAGGGAAAACGCAGTGTTATATAATATGGAATCAAGAAAACCAAGTGGTGAAATTTTTTCATATATTGATATTGATGCAATAGATAATAGTCGTCAAGAAGTTTTATTCCCCAAAACGTTACCTGTGTCGAAGGCTCCAAGTAGAGCATCAAGAAAACTGCATAATGGAGATACTTTATTTTCGTTGGTGCGCCCATATTTGATGAATATCGCCTATATAGATGAAGAACTTTGTAAATGTATTGCTTCTACAGGTTTTTATGTTTGTTCACCAAGGGAAAATGTGGTTAATAAATGGCTGTATTGGTTTATGGTTAGTCCATATACGGTTTATGGTTTAACTACATATATGAAAGGTGATAATTCACCTTCAATACGTGGTGGAGATATTGAAATGTTTCCATTACCTCTCCCGCCTCTCCCCGAGCAGCAGCGTATAGTAGACCGTATAGAGTCCCTATTTGCCAAGCTGGATGAGGCCAGGGAGAAAATCCAAGGGGTATTGGATGGGGCGGAGCTGCGCAAGGCGGCCATCCTTCATCAAGCCTTTACCGGGAAGTTAACCGCCAATTGGCGCAGGACCCATGGAGTAAGCGATGATAGCTGGAAAGAAGCCAAGTTAGGTGATGTGTGTAAAATTAATCCACCTAAAATCGATGCTAATAAATTTAATGAGGATTTAGAAGTGTCATTTATACCTATGGCAGATGTTTCTGACATTACGGGAGAAATAACAGGCTATCAGACTAGAAAATTGAGTGAAGTAAAAAATGGCTTCACTAATTTTCAAGAGAACGATGTAGTTTTTGCTAAAATAACGCCTTGTATGGAAAATGGAAAGTCGGCAATTATTGGCAAGCTAAAAAATGATATAGGGTATGGAACAACAGAATTTTTTGTCATACGTTCATCTGCCAGAATAATTAATAAATTTGTGTATCACTTGGTACGTAGCTCGGAATTTAGGAGTAAGGCAAAATCAAATATGTCTGGTGCGGTAGGTCAGCAACGTGTGCCAAAATCATTCATGCAACAGTATCTTATAAAGTTACCAACCGTCCCCGAACAACAAGAAATAGTCTCTCTCCTAGATAATCTTTTAGCCAAGGAGCGGAGCATTGTTTCCACCTGTGAAAAATCCCTTGCCACCATTGACACCATCAAAAAATCCATCTTGGCCCGGGCCTTCCGGGGGGAGCTGGGTACCAATGACCCTACCGAACCAAGCTCCATAAACCTGTTAAAAGAAATACTGAATCAGCCCTCCAGTTAGTTACACAGTAAATATCGTATTCTTATTTGTGTGTTAATTGCAGCTATGATATAATCACAAAAATTTTCGAGAGGTTATATGGCTGCAACAACATTTATAGTCGTTCTGATATTGTGAAGCGACTGAAAATTAAATAAGTTCAAATAATTTCAGAATAATTCGAG
>NZ_CAMYWM010000016.1 GCF_947302755.1 uncultured Anaerovibrio sp.
GCTAAAGCTTTTCTGAACCACGCGACTATCGCGTGGTTTTCTTTATACAAAAAAACCTACAAGCCACATAAAATCAAGGTTTGTAGGTTTTTTTCATTTTACTCAAATTCAATAGTAGCAGGTGGTTTGCTGGTGCAATCGTACATTACCCGGTTTACGCCCTTTACTTCGTTGACTATTCTGTTAGTCACCTTATGGAGGACCTCCCAGGGTATCTGGGCACTTTCGGCGGTCATAAAGTCGCTGGTCATTACGGCTCTAAGGGCAATGGCATAATCGTAGGTTCTGAAGTCGCCCATTACACCTACAGAGCGCATATTGGTAAGGGCGGCAAAATACTGGCCCAGATCCTTGTCCACTCCGGCCTTGGCAATCTCCTCCCGGTATATTGCATCAGCCTCCTGAACGATTTTCACCTTTTCGGCGGTAACTTCGCCAATAATACGAATACCGAGGCCAGGTCCCGGGAAGGGCTGGCGGTTTACCAGATAGTCCGGAATGCCCAGCTCCCGGCCGGCCTTGCGAACCTCGTCCTTAAAGAGAAGGCGCAATGGCTCCACTATTTCCTTAAAGTCAACATAATCAGGCAAACCGCCCACGTTATGATGGGACTTGATAACGGCTGATTTACCTAAGCCACTTTCAATAACATCCGGATAAATGGTACCCTGTACCAGGAAGTCCACTGCCCCGATTTTCTTGGCCTCTTCCTCAAAGACTCGGATAAATTCCTCACCGATTATTTTCCGCTTGGCCTCCGGCTCAGTTACACCCTTCAGCTTTTCATAGAAGCGTTCCTGGGCATTGACCCGAACAAAATTCAAATCATAGGGACCATCAGGACCAAATACTGCCTCCACCTGATCTACTTCGTCCTTGCGGAGAAGACCATGGTCCACAAATACGCAGGTCAGCTGCCTGCCGATAGCCTTGGACAGGAGAACGGCGGCCACAGAGGAGTCTACACCGCCGGAAAGGGCACACAATGCCTTACCGCTGCCGATTTTCTCCTTCAGCTGCTGAACGGTAGTGGTTACAAAGGAATCCATGCGCCAATCACCGGCACACTGGCATACCTTATACACAAAATTCCTCAGCATCTTAGATCCTTCAACAGTATGCAGTACCTCAGGATGGAACTGTACAGCATAAATTCTTCTGGTCTCATCCTCCATACCGGCCACTGGGCATACCGGCGTATCAGCCGTTACAGAAAAGCCCTCCGGGGCCATGGCAATATAATCGGTATGGCTCATCCAGCAAATGGTCTTGCCAGAAACTCCATCAAATAACTTTGAAGAAGAACTCTTGATAGCTACCTCAGTTTTTCCGTATTCACTTACCGGAGCGGTTTCCACCTTCCCCCCCAACAGGTGGGCAATAAGCTGGGAGCCGTAGCAAATTCCCAAAACAGGAACGCCCAGTTCAAAAATCTCTGTGCTGATGGTAGCCGAGTCAGACTTGTAAACGCTGTTTGGGCCACCGGTAAAAATAATCCCCTTGGGATTCATCGCCTTAATTTTTTCAATGCTTAAGGTATTGGGGTGAACCTCGCAGTATACATTACATTCACGGACACGACGGGCAATCAGCTGGTTGTACTGACCGCCAAAATCCAATACCAGTATCATTTCATTTGCCAAGAGCTGTATCCTCCTTCAAAATAAGTCGAAAATATCACAAGTCATTATAACACACCATGGTAATTTATAAAAGGGACTGCTATACGCAATCCCTTTACAGATATCTTACTCAGCCCATTCCCCTCATTCGCCGGAATGAGCCCCTTTATTCCCCATAATTATCTTCGGGCCACTGCTGCCGGTAAGCCTCAATGGCATCCCGGGCCGCGCTGTAGTCAAAGCCCCTGCCGTACATATATTGCTGCATTTTCCGAAAATCTGTGCCAGGCTTAAATTTGCTTCGTACTACCCTGCCGGCCTTTTCCAGCTCCCGCTCATATATGTCGTCAGGTACACAGGAACGGACCAAATCACCATCGTAGCCCTTCTGCAGCAGCTTGACACAAATCTGCTTTACGCTATAGGTGGAGGATTCATACAGGTATTCAAACCGCCTTCTGCAGCCCCCTTCATCATCTATATAATGCTTATCCTGAAGCCATGCTATGGTTTCATGAATTTCTTCATCGCTGTAGGCCTTGCGGCTGAGCTTTTCCGTAAGCCGTCTTACGCTCTGGTCACTTATGGACAGCAGCTCCACGGCCTTGGCCTTGGCCGATGGCCTGGGCCGGTTTGGGGCACCGGAGGACTGCTTATTCATCGCTGCCACCCTTGGATTTCTTGGTTGGGGAGGTCAGCCTTTGAATTACCGCATCATCCTTCAGCATTTCGTGGAGCTTGCCCTCAATTTCCGCAAAGAGCTCCGGCTGGTTCTTCAGAATTTCCTTGACGGTGTCCTTGCCCTGACCGAGACGGGTATCATTGTAGGAATACCAGGAGCCGCTCTTCTGCAATATCTCCAAATCAGCGGCAATATCAATAAGACTGCTTTCCCTGGATACGCCCTCGCCGTACATAATATCAAATTCGGCAGTCTTAAAGGGCGGGGCCACCTTGTTCTTTACTACCTTAACCCGGGTTCTGTTCCCCAATATATTGGTTCCCTGCTTAACCTGATCATATTTACGAACATCAAGGCGTACAGAGGCATAGAATTTCAGGGCCCGGCCGCCGGTGGTAACCTCCGGGTTGCCGTACATAACCCCCACCTTCTCGCGAATCTGGTTAATAAAAATAGCCGTAGTACGGGATTTGCTGATAACACCGGTCAGCTTGCGCATGGCCTGGCTCATGAGCCGCGCCAGAAGGCCCACATGGGCATCTCCCATATCCCCTTCAATCTCCGCCTTTGGCACCAGGGCAGCTACGGAGTCCACGACAATGATGTCAATGGCCCCGCTGCGCACCAGGGCCTCAACGATTTCCAGGGCCTGCTCGCCGGTATCGGGCTGGGAAATAAGCAGGTTGTCAATATCCACCCCTAATTTTTTGGCATAAACCGGATCAAGGGCATGCTCCGCATCAATAAATGCGGCAATACCCCCGTTTTTCTGGGCCTCGGCAATCATGTGCAGGGTAACAGTGGTTTTACCGGAGGATTCAGGACCAAAAATCTCTATTATACGGCCCCGGGGAATACCGCCAACGCCCAAGGCAATATCCAATGGCAAAATACCGGTAGGTATAACCTCCACATTCATATTATTTGCCGCATCCCCAAGGCGCATAATGGCTCCCTTGCCATAATCCTTTTCAATCTGCTTAAGAGCACTTTTTAAAGCTTCTTCCTTCTCCATCACAATTAACTCCCTTCAATACGCTCATATATTTTTCAGAATATGTATCCGACGGCTCAATATCACTGCTATGTATTATACCAAACAAAGGTTTTTGATACAATACCCATTATCTTGGTGGAATAATTATGAGCCACCTACTAATTATATTTTTATTATACTATTTATTGCATAAAAAATGAAGCTATTTTTTAATAAACAGCTTCATTTTTATTAAATATTTTTCTTAACCTTACTATGAAATCTTAGTGAGTCAAATCCGAAGGATGCAGATGAGCTGTAGATTTCGTTGTAAGGGCGTGTGGACACTGCAAGGTGTCCGGTAAGCTTATACGAACTTCTTATCGTGTTCCTTCTTATGCTTCTTGTTCCAGCCTACCATATCGGCAAACCGAACGGTGATGATGTAGAAGGAAGGAATAATGAAAATACCGATAAAGGTGGCAAAGAGCATTCCGCCAACTACCGCCACGCCCATACCGTTACGGGCCGCCGCACCGGCACCGGAGGCCACAGCCAGGGGCAGACAGCCGATGATGAAGGCAAAGGAGGTCATAAGGATAGGACGAAGACGAAGTCCCGCCGCCTCAATAGCTGCCTTCAGCGGATTCATGCCCATATCAGCACGGGCCTTGGCAAATTCTACAATCAAAATTGCGTTTTTCGCCGACAGACCAATGAGCATGATTACACCAATCTGCATGTATACACTGTTCTGAAGGCCGGCATTAGGACCGACGGTCAGGGTCTCCAGCATACTGATGGCCAGCTCGGAGAACAGGGCACCAAATATACCTACAGGTACGCAAAGAATAACGGCAAATGGTACGCTCCAGCTTTCATAGAGAGCTGCCAGACAAAGGAATACAAAGACGAGGGCCAATGCCAACACTTTACCAGTGGAATCTCCACTCTTGATTTCCTCACGGGCCTGACCGGACCACTCAATATGATAACCATTAGGAGCAACTTCATTTACAATTTCTTCCATTGCAGCAATAGCCTGACCAGAAGAATATCCGCTGGCGGCATTACCCTGGAAGGATACAGCCTTGGAAGCATTGAAACGATGTACAATAGAAGGTGCTGTACTCATTCTTGGAGTAAGCAATGACTCCAAAGGAATCATCTCACCGGAGCTGTTGCGGACAAACATAAAGCGCATGTCATCGGCGGCAGTACGATATGCCTTATCCGCCTGCAACATAACCTTGTAGCTTCGACCAAATTCATTAAAGTCGTTTATCTGATTACCACCATAGAATACCTGCATGGTATTAAAGATATCAGACAGCTTCACCCCAAGGCTCTTTGCTTTGTCACGGTCAACATCATATTGGACGATAGGAGAATTTACCTTAAAGGTGGAACGGACACCCTGCAGCTCCGGACGCTGATTGGCGGCGGCCACAATTTTCTGGGCAACCTCATTTAATTCTTCATCGGTATGTCCAGACAAATCCTGAAGCTCCATCTGCCAACCACCTACGTTACCAAGACCTGGCAACGCCGGCATATTGAATGCTACAACTTGGGCCTCTGGGGCAACCTTAGCACCTACAGCAAAGGTTTTTCCAATAAGGGCATTAATGGACAAATCAGGTGTGGTTCGGTCATCCCAATTTTTCAAGCCGACGAACATAGTTCCGGCATTTGATTTAGTACCAAAGGAGAAAATATCAAAACCAGTGATGGCAATAACATTTTCAATACCATCCATTCCCTTTACTGCAGTGGATACATTATCCATTGTAATGGATGTCTGATTAATAGATGTACCCTCTGGCAGGGATACGGAAATCGCATAATACCCCTGGTCCTCATCAGGAACGAAGGTACTAGGCACAATCTTATAAAGCAGGCCCGTAAGACCCGTTATAATAACGATGAGTATTACCGCATACTTGGCATTTCCAATGAACCAGCCAACTACCCCTTGGTAGCTGATGCGAATTTCATTGAACTTATCATTAAACCGTTTAAAGAACCGGTCTAACAGGCTGCTGTCCCTTTCCTTCTTGGCATCATAATCCACCGGCTTCAAAATCATGGCACAAAGGGCCGGCGTAAGGGTCAGGGCCACAAAGGCCGACAAAGCCATGGATATGGCAATAGTCAGGGCGAACTGGCGATACAGCACACCCATCATACCACCCAGGAAGGCAACCGGAATGAAAACGGCGGCCAATACAAAGGCAATGGCTACAACCGGCCCCTGTACCTCATCCATGGCCCGCTCCGTGGCATCAATGGGGGTAAGGCCTGTACTCATATGATGCTCTACGTTCTCAATAACCACGATAGCATCATCAACTACCAGACCTATGGCCAATACCATGGCAAACAGGGTCAGGGTGTTGATGGAGAAGCCCAAAATTATAAAGGCAATAAATGTACCAATAAGAGATACCGGAACAGCCAGTAACGGTATCAGGGTGGCCCGCCAGTTCTGCAGGAAGATAAATACAACCAATACTACCAGCAGGAGGGCCTCAACAAAGGTCTCAACTACTTCCTTGATGGAGGAACCGATAAATTCTGTCGTATCTACGATATACTGCAGCTTTAAATCAGGAGGGAAGGATTTTTCCGCCTCTTCCAAAATCTCACGTACTTCGGCTACTGTAGTCATAGTATTTGCATCTTCTGTCAACTGTATACCAAAAGCGACTGTATTAGGAGCGCCATTCATTTTGGAGAAAACCGCATACTGCTTGGCACCCTTTTCCACCCGGGCCACATCCTTCAGATGTACCATGGAACCGTTATGGTCTCTCTTGATTACGATGTTGCCAAACTCTTCGGCAGTAACCAGTCGACCATCAATTTTTCCGGTAAACTGTTTTTCCTGCTGGTCACGGATTGGCAGGGCACCTACTGTACCGGCCGGTGCCTGAAGGTTCTGCTCATTAATGGCATCCGTTATATCTTTTACGGTAAGGTTCATCTCAGCCAGACGATCAGGATTCAACCAGATACGCAGGGCATGGTCAGCACCAAAGGCCTGTACCGAGCCTACACCATCCACGCGCTTTATTCTGTCAATCAGGTAAATATCTGAATAGTTTTTTATCCATGTACTGTCATAGGTGCCCTCAGGAGATACCATTGCCGCCATCAGGGCCATGGTATTGGACGCCTTGGAGGTGACAACACCTACGGTTTTTACCGTATCAGGCAGGGTTGGATTGGCAACGGCCACAGCATTCTGTACCTTTACCGCATCCATATCACCATCAGTACCCAATTCAAAAACAACAGACAGGGAATAATAACCGGAATCAGAGGCGTTGGAATTCATATAATCCATGCCCTGAACACCGTTTACCTGCTGCTCAATTATCTGGGCGACGGTTTCATTTACTACCTTGGCATTTGCACCTGTATAGGTGGTGCTTACCGATATGGTAGGCGGGGCAATCTGCGGATATTGGGCAATAGGAAGCTGAAAGGCGGAAATCAAACCACCAATAACAATAATAAGGGATATAACTATTGCAAATATTGGTCTATGTATGAAAAATTTAGACACAGGTCTACCCCCTTATTCGTGCTTATCTACAAAGGAGAAGCCCATATCATCGGCAGAAACCGTAGTAACGTTCATCTCTACACCCTCTGTAAGATTTGTAAGACCTTCAACTACAACCTGTTCACTGCCGTTAAGGCCCTTTTTAATTACATAATAGCTGCCTACAGTTTCCCCAAGCTCTACAGGAGCCACAACGGATTTATTTCCTTCACCAACAATGATAACAAAGGATTTGCCCAAAAGCTGCTGAACGGAGCGCTGAGGCACCAAAATAGCATCCTTTATGGTATCCCCTACCAGACGGGCACGGGCAAACATACCCGGAATAAGTATACCGCTGGAATTATCAAACTGGGCCTTCAGCAGCAGGGAGGAGGTACTTCCCTCCATGGCACGGTCCACCTCCACAACGGTGCCCATACCAGGGTATACCTTCCCGTCAGACAGCACGATACGAACGCTCTTGGATGGAAGGCTCTGACCAGGAATTACGGATTCACCCACATATTTCAGGTATTCCGCTTCGCTGACACTGAACTGAACCATCATTGGATTGCTGGTACCAATGGTAACCAGGGCCGTAGTGCCGGCAGCTGCATAGGTACCCACAGCCACATCGTCCACAGCCAGCTTGCCGCTCATAGGAGCGTATACCACCGTATCATCCAAATTCTGCTGGGCAGTCTGCACCAGGGCCTCCATAGCGGAAACATTGGCCTCCAATGCATTGACCTGGGCCTGCTGGGTAGTCAGAACCTGCTGGGAAATGGCCTCAGCTGCGTAAAGCTGTTCATTTCTTGCCAAATCAGTTCTGGCATTATTAAGGTTGGCCTGGGCCTGGGCCAGATTGGCCTGGGCATTCAGCAGGGCGGCCTGATAGGTTCTGGCATCGATTCTGTACAATGCCTGACCGGCCTGAACCTGGTCACCACCCTTGATATACTTCTCCACGATAGTACCGGAAACCTTGGCCGTAACCTTGGTGGTATCCTTACCTACAATCGAGCCTGGATATTCCAGGGTAACCGGTGTATCACGCTTAATAACGGTCATGGCCTTGACCTGGGCTGCTCCGGCCCCCTGTCGCTGACCGGCCATCTGCGACATAAGGAACATATAGCCGCCAATAACCGCCGCTATAATTACAGCGACGCATATTACAATACCTTTTTTTGATAACAAAACCTATTCCTCCTCTTGCCAATTAAATTTCTTATCATTGCGGTATTAATCTCAAAAAGACCACCAATATATCATGCTACAGCAGATAAGAGGTGTTGTCAACGCAAACTAGGTACGAACTATATTTTGTTATATAACTCGTACCTAGTCATATCATTCTATTATATATGTGATTATAAAATACGTATGTGAATAGGATTAAAATTAGATTAAAATTGGATAACCTCCAAGTCATCAGGAACAAACACGTTGCCGTCAAAATACTGCTTGGCCTCGGCAGTATAGGCTTCCTTACGGGTATCAATGGTTTTATCCTCGGTATGGTACAAAATCAGATTTTTAATATCCAGGCTCTTGGCTAATTCAGCCGCCTCCTTGCAGGTGCTGTGATGCTTTTCATAGGGCTTAAATATTTCCCTGTCCCCATATTTGCAAAAAGCTTCGGAGAGCATCCAATCAGAGCCCTTGGCGTATTCCTCACAGCCTATGTTAAATGGCTCATCCCCCAGACAGGTCATCATGAGGCCATCCTCCTTGAACTGGAGCTGATACCCAAACTGCTTTGCCTTGGTGGAATAAATGTCAAAAACATTGATATCAAAGCTTGGAAGCTCAATAACCTGACCATCCCAAATTTCATGAATAATAATATTCTCACCAATATTTTCAAAATCCTTGCGCTTCAACATCATTTCACACATATTCAGAAGAATATCCTTTACCTCGTTGTGGCAATATATGTGAAATTCATCATTGTATTTGCCGCTGTTCATCATGGAAGAAATCTTTCTGATAACCCATACAACCCCCATGATATGATCCGTGTGGGCATGGGTAACGAACATGTGATGGAGCTTGTTATAATCAGCTCCGGCCAGCTCCAATTGACGCAATATACCATTGCCGCCGCCGGCATCAGTCAGAAACAGCTCTCCGTCAGATGTTTCAATGAGAAAACAGGTGTTAAAGACCTTGGTGACCATGGCATTACCAGTACCTAAAAAAATAAGCTTCCTCATCATATTACCTCCTGAATAAATAAAATTAATTTTTATCTCCGTAAAGAAATTCTGTACCTAATCCTTCTATATCTAATAATAAAGGACTGTTGCCAATAACGCAACAGTCCTTTTATTATTTATTCATTTTTTCTAGAGCCTGCTTGGCCGCCTGCTGTTCGGCAGCCTTTTTGCTTGGACCAGTTCCTATTCCTAAAACTTCATCATTAAGCCTTACCTCAAAGCTGAATACCTTGGCATGATCCGGACCGTCAGAGCCAATCATGCAATAGCAGATTTTGTTCTCACCATGACGCTGAACCAGCTCCTGGAGCATGGTTTTATAATCCTTTACCGTGGATATGCCCTTTTCCACCTGAAGGAGGTGCTCCTCCAGCTGGCGGATAACATAGGCCTGAGCACATGCCCAGCCTTGATCCATATAAATGGCGCCTATTACCGCCTCAAAGGCATCCTCCAAAATGGAAGCCCGCTTACGGCCACCAGAGCTTTGCTCACCATGACCCAGCAACAGATAATCACCCAAATTAAGCTCTGCTGCACGACTGGACAAACTGGCTTCACAGACCACAGCTGCTCTGGATTTAGTAAGATCTCCCTCAGGAAGTTCTGGGAAATGTTTAAAAAGATAGGTGCTGATAGCAAGCTCCAGCACCGCATCTCCTAAAAATTCCAAGCGTTCATTATGCTCTACACGAATGCGGGACTCATTTGCATAAGAGGTGTGGGTAAGGGCCTGATGAAGCCAGCCGATATGCTTGAACCGCACACCCAGCTGACCCGCCAGGGTCTCCAACCGTCTCCTGCGCTCTGCAGTCACACGTTCAACCATAATAAATCACTCAACTTTTACTTAGAATATTTTTTTAAAACAATACAAGCATTATGTCCACCAAAGCCAAGGTTATTGGACAGAGCGGCACGAACGGTCTTTGCCTTTGCCTTGTTAGGTACATAATCCAAATCCAACCCCTCATCCGGAGTTTCATAGTTTATAGTAGGCGGCAGCATGTCATTTTCCACAGCCAAAGCAGTGGCAATGCACTCAACGCCACCGGCTGCCCCCAGAAGATGACCGGTCATGGACTTGATGGAGCTTACGGAAACCTCCTTGGCATGGTCGCCCCAAACGGTCTTGATGGCCTCAGTCTCAGTCAGGTCATTCAGGTGGGTTGAGGTACCATGGGCATTGATATAGTCAACCTCAGAGGGATGAAGACCGGCATCCTTAAGGGCACTGGCCATACATTTGGCCGCCTGGACCCCATGAGGAGCCGGGCTGGTAATATGATAGGCATCGGAATTTGAACCGTAGCCCACGATTTCTGCATAGATATGGGCACCACGCTTTTCAGCATGCTCCAGGGTTTCCAAAACAACAATACCTGCACCCTCACCCATAATGAAGCCGCTGCGGTTTGCATCAAATGGTCTGGAAGCATGGGCCGGATCATCGTTGTGATCACAGCACAAGGCCTTCATGGAGCAGAAGCCTGCCACAGCAGCCTGGGAAATACTGGCCTCAGTGCCGCCAGCTACCATAACATCGGCATCCCCCCGCTGAAGAACGCGGAATGCGTCACCGATATTGTTGGTACCGGTTGCGCAGGCTGTAACCACACAGCTGCTTGGTCCCTTTAACCCCAAAGCGATGGACACATGGCCTGCTGCCATATTGCCAATCATCATTGGAATAAAGAAAGGACTGATCTTGCTTGGGCCCTTGTCAAACAGCTTCTCATATTGTCCATGCATGGTTTCAATACCGCCAATACCACTACCTACAAAGGTACCGATACGGTCGCAATCCTCAGCCTCAAGATCAAGCTTTGCGTCCTCTACAGCCATCTTGGCGGCAGCAACAGCAAACTGGGCATAGCGGTCAATCCGCTTGGACTCCTTCTTGTCCATGTAATCAGCAGGATCAAAATCCTTTACCTCGCCGGCAATCTGGGATTTGTACTCGGATGCATCAAAACGAGTAATTTTATCAATTCCGTTTTTACCCTCCAACAGGGACTGCCAAAAAACGTCCTTGCCGGTACCAACTGGGCTGATTACGCCAAGGCCGGTAATTACAACGCGATTAGACAAAATTAACACCTCACAATTCAATTAATAGCAGCCAGTTCTTCCTTAAGCTGCTGGAAAATTTCTTCAACAGTCAATATTTTATCTATTGTTGGTAAATACTCACCAGTAAATACAAGACCTGTTTCCACATCTCCCTGCTGGGCACGGCTGAGTGCTCTTATTATGCAGAAATTATGCTTGCAAGCCTTAAGACAATTGTCACATTGGGTTGGCGGTACAGGCCCCTCCATGATTCTGGCGACCCATGGATTACGCACTGCACGGCCTGGCAGACCAACAGGACTATGGATAACCACCACATCCTCAGGCTTTGCCTTAAGATAATATTCCTTCAGGGCTGGGGCACTATTGGCCTCAACGCTGGCCGCAAAACGGGAACCCATCTGGACACCGCTTACGCCCATTTTTATTAAATCAGCAATATCCTGGCCATGAAGGACACCACCTGCCGCAATTACAGGAATGTCAACGGCTGCCACAATATCCGGGATAATCGTCTTTATGGACTGATCGGTTCCCAGGTGGCCGCCTGCTTCTTTGCCCTCAACTACAACAGCTGCAGCACCAAGACGCTGAGAAATTTTCGCTAATTTGACGGATGATACTATTGGAACAACCGGTGTTCCGGATTTCTGGCCAAGGCCAAATATATCCCGGGAAAAGCCTGCACCGGCCACAACAAGGTCAATACCCTCATCAATAGCAGTGTTTACGATTTCAGCAAATTTCTTGGCCGCAAACATGATATTGATGCCGATAATCCCCTTGGACAATGCGCGGGCCATCCTGATTTCATAACGAAGCTCATCATTGGTCATGCCAGATGCGGCAATGAGACCGATACCGCCCTGATTTGCCACAGCTGCGGCCAATCGACCGGTAGACAAGCGTATCGCCATGCCGCCTTGAATAATTGGCATCTTTGCAATTTTATCGCCAATTTTAAGTTCAGGAAGCTTCAAAACTACTCCTCCATTCATGGGACGGTCCTTACCTTCTTTAGAAAATCCCGCGAAGCAACTTCACGGGACTTTCTTAAAGGCAAGACGCAAAAAGCTTATTTGTTCTGGTCAATGAAAGTTACAACGTCCTGAACGGTCTTAATCTTTTCAGCTGCGCTATCAGGAATCTCGATGCCGAACTCCTCCTCAAAAGCCATGATGAGCTCAACAATATCAAGAGAATCAGCGCCTAAATCATCGATAAAAGTGGACTCGATTGCAACATCATCAGCTTCAACGCTCAACTGTTCAACAACGATATCTCTTACTTTCTCAAAAGTAGACATGCTTGGTTCACCTCCTCAAACAAGTTTCATCTATAGACTATATTACATGACCATACCGCCATCAACATTGATGACCTGGCCAGTAACATAAGATGCATTATCAGACACCAGGAACAGAACTGCATTGGCAACATCCTCCGGCGCGCCAACTCTGCCCAGTGGAATACCGGCTACCATCGCCTCCCGGACATTGTCAGGAAGAACAGAGGTCATGTCGGTATCAATATACCCAGGTGCCACCATATTTACGGTGATGCCACGGGATGCCAGCTCCTTGGCCATGGTCTTGGAAAAACCAATTACTCCTGCCTTGGCTGCCGAATAATTTGCCTGACCGGCATTACCGGTAAGGCCCACCACGGAAGCCATATTTACAATGCGGCCGGCCCGCTTCTTCATCATCAGCTTGGAAACAGCCTTGGTACAGTAATACACGCCCTTAAGGTTGGTATTAATAACCGCATCCCAATCCTCTTCCTTCATGCGCATAAGAAGACCATCACGGGTAATGCCTGCATTATTTACAAGAATATCTATACCACCGAAGGTATCAACTACCTCCTTAATCATGGCATCAACGGACTCGCCATTGGATACATCAGCCTGAACTGTCATAGCCCTGCCGCCTGCTGCTTCGATAATTTCCTTTACTTCTTCAGCAGCCTTGGCATTACCGGCATAATTAATGGCAACTGCAGCCCCTTCGGCTGCCAGCTTAATAGCAATAGCACGACCTATGCCACGGGAACCACCCGTAACAAGGGCAGACTTTCCACCTAAAAGCATATTAACGAACCTCCCTGAAATAGTCAAGCGTTTTTTCTAAGGACTCAACATCTTCAACATTCAGGCTCTTAATGGCCTTGTCAATGCGGCGATTGAAGCCGCACAGGGTCTTGCCCGGGCCGGCTTCCAGCAGGGTATCAGCACCAAAGGCCTGCATCTGGGCCACACAATCCTCCCAAAGAACAGGGCTGGCAGCCTGAGCCACCAGGGCGGTCTTGATATCATCCGCCCTGGTAAGGATATGGGCATTGACATTGGCCACAACCGGAATTTTTGCCTCCGATAAGGTAACCTTGTCCAGCTCCACTGCCAGCTTCTCGGCAGCCGGCTTCATGAGGGTGCTGTGGAATGGGGCACTAACCGGCAGGATAACTGCCTTCTTGGCACCGGCGGCCTTAAGCTTCTCAACGGCCTTTTCCACCCCCAGGGTTGCCCCTGCAATAACGGTCTGACCAGGGCAATTGAGGTTGACAGCCTGTACAGGGCTTTCATCATTGACGGACTGGCAGATTTCGATAATCTTATCACGGTCCACACCGATAATAGCCGCCATGCCGCCTTCTCCTACCGGAACAGCCTCCTGCATGAACTCACCGCGCTTATGTACCAGCAAAACTGCATCCTGGAATTTCAATACCCCGGAAGCCACCAGGGCGGAATACTCACCTAAGGAGTGCCCACCGGTAATATCCGGCTGAATTCCATTTTCCTTAAGGATTTCATTGGCAATGCAGCTAATGGTAAGAATTGCTGGCTGAGTGTTGGCAGTCAGCTTTAAATCCTCCTCCGGCCCCTCGAAGCACATCTTCATAATGGAATAGCCCAAAGCCTCATCAGCCTCTTTGAAAAGCTTCTTGGCCACGTCATAATGGTCGTAAAAGTCCTTACCCATTCCAACCTTCTGTGCACCCTGTCCAGGGAAAACAAAAGCAAGTTTATTCATTTTATATTCTCCATTTATTGACAAAAATTTATGCGATTATTTGGAAAAGGCCACCACTCTGTCCCGGGCTGCGGCAAGACCGGAAACCAGATCCTCCATAATGACAGCAACCGGCTTAATATCATCCAGCATACCGGAAATCTGACCTATCATTACGGAACCATTCTCCACGTCACCCTTATGGGTGGCCAAATTGAGACGACCGGCACCGAATTTTTCCAGCTCCTCCACAGGAGTCTGCTTAGCTTCCAGTTCAGCATACTCACGGGTCATCTTATTGCTGATAACCCGGACCGGATGACCGGTGGAACGGCCTGTAACTACCGTAGAGCGGTCCTTAGCCTTCAATACCAAATTCTTGTAATTTTCATGGGCAATGCATTCCTCAGATACCACGAAACGGGTTCCCATCTGGACACCTGAAGCTCCTAAGGCAATAGCAGCGGTAATGCCACGGGAATCACCGATACCACCGGCAGCAATAACAGGTACATCTACGGCATCCACCACCTGCGGTACAAGGGCCATGGTGGTGATATCACCAATGTGGCCACCGGACTCGGTACCTTCGGCAATAACAGCATCAACGCCGGAACGAACCAAGCGTCTGGCCAGGGCTACAGAAGCCACTACTGGAATAACCTTGGTGCCCACCTCTTTAAGAGCCGGCAAATATTCTGCAGGATTGCCTGCACCGGTAGTTACAACAGCTACACGCTCTTCCACAACTACCTGCATAACCTCCTTTACAAAAGGAGACATCAGCATAATATTTACGCCAAAGGGCTTGTCAGTCCACTTCTTGGCCTTCTGGATTTCTGCTCTCAGAATATCCGGAGGCATGTGACCTGCGCCAATAATACCAAGACCACCGGCATTGGATACAGCAGAAGCCAGCTCAGCTGTGCCAATCCACGCCATACCCCCCTGGAAAATAGGGTATTTGATATTCAACAACTTACAAATGGGATTTTCCTCAAACATGTTAATCCTCCTTAGACCATCTGATTATGCATGATGCCCAGGTAAGGCCTGCGCCAAAACCAGACAGTGCTATTATATCGCCTTTCTTAAAGCGCTTCTCAGCAGCAGCCTCGGCCAAAGCAATGGGTATACAAGCCGCTGACATATTTCCATATTTCTGAACGGTTAATATCACCTTATCCATGGGCATAGCCAATCGCTTGGCCGCTGACTGAATAATGCGGATATTCGCCTGATGAGGAACCAGCCAATCTATCTGCTCCTGTGGCATACCAATCTTATCCAGGGAATGCTTTACTGTATTCCCCATTGCCTTTACCGCAAACTTAAAGACTTCCTTGCCATTCATATGTATCAGATTGAGACGCTGGTCAATTGTTTCCTTGCTCACCGGCAGGCGGCTGCCGCTGGACGGAATTTGAATCGCATCACCACCGGAGCCATCACTGCCCAGGTCAAAGCTCAGAATTCCATAGCCATCCTCCACCTGACCCAGTACCGCAGCTCCTGCACCATCACCAAACAATACACAGGTATTGCGGTCTTCCCAGTTAATATATTTTGAAAGGGTTTCCGCTCCCACAATCAGAGCCTTTTTATAGGCACCGGTTTCAATAAACTGGGCCGCCACACTGAGGCCGTAGGCAAAACCGGAGCACGCAGCCGATAAATCAAAGGCCGCAGCCCCATTGGCCCCCAGCCTGGTCTGAAGCATACAAGCAGTTGATGGAATAATTCTGTCTGATGTAAGGGTGCATACGATAATAAGATCCAGCTCCTCAGGAGATACCCCTGCATCGGAGAGAGCCTGCCGGGCAGCCTTCATGGCCAAATCCGAGGTGGCCTCATCATCAGCCGCCATACGGCGTTCCTTTATACCGGTACGCTCAGTAATCCATTCATCACTTGTATCAACAATCCTGGATAAATCGTCATTAGTTAAAATCTTTTCCGGAACATAAAAGCCTGTTCCCAAGATGCCTGCATTATTTTTCTTCATCATGGTCATTAGCCAGCATCTCCTCCTTCTCTATGCTATCCCTAATGCGCTGAACCACATTACTTTTAACATACTCGTTCGCCACATTAATTGCACTGCAAATTGACTTTGCATCGGAAGAACCATGGCATATTATACAGCAGCCATTGACACCAAGTAAAGGTGCGCCGCCATACTCTGTAACATCAAGCTTTTTACCCAGCTTCTTCAACGCCGGCATAACCAGTACAGCACCAAGCTTTGCAAAAATCCCACCGTTTTTTATGGCATTTTTGATAAGGTCCAATAATGTTACTGCCAAACCCTCAGCAAATTTTAACACAATATTACCAACAAATCCATCGCAAATTACAACATCAGCCATGCCGGTAGGAATATCGCGTCCTTCCACATTTCCTATGAAATTTATGGAATTCATGCTCTTAAGCATAGGGTAGGTGGTCTGAACCTTTTTATTTCCCTTGGTTTCCTCCTCACCTACATTCAGCAGTCCTACCTTTGGGTTATTTATGCCATAAACGTACTGACTATATATTGAACCCATAAGGGCCATTTCTGTAAGATCCTTTGGCTTACTGTCCACAATAGCACCGGAGTCCAACAGGAGAACCAGTCCGTCCTTTGTGGGAAGCGGTGTGGCTATGGATGGCTTGTCCACCCCTTTTATAGTACGAAGAAACAGGGTGGCTGCGGTAGTTGCCGCACCGGTACTGCCTGCTGACAGGACACCATCGCATTCACCGGTCTTCACCAGCTTGGTAGCCACCACCAGGCTGGAATCCTTCTTCTTTCTTACGGCTTCCACCGGATGCTCACCCATTTCAATAACCTCAGTAGTATGATGTATACTCAGGCGTTCAATATTTTGAGCATTGTTAGCCTTCAACTCGGCTTCTATTTGTGCCCGGTCTCCTACCAGGACGATTTCACAGTCATATTTCTTTGCGGCCTCAATTGCCCCCATGACTATCTGCTTTGGTGCGTAATCCCCGCCCATCGCATCTACTGCAAGCTTCAATTTAGAGCCTCCCATTAATTTTCCGTCAGCGAAACCACTATAAATTTGGCCCGGAAAACTTCTCCTGTGGCGTTTCTGGTTCTAACCCAAACAAAAAATTTGTTGCTGCGCTGACGAATTATTTCTGCCTTGGCAACAAGCATCTCCCCTAGCTTAACGGGAACCTTGTGCTTGATATTTGCCACACCGGTCACGGCCATAGGAGCACTAATAACGGCTACCGCCAGAGAACTGGCCTGCGCAAATATATAATGTCCCTTAGCGATCTGGTTCTTGGAAAATACCATATCCTCCGTAATTTTCAAAAGTGATATCCCGGAGCGGCCTGGCTGAAGGTCAATCAGTTCACCCACCAGGTCATCCTTTTCAATGGTGGTAACCTTTTCCCTGGCCTCTTCTGCCACCCTGCGGATACGTTCCCGCACCTCAGGTATGCCCAACTCCATGCGATCCAGTCTTATGGTCTGAATGCTTACCTCCAGAAGTCGGGCCAGCTCTTCATCTGTAAGAAAAGGCTTTTCACTGACCTGACGCATTAAGAGTGTATGTCTTTCCTTCTTTTTAACCCGCGCCATTTTACTCACCCTTAAAACAACATAACCATCATATCATAAAACTGCATTTCTTCCAAACATTACAATTGTCAGGTTAACAAATGAATTCATTTCGTAAAATCCCATATCAATTCCTTTGGTAATCTGACAGTCAATAACATAATACAGCTCATATTAAAAAAATTAGTACCAAGTCCTACTAACTGCATATGATTATATAAACTTTCATTGGAAAAGGCAAGAAAAATATTATTTTATTGCAAATGTTGGAATTATTTATACAAATCAAGTCCAGCCGATGGTTATGGGCACTAAAAATGAGCAGGCCCGAAGCCTGCTCATTCAGCAGTTAATTATTCAGCTGCGGAAATTACTTCCTTGCCATCATAGTAACCACACTCTGTGCAAACATGATGAGGCATCTTTGGCTCGTGGCACTGTGGGCACTCAACGAAACCAGGAACCTCCAACTTCCAGTTGGCACGACGGGAATCACGACGAGCCTTAGACATTTTACGCTTTGGTACTGCCATTCAGGATACACCTCCTTAACGAAACATTCACTAATGAATAGAATTATTTCTTAATCAATAATTGCTGCAATGCCGCCAGTCTTGGGTCAATAACAGTACGGTCACAGCCACAATCGCCATGATTGAGGTTTGCGCCGCACTTCAGGCACAGACCGCGACAATCAGCGTTGCATATATTATTTAACGGCTGATCTGATAACAGGACATCTCGAACCATTTGAGATATATCCACCAAATCACCATCAAAATAATTCACATCTTGGTCATCTTCAGCATAACCAGGGGCTTTTTTCCGGTATTCCTCGTCAAAGTCGTGCTCCTGCTGCTGAGAGGCCTCCTCCAGGCAACGGTCACAGACAAAGGACTTGGTACAGAAAATCTTCCCCTTTACACGATACCCCCGGCCGGTTGCCACGAGCTCACCCTTGACAATAATATCACCATCAAAGCGATAGCTTTCGTCAACGGCATCAATGTCCTGAGCCTTGGCAGCAAACTCAAAGGATATGGGAGAACCAAGTTTTTCATTGGCTTCAATTATATTAATCTTCATCATATAGATATCAACCTCATTTATTATAGCGACAGCTATATTGTTTGTCAAGAGAATTACCTTGACAAAATATTAATACCGGCCACAGGGTATTTTACAGTGCCTTCAGCATCTCCACAGCCTTTGCTGCCGCCTCAGCCCTGGTGGTATTCACCATTTCACCGTTACGGCGTACCTTCAGTTCAACGGAGTCCTCATCCACCGATTTAGGGCCGACGGTAATCCGCAGGGGATAGCCAATCAAATCGGCATCCTTAAATTTAACTCCGGCCCGGTCCTTACGATCGTCCAGCAGGGCATCTACCCCCTTGGCCTTAAGGTCATTGTAGATTTCCTCGGCTATCTTCAACTGCTCCTCATTTTTCCCGTTAATGGGTACTACCACAACCTCAAATGGGGCAATGGCCCTTGGCCATATAATGCCGTTTTCGTCATTGTTCTGCTCGATAGCCGCTGCCATGGTCCGGCTGACGCCAATACCGTAGCAGCCCATAACCAAAGGCTTTTCCTTGCCGTTTTCATCCAGGAAGGTGGCGTGAAGGGATTGGGAATACTTGGTCCCCAGGGTAAATACCTGGCCGGCCTCAATACCACGGGTCATTTTCACCGGGGCACCGCAGTGAGGGCAGGCATCTCCCTCCTTAATCATGCGGATATCCGCCACAATTACATCCTTGAAATCCCGTTTTGGATTTACATTTATATAGTGCATATCCTTTTCATTGGCTCCGGCACAGGCATTGTACATTTCCATAACGGTGGCATCCACCACCACCCTGGTACCTTCCTTTAGGCCTATGGGGCTCATAAAGCCCGGAACGCCACCGGCTTCCTCAATGGCCTCATCAGTTGCCATATGCAGTTCAATGGACTCATCAAAGAGATTGACTACCTTTACATCATTTACATCGTGATCACCACGGACAAAGGCCAGGATAAGCTCCTCCTTGTCATCCTGGAATGCAACGGCTTTAATGGTCCTGTCCAAAGGCAGGTTCAGGCACTTGGCCACCAGCTCGATGGTATGGGCCTCTGGGGTGGATACCTTTTCCAAAGCCCTCTGTTCTTCCTCCGGTGCCTTGATGACGGTAAGCTCCGCCTTTTCATCAGAGGCTGCGTAATCGCACTTGGTACAATAGGCGATATTGGACTCACCGGCCTCGGCCAGCACGGTGAATTCATGGGAATGTCCGCCGCCAATAGCCCCATTATCAGCCTCTACCGGACGGAACTCCAGGCCCATGCGGCTGAAAATCCGGGTGTAGGCATCATACATTATCTTATAGGACTCATTCATGCCCTCCTCATCCTTGTCGAAGGAATAAAGGTCCTTCATGATGAACTCGCGTCCCCGCATAAGGCCGAACCGCGGACGAATTTCATCCCGGTATTTGTTCTGAATTTGATACAGCATTAAAGGAAGCTGCTTATAGGACCGGACCTCATCACGAATGAGGGTGGTAACCATTTCCTCATGGGTTGGACCAAGACAGAACTCCCGACCATGACGGTCAGCTACCCTAAACATCTCATCACCATATACTGACCAGCGGCCGGTTTCCTTCCAAATTTCTGAAGGCTGAACAATTGGCATGGCAATTTCCTGCCCACCGGCGGCATCCATTTCCTCCCGGATAATCTGCATAATTTTCTTAAGGCTGCGCCAGGCCAGGGGCATATACGTATACAGGCCACCGGCTGCCTTTCTTATCATACCGGCTCTGAGCATAAGCTGATGGCTTTTCACCTCAGCCTCGGCTGGTGTTTCTCTCAATGTTGGTGCATAAAGTCTAGTTGCGCGCACTATCTTAGTCCTCCTGTAAAATATTGTCTATTTCTTTGAATAATTCCTCAACCAGTTCAGTTTCCTTCACCTTGCGGATTATTTCACCTTTTCTGAATACCAGGCCTTCACCGTTGCCGCCGGCAATGCCCACATCAGCCCCCCTGGCCTCTCCGGGACCATTTACCACACAGCCCATAACAGCCACCGAAATTGGCTTGGAAATCCCCTGGAGCCGTCTGTCCACCTCATCGGCAATACCGGCCAAATCGATGCTGGTACGCCCGCAGGTCGGGCAGGAAATAAGGGTTGGGCCATATTCCCGCATACCAAGGGCTTTCAGGATCTCATTGGCAACCTTCACCTCCACCACCGGGTCACCGGTAAGGGAAATGCGGAAGGTATCACCAATGCCCTGGGCAAGAAGAGCGCCGATGCCCACTGCGGACTTAATCATACCCGTTCGGGCAGTTCCGGCCTCGGTAATACCCAGGTGCAATGGATAATCTACAGTTTCTGACATCAGCTGATAGGCAGCCAGGGTCAAGGGTACATCATGGGCCTTCAGGGAAATTTTCATATCGTAAAAATCCTGGGTCTCCAGGATGCGCACGTGCTCCATGGCAGATTCCACCAGGGCCTCTGCCGTTACCCCGCCGTATTTGGCCAAGAGCTTCTTATCCAGGGAACCGGCATTGACGCCAATGCGAATGGGAATACTATGGGCCTTGGCCTCAGCTACCACTGCCTTAACATTGGCCTCACCCCCAATATTTCCCGGATTTAAACGAAGGGCCGAAATTCCCTGATTGATGGCTTCCAGAGCCAGACGATAATCAAAATGTATATCGGCCACCAGGGGTACCTTTACCTTTTTTATAATATTACCCAAATTTTGGGCTGCCTCCATATCCGGCACTGCCAGGCGAACGATATCGCAGCCGGCTGCCTGGAGGGCATTAATCTGGGCAACGGTTGCCTCCGTATCCGTGGTTTTGGTATTAGTCATGGACTGTACGGATATGGGAGCACCACCACCGATGGCTACCTTACCTATATGAATCTGTCTTGTTTCCTTGCGCTTTATCATTGTACTGTCCTCCATTACCTGGTCACATCATTGAAGGTGGCAAAAATCATCAGACTGATCAGCAGCACCACACCTACGGCCTGAAGGTAGTACAGGGCCTTTTTGCTCATCTGCTTGCCCCGCACCGCTTCAATACACAGGGTAACGAAATGACCGCCATCAAGGGCCGGAACCGGAAGCAAATTGACAATACCCAGGTTAAGGCTTAAAAAGGCCGCGAAATTCAATAATGGGATAAAGCCATGCTGGGCCACCTCCCCAGCCATCTGGGCCACTCCGATGGGTCCCGCCAGCTCTGCCGAGGCCCCCTCCTTGGTAAAGAGCAGCACCAGGGCCTCCAGCATCCGCTGAAATATGGACCAGGTCCGCTCCACAGATATTTGGGCAGCCTCCACAACGGATACCTCCCGGGTAACCGCCGTTCCCTGAATACCAATTACCACCCGCTTGGACATTTCATCCTCCATGGGAATGACCGTTGTGGTTTTTGCCTCCTCACCCCGCTGATAGGTAACCTCGTAGGGCTTGCCGGCTCCACCGGCCAGCAAGGTGGAAATATCATTCCACTCATTTACCGGCTGACCGTTAATAGTAAGAATTTTATCACCGGCAGCAAGGCCCGCTGACTGGGCAGGAGCACCGGCCAACACATCCCCTACCACCGGTTCTGTACTGGGACTTTGAATGCCCGAAAATACAAAAATCAAAAAAAACAGGATAATGGGCAACAGGAAATTCATAAAGGAGCCGGCCAAAATAACGATCATCCTGGCCCAGACCGGACGTCTGTAATAGGCCCGCTCACCGGCATCTTTCTCCTCTTCCTCATCAAAATCCATTCCGGCAATCCGGTTATAGCCCCCCAGGGGAATGGCCCGGATGGCATAGAGGGTTTCTCCCCGCCGCCAATCCAGTAGCTTCGGTCCAAAGCCAATGGCAAATTCATCCACCCGCATACCGGTCATTTTGGCAGTAATAAAATGTCCCCACTCATGGACCAGTACCAAAAGGCCAAAGACAAATACCGCAGATACTATAGTCAATAACATAACAATATACTCCCTTTATTTAACCAGTTCTTCACGGGTGATTTCCCGTGCCCACCTATCTGCTTCCAGCAGCTGCTCCAGAGTAGGATTATACTGTACATCAGCCTTGTTCATGGCATTTTCAATAAGCTCATAAATCCTCAGGAAACCGGACTGGCCCTTTAAAAAGGCCTCTACAGCCACCTCGTTGGCCGCATTCATAATACATGGCATGGTGCCGCCGGTTCGGCCGGCTTCAAAGGCCAGCTTCAGTCCACGGAAGGTGTCCATGTCAGGCTTTTCAAAGGTCAGCTTGCCCAGCTCATAAAAATCCACCCTTGGAAAATGGGACTCAACCCGCTCAGGGTAGGTAAGGGCATACTGAATTGGCAGGCGCATATCCGTGCAGCCCAGCTGGGCCATAACTGTACCATCCCGGTATTGAATCATGGAATGGACTATGCTCTGGGGATGAACCACCACCTGGATCTGGTCATAGGTCACGCCGTAGAGCCACTTGGCCTCAATGACCTCCAGGCCCTTGTTGACCAACGAGGCAGAATCAACAGTAATTTTCTGTCCCATATTCCAGGTAGGATGGGCCAAGACATCGGCCTTGGTTACCGCGGTAAGCTCATGGGCCTTCCTGCCCCTGAAGGGCCCGCCGGAGGCAGTAATAATCAGCTTTTCCACTGCATCTCGGTCCTGCCCCTGGAGACACTGGAACAGGGCACAATGCTCACTGTCCACCGGTAATATTGCACAGCCCATTTCCCTGGCCTTAGCCATAACCAGCTCGCCGGCTACCACCAGGGTTTCCTTATTGGCCAGGGCAATATTTTTTCTGGCCTCCAGGGCGGCCATAGTTGGCTCAAGGCCCGCAAAGCCCATCAAGGATGTTACAACGGTATCAGCATCCGGGAAAACAGCCGCTTCAATAACCGCAGCACGTCCCCCACGAATTTTTGTCTTGCCGCTATAACGGCTGGTGAGACGCTGGGCCGCCTCATTGTCAGATAAAACCGCCAGCTCCGGTTGAAACTCCATTATTTGCTTTTCCAGCAGCTCATCACTGCGATTGGCCACCAGCACAGAAACATGGAACAAATCAGGATTATTGCGGACCACATCCAGGGTCTGGGTACCAATGGAGCCGGTGGACCCCAACACAACTAAATTTTTCATGCTACATACTCCTTAAAATCCGATTAAAGAGAAATAGGCAATAAAGCCTTATGGCTTTACTGCCAACCTTTAACCTTCAACAAAGCCAGGGAGCGTTACCCCGCCAGCCCTGTACAATTCATAAAATAGTATACAAATGGAACTGTATATATTACGCTGTCAAATCTATCCCATATGCCGCCGTGGCCGGGAATGATATTGCCGGAATCCTTTATGCCTGTGTACCGCTTTATCACGGATTCCACCAAATCCCCCAGGGTGGCCACTATACAAATAATAAAGCCCAGTACAGCCATCATGATTACATCAAAGCCAAAAAATACTCCCAATGCAGCCACCGAGGCTGTAGTACCAATCAAACCGCCAATAAATCCTTCAATGGTTTTTTTGGGACTGATTCGTTCACATAATTTATGCTTTCCCAAAAAGCAGCCGGCAAAATAGGCAAAGGTATCGCTGGCCCAGGTTCCAATAAGAGCAACCCATACCAGGGCACAGCCCGTCTGGAAGTCACCAAAACTGGTGGGAATAATGCCGCCCTCCCCTGCAAACCTCAGCATGACGAGATGCACGAAGGACAAGCCTATATAAAAAATACCTGCTGCGGAAATAACCGCCGATAAAACGTCAAAATTATCATGATTTAATACGGTCAGCACCATAATAACCAAGGCTGACAGCATTACCGAGCCTATCAGCAAGGAACTGCTGCCAAGCCAGCCCCCTGCCCACATTATAGAAATCAGTACCATTCCGGTAACCAGGGTTGGCTTATATCCCTTTTGCTGAAAGGCATTGCAATATTCATACCAGGCGCCAAAGGACAGCAGCAGCACCGCACCGGCAAACAGGGTTCCACCAGTCTGAATGACCAGTGCCGCCAATATTATTCCAATGATTCCGGTAATTATTCTAGTCAGCATTCCCTAATTTCCTCATTTCTTTTCATTAAGACCGCCAAAGCGCCGATCACGTTTGCTGAAATCCAGCAACGCCTCCGCCAGCTGTTCCTTGCCAAAGTCAGGCCAATTAGTATCTGTAAACCAAAATTCTGCATAAGCAGTCTGCCAAATCAGGAAATTACTGAGACGCATATCGCCACTGGTCCGAATCACCAAATCAACCGGCGGCAAATCACTGGTATCCAGTCGGGATTCCAAAAGCTTACTATCTATATTCTCAGGCTCCAGACTGCCAGCCTTCACATCCCTGGCCAAGGACTGTACAGCCCGTACCATTTCATCCTGTCCACCATAATTGACCGCAACTGTAAACCGTACACCGGTGTTATCAGCTGTGCGCTGCTCTGCATCCCGTATCTGCTTCTGCAGTCCAGGTGACAATTCATTGACCCGGCCGATAAATTTGATGCAGACATTGTCCTCATCCATTTCGGCCAGCTCTTTTTCAAGATAATCGGAAAACAGCTTCATGAGAAAATCCACCTCAGTAGGCGGCCGCTTCCAATTTTCTGTGGAAAAGGCATATACAGTCATAGCCTCCAAATCAAGGGCAATTGCCGCCTTTAGGGTTCGTTTCAGTGCCTTTACTCCAGCCGTATGACCAACAGAACGAACCATACCCTTTCCGTTAGCCCAGCGGCCATTACCGTCCATAATAATGGCAATATGCCGTGGCAAACTATTCCTGTCTATTTGTTCAAGCAAAGCTGTTCCATTATCATTGTTTGATTGTCCAGTTTTACCAAAAATTTTCTTCCACATATCTAACCCCTATTACAGCCTATCCGGCAAATAGCAATCCAATTATGTCGATAAGTAAGAAAATTAGCCCCTCAAAATCATCTAATGAGGGGCTAATGGACACTTCTATCCGATATTAACGGCTGTGTGTCTTATTCAGGAGCAACAATAGCACCTACTGGGCAGCCTGCTGCACAAGCACCGCACTCTACACAAACCTCTGGATTGATTTCGTACTTGCTGTCGCCCTCAGAAATTGCCTCTACAGGGCAAGTACCTGCACAAGTACCACAAGAAATGCAATCTTCCTTAATCTTGTAAGCCATTACTAGAAAACCTCCTTCAGCAGTTTTGCTGCTATTCTAATATCCAACGTGCCATCAGGCAGCCTTTGCTGTCTGATAACATAGTAACCTTCCGGCTCCAGCTTAAAAAAATCCTTCGTCGGTCGGGTTACCGTTACATTATACCTTATATTGGCCTCATTAAGCAAGACCTTAGCTAAATCCCAAGACCTGCCTACAACATCAATTTCCATTTTATACTTCCATGATTTCCTTTTCCTTGGCTTCCTTCAAGGTATCTACGGTCTTAATGAAGCTGTCTACTATCTTCTGGAATTTTTCCTGACCCTTCTTGGATTCATCCTCAGTTATTTCCTTGTCCTTTTCCAGCTTCTTGATATGCTCATTGGCATCCCGGCGGATGTTGCGGATAGCCACTTTGGCTTCCTCAGCCTTCTTGCTCACAGTTTTAACCAGCTCCTTGCGGCGTTCCTGGGTGAGCTGGGGTATGGACAACCGAATGGCAGTACCATCTGAATTTGGGGAAAGACCAAGCTCCGACTTCATGATAGCCTTTTCAATTTCATGGAGCATAGTCTTTTCCCAAGGCTGAATCATAATCATCCGCGGCTCGGGAACAGAAACCTTGGCCACCTGATTTACAGGGGTTGGGGTGCCGTAGTAATCCACCATCACCTTGTCCAGCAGGGATGGGGTAGCACGGCCGGCCCGAAGGGAGCCAAACTCTCTCTTAAGGGCGTCAATGGATTTATTTAAGCGTTCTTCGCTGGAAGATACAATGTCATTAATCATGATTATTATTTGCCTCCTACTGTAGTACCAATATCTTCACCGATAGCTGCCCGGTAAATATTATCATAGTCGTCAATCTTAAATACCACCAAGGGAATATCATTGTCCATACACAGGCTGGTGGCAGTGGAATCCATTACACTCAGGCTGCGGAGCAAAATTTCCTTGTAGCTGATATTGTCAAATTTCTTGGCGTCCTCATTCTGGTTTGGATCCTTGTCATAGATACCCTCGGTGCCCTTCTTGCCCATGAGAATAACATCGGCCTCGATTTCAGCCGCTCTCAGGGCAGCGGTGGTATCAGTGGAGAAATACGGATTGCCGGTACCGGCACCAAAAATTACGACCCGGCCCTTTTCCATGTGACGGGTGGCCTTGCGGCGAATGTAAGGCTCAGCCACCTGACGCATATCGATGGCAGTCTGCACACGGGCCGGAACCTCCTGCTGCTCCAATGCGTCCTGAATGGCCAATGCATTGATAACGGTAGCCAGCATGCCCATGTAATCTGCCTGGGCACGGTCCATACCCTTGGCACTGCCGGCCAGGCCGCGCCAGATATTGCCGCCGCCCACCACGATGGCCACATCAATACCGGCATCGTGTACGCGCTTTATCTGCTTTCCAATGGCTTCAACCACAACTGGATTGATGCCAAAGCCCTGATCACCTGCCAAAGACTCTCCACTAAGCTTTAGTAGAACGCGCTTGTATTTTCCCACTGTAACAACCTCCAAATCCGAGAATAACTAATGTTTAAATGTATTGCAGCTTTTCAAAGCAATATTCACCATTTATGTCTTATTATATCTTAAAGAAAAGGGACCGCGTCTGCAAGTCCCTTTTTCCATGAGATTTAAATATTTAATTATTTCATCTGGGCTGCAACCTCAGCTGCAAAGTCCTCATTCTTTTTCTCCAGGCCCTCACCCATCTCAAAGCGGGTAAAGCGAAGTACCTTAACATCACCAAGGATGTCCTGAATGGTCTCATGATCAGAGGACTTGAAGAATTCCTGCTCAACCAGGCAAATCTCCTTATATGTCTTGTTGAGACGGCCCTCAACCATCTTGTCAACGATTTTTTCAGGCTTGCCCTCTTCCAATGCCTGGGCCCGAAGTACAGCACGCTCATGCTCCAGGTACTCAGGATCAACGCCGCTACGGTCAATGCTCTGTGGCTTCTGGGCAGTAATCTGAAGGGCAATATCCTGTGCCAGCTCATCGCTGCCGCCGGACAGCTCAACTACTACACCGATCTTGCCACCCATGTGAATGTAGGTAGCAAGCTTGTTCTCAGAGGTATATACAACGAAACGGCGGAGGGACAGCTTCTCACCAATGGAAGCAACAGCCTCGGTCATTACATCAGCTACGGTCTTGCCATCCAGCATGGAGGCATTGAGGGCATCCAAATCAGCAGGCTTGGTGGCAAGGATATGCTCAGCAATCTTCTTTACCAGTGCCTTGAAGTTTTCATTCTTGGCAACGAAGTCAGTCTCGGAATTAACCTCAACCAGACAAGCAGCATTGGAAGCCGCATCATAAGCAGCAGCAACAACGCCCTCGGAAGCGATACGGCCAGCCTTCTTGGCAGCCTTGGAAATGCCCTTCTCACGGAGATAGTCGATAGCCTTTTCCTTGTCACCATCGCACTCCACGAGAGCCTTCTTGCAGTCCATCATGCCAGCGCCGGTAGTCTCGCGCAATTCTTTTACTAATGCAGCAGTAATCTGTGCCATTATTTATTTCCCCCTATTAATTGGATATATTTTCAAAAAAACAAGGGATAAGGGATATCCCCTTACCCCTTTTAAGGTTTAATATTACTCAGCGTCCTCAGCCGGAGCCTCTGCAGCCTCACCCT
>NZ_CAMYWM010000017.1 GCF_947302755.1 uncultured Anaerovibrio sp.
AAGCAAGACCATGGTCTTAGCTGAGCAGCTGACACTGACCGCTATGGGTGCTTTTTACTATGAAATCTTAGCGAAGCAAATCCGAAGGATGCAGATGAGCTCTAGATTTCGTTGTAAGGGCTGATGAAAGCTCCTATGCTCTCATCTTGCTTCCTACCTAAAAGGAGGGAAGATTGGCACCTGTTAGCGTGGAGTTAAAATGGGATGAAGCCATACTACTATGATAGGCTTAACTGCCAGTTGGCAGCTGGTATATGTAAAGGAGTTATTATGAGTACGAAAAAAACGGTGTTTGCCGGGCTGTTTGTGGCATTGGGGGTGCTGTTGCCCGTTGCCTTTCATGCCCTGGGGCCGGTGGCCAGGATTTTATCGCCCATGCACATACCCGTGTTTATGGGGGGGCTGATTTTAGGCCCTGTATATGGACTTATTGTGGGGGTGGTTACACCGGTTAGCAGCAGCTTCTTGACGGGTATGCCTCCTTTGATGCCCATGCTGCCCATGATGGTGGCTGAGCTGGGGGTATATGGCTTTGTTTCCGGCCTACTGAGTCGGCGGGTCAATCCCTGGCTGGCCATGCTGGGGGCCATTATCTGCGGTCGGGCCATGATGGTGGCAGTATTGCTGTTATTTGGGGAAATGCTGCAGATTAAGGCAGAGCCCGTGGCCTATGTATGGAGCGGGATTGTGGCCGGCGCCCCGGGAATTGGCCTGCAGCTGCTGCTGATACCATTTATTGTGAAGCGGCTGAAGCTGGCCTTTTCCCACCATGAGTTGTTTAAATAGGAAATGATTCCATTTTAGAAAAGATATAAATTGAAGGAGCAAGGAAATGAGCAAGTGGAAGATTTTTAGCGGATTATTGTGCCTTAGTCTGGTTACCGGCAGTGCATATGCTGCGGAGGTAGCCAATTACGGCGATGAAGAGGTGGTGGTATACGGTGATGAGATCACTGATAATCAGGTGGATACCGTCATAGATTTGAAGGATTATAAGGGCGAGGTCAAGTCAGTGCCGGAGCTGCTGCGGGGTACCGCAGGTATTCAAATTCAGGAAAAGCCTGTAGGCGGTGCTGAGGACCAGAGTGTAAAGCTCCGGGGCCATGACAGCCGGCGGTTCCTTGTACTGGTGGATGGTGTGCCCCAGAAAAATTCCGGGGTAATGGGCGGCAGCTATTTCAGCTGGGATGCCATGCCAACAGATATGATCGAGAAAATCGAGATTATCAAGGGGGCCAAGTCCTTCAAGTACGGCCAGACCGATGGCGGTGTAATTAACATTATTACTAAGCACACCAATGGAGGACAGATTAAGTTTTCTGCAGGCAGTAATCGCCTGCGGCAGGCGTCCATTTATTATAAGGGGTCAGCCGGACAGCTGGACTATGGCATTAATTATTTGTTTGAGTCCAACGATGGCTACCTGAGAAATGCGGATTATGGCAATAAGCTCTTTGGCTTAAATTTGGCCTATCATTTTAGTAGGACGGACAGCATCAAGGTGAATTTCCAGCATAACCGCACCCATATTGGCCGGGTGGTGAAGAATGAGCCGGGAACGGCCGGGTACAACTCTTATTATCCGACCACATTATTTGGGGATGCCTATGGCAATGACCAGGATTTTGCTCATTTACCGGGAGATGGGAGCCGGACCGTGGCCACGGGAAATCGGTTTGATATTTCCTATGCGTCCAAGCGGGACAATGGCAGTGACCTACTTACCTACTGGAGGAATAACGAGGACCTCCATGAGGTAAAGGTAGTGGATGGGGCCGTGTCCTATGATCGCCATAACTCCAGTGACAAATCCTCCGGGTATATTTATCGGGGTACCAGGGTACTGGATGACAAGCATGAGCTGGTCTTTGGTGGTGAATATACCCTGATGCGCTACGGCTATGGCTGGTACAATGGGGTGAAGCCGAATACGGCCTCGGAGCTCTATCCATCCCAAAAGGCTGATGTTTGGGGTCTCTATGTGGGGGATACCTGGACCATGGACAAGCGCTGGACCCTGGATTACGGTCTGCGGTATGATGTTATGCGGGCCGATCGGGATGACCAACGGGCAGAAAAGATAAAAGCCTACGATGACAAAGGGCTTTCACCAAAGATTACCGCCACATTGAAGCATGATGACAAAACTACCACCAGCCTGTCCATTAACCGGATTTGGCGCAGCCCATCCATGGCCGAGTTTTATTGGTATTATCAGGATTTAACCGGCAACAACCAAAAGGGGGAGCTGAGCCCGGAAAAGGGCTGGGGCTATGACCTGTCGGTGGCCCATAGCTTCAGTGACAAATACGACACCAGGGTAACCTTGTTCTATCAAAACTTTAGCTCCTTCATTAATTTCCTGCACACCAGACCGTTTAATGTGTACATGCTGAATGGGGTGAAGATCTGGGGCTTTGAGTGGGAAAATAATTATCGCTTTGATGATTATTCCTCGGTTTATCTTAACTACACCAATCAGCATACCTCCAAGGATGGGGCCAAGGCCTATGACCATGCTGGCTTATCAGATGAGCTGGATTACCGCCCCCGCCATATGCTGTCCCTGGGCTACAAATTCCACCGGGATAGCTGGAGCCTGCAGTATGATATGCATTACATCGGCAATCAGCGGGCCATGTACGGTTATCCGTCAGCGGGTCCTGCCGAAACACGGATTGCTGAGCTGGGGGGCTATGTTGTGCATAACCTTTCTGTGACAAAAGAATTTAATAAGCAGACAAGCGCCAATCTGTCGGTGTATAATCTATTTGATAAAAACTACAGCGAAATCTATGGCTATCCAATGAATGGCCGCACCTATGTGCTGAGCTGCAGCTATAATTTCTAAAAAAGTAAAATTCCTGGGGGGAACTGTTTGGCATGAAGCACTTTATGAGAAAGTATCATGTAAAGCGAAATATTTTTAAGTATGGATTGATTGTTCTGGGCTGTTTTATCGCCAGTGTGGGCATCAATGCCTGCTACGTACCGGCGCACCTGTTGACGGGAGGCGTTACGGGTATTTCCATGATTATGCTGTTCTCCTTCGGCTTCCCTTTGGGTATACAGTCCTTTATATATAATATTCCCCTGCTGATAGCCGCCTATTTTTTTCTGGGAAAACGCTATCTTATGGATGTGCTTGTGGGTACCATGGTATTTTCCTTCTGCCTGGATTTTACCAAATTTATGAGTGATTTTTATTTGGTGCCGGACCACATGCTGTCGGCCATTTTCGGCGGTATTTTATGCGGTATCGGCTATGGGATTGTCTTCAGAAATAATGCCAGCACCGGCGGCTTTGATATTATCGGTGCCATTGTGAAGAAATACTATTCCTTCGATATGGGGGTGGTAATTTTTTCCTTTAACTGTATGCTGATGGTGGTGGCGGGAGCCCTCTTTGGCGTTACCCAGGCCATGTTCACCCTTATAGGTATGTTTGTGGCTGCCAATGTGACGGATAAGGTGATTGCCGGTATTAATCACCGGAAGGCTATTCTTATTGTGTCCAACAGGTCCAGGGAAATTGCTGACGGTATTATCTACGAGGTAGGCCGGGGCGTTACCTTTATCCACGGTCAGGGAGCCTACAGTCAGGCGGAACGGGATATTGTCTTTGTGGTGGTGAAAACTACCCAGATTGCCAAGATAAAGGCCATTGTAGATACGGTGGACAGAGCGGCCTTTATGCTGATTGTGCCGGCCAATGAGGTGTTGGGCCGGGGCTTTACCCTGCCGGGGATTGAATTGGAAAAGCTGCGTCGGGGGAGAAGTCCTGTGGAGACAGATGATTAATATGACAGCTTCTGGGTTTACAGCTTTGCTTATATTTGCTAAAATAATGCCTAGAGTTTGTTAAATACGACTTGTTCAGCAGGAGATATATATGCCAGCTGAATTTAGTCGAATTAATCCAGAGTCTGTGGGTGTGCAGCTCTTACCTGAGAGGAGGGCGGGTTGGCACCCCTTGACGTGGGGTTACAGGAGGTTTTATTATGTTACAGCAGATTTCACTTTTTACGGAAAATAAACCAGGGGGATTGGTGAAGATTACCTCTGTTCTGGCCAAGTCCCATATTAATATTTATACCATGCTGGCCAATGACAGTGCGGAATTTGGTATTATCCGCCTTATTGTGGACAAGCCTGATGGAGCTATTGCTGTCCTGCGGGAGGCCGGCTATCAGTGCCGTCTGGACAAGGTTATCGCGGTGACCATGGAGGATGTGCCGGGATATTTGGATAAGATTTTGTCCGCCGTGGATGGGGCCAATATTGATATTTGCTACCTGTATATTTCCTTTGAACGTCATTCCGGCAAGCCGGTGGCCGTGTTTAAAACCAATGAGCCGGAGACGGCTACCTTCCTGCTGGGCAAGGGCTTCAATCTGATTGAAAGCTTTTAGCTGAAGGCTTTACAAAGCTATATGGTGCAGTACAAAGCAGAGTCATGATATTTGGCTCTGCTTTTCTTGAAAGAGGTGAAAAAATGTCAGTTGAAATAATACAGGGTCTCCTGATACCCTTTTTGGGCACAAGCCTGGGGGCGGCCTGTGTATTTTTTATGAAGGAACAGCTCAATCCCCTGGTACAGCGGGGCCTGCTGGGCTTTGCGGCAGGTATCATGGTGGCGGCTTCAGTGTGGAGCCTGTTAATACCCGCCATGGAGCAGGCCATTGACAGCTGGGGTGAGGTGCTGAGCTGTGTACCTGCCATAACGGGCTTTTGGGCGGGAATACTGTTTCTGCTCCTGTTGGATTATCTGATTCCCCATCAGCATTTGAACAGTGATGAAAGTGAGGGCATGAAATGCAGGGCGGCCAAGTCCACTATGATGGTGTTGGCCGTGGTTCTCCACAACATTCCGGAGGGCATGGCGGTAGGCGTTTTATATGCAAGCTGGTATAACGGGGCGGCTGACATTACCTTAGGGGCGGCCATAGCCCTGTCTGTGGGTATTGCCATACAGAATTTCCCGGAGGGAGCCATTATCTCCATGCCGCTTAGGGCAGAGGGCCTGTCCAAGGCCAGATCCTTTGTATACGGTGTCCTTTCCGGCGTGGTGGAGCCGGTGGGGGCCGCATTGACCATTATATTTGCCAGTATCATTATCCCGGTGCTGCCCTTCCTGCTGAGCTTTGCCGCCGGGGCTATGCTGTACGTGGTGGTAGAGGAAATAATCCCCGAAATGTCCGAGGGGGAGCACTCCAATATAGGCACCATCATGTTCGCCGTAGGCTTTTCATTGATGATGGTATTGGATACGACTTTGGGATGAATTTGTATCCGGTAGCGGACAAATCGAAGGAAACGGCACTAGCGTAAAGCTGCATGACCGTTTGCAGGAGTTTTTATTGGATTGGGGCAGTTGAAGGGCTGTCCATGATGAAAAAAGTCAAATTTCGTGTGAAACGTTATTTCGCACTACGCCCTTACAACGAAATCTAGAGCTCATCTGCATCCCTCGGATTTGCTAAGATTTCATAGTAAAGTAACTTTTCTAAAAGGAGGAAGCCACTATGAAATGTTTATCATGTAAAGGTGATATGGTTAAGTCATTTACGGCTGATGTTACTGAAAGAAACGGTATGCTCATCATTATTAAGAATGTACCTTGTTATAAATGTACTGAGTGCAATGATGTCTTTTATACTGGCGATATTTTAGCGCAGTTGGAACGGTTGCGTAAAAAGGCAGAAGAAGTATTAACCGAACTTACAGTAATTGATTTTGACAAAGTAGCTTAATATAATTCAAAACATATCAAACCCGTCAGTAGATTAATACTGGCGGGTTTTATTTTACCTTCTCAACCAAATACAAATAAGGGGCCGTGGAATCGTGGTTGGTGAGCTGGCACTTTACTACGGAATATTCCTCCTTTGGCAGCTCCTCCAGGAGAAGCATAAGGTGTACCCCCTCTTCCTTGCCGGCGGGGTGGCCGGGATAGACCATGATGGAGATAACGCCGTTTACTGCCAGCTGCTTCATGACATTTTCCACAGCCTTCACCGTAACCTTTGGCACGGTGGTAATGGAGTGGTCGCCGCCGGGGAGGTAGCCTAAATTAAATACCACCAGATCCAGCTTGTCAGCTACCACCTGGCTGATGTTTTCGTGGCTATCCAGTACATAGGTGATATCCTCCCGGAAGGCCTCGGTGGTTTTCTTGGTTTTCAGCATGGCCGTAGGCTGGACATCAAAGGCGTAAATATGGGCATGGGGCTGCTTGTGTTGGGCCAGGTACAAGGTATCCCTGCCGGCACCGGAAGTGGCATCCACGATTACCCGGGCTGTTTCCAGGGCCTTTGACCATACCCCCTGGGCGATGGCCAGCATGTTTACCGCAGTCTGCATAGAGATTTCCCCCGTTAAAAATTAATTATCATTAAACTCCGTGCGAAACGTTATTTCGCACGGAGTCCTTACAAAGAACACTAAGTTCCCACTGCGCCGTAGGCTTGTGCTCACTAAGTGTTCATAATAAATTAAAGCATATCGGCCAGATCCAGCAGCAGCCGCTCAGTCTTCTCCCAGCCCAGACATGGATCGGTAATGGATTTACCGTATACGCCGCCATCCACCTTCTGACAGCCGTCTTCAATATAGCTTTCTATCATAAGGCCCTTGACGATATTCTTGATATCCGGGTTCAGGTGGCGGGAATGAATTATATCCTTGGCGATTCGAATTTGCTCCAGATATTTCTTGCCGGAGTTGGCGTGGTTGGTATCCACCACGATGGCCGGATTTTCCAGCCCCCGTTCCTCATACATTTTGATAACCTGGGTCAAGGTTTCATAGTGATAATTTGGCAGGCTGCTGCCGGTGGCATCCACATAGCCCCGGAGGATGGAGTGGGCGAAGGCATTGCCCTTGGTGCGTACCTCCCAGCCCCGGAACAAAAATTCCTGGGAATGCTGGGCGGCAGCCACCGAATTCAGCATAACAGACAGGTCACCGCTAGGTGGATTTTTCAGGCCCACGGGAATGCCAACGCCACTGGCAATCATCCGATGGAGCTGGTCCTCACTGGAACGGGCTCCTACGGCGGCATAGCACAGCAGGTCGGACAGATAGCGGAATACCTCAGGGTACAGGATTTCCTCAGCACCGGTTAGTCCTGTTTCTTCAATTACCCGCACGTTCAATTTGCGGATGGCAATAATACCCTCCAGCATATCCTCCTCCCCTTCAGGAGAGGGCTGGTGCAGCATACCTTTATATCCAACGCCTATGGTGCGGGGCTTATTGGTATATAGTCTAGGTACAATAAAAATTTTATCCTTTATCTTATCCTGTAGCTTAGCTAGACGGGAAACGTAGTCCACCACAGCATCCTCATTGTCGCTGGAGCATGGCCCGATTATAAGGGCCAGCCGATGATCCTCGCCGGAAAAAATTTTTTTGATGGTGTTGTCCCGTTCCAGCTTTATGTCCTTGTATTTCTTTTTGATAGGGTAATCCTCCATGAGACTTTGCGGCGAAGGGAGAACCCGGATAAATTCCATTTCCATACTCATACTAAATCACTCTTTCTTCAGGTAATCAGTCTAAACAAATCTAATTATACGTATATATTGTAAAATAATCCAGCCCTAAATGACTAAATTGACATTAATTTAACAGAAATATCGAAAAAAATCTAAATACAGGAAAAATGTAACACTAAAAGCTGTGCCCAATTAATATTTGAGCACAGCCTTCACAATATTATACAGCTTTAAAAGTCAGAAATTATCTTTGACAAAATTTTGAGCGAAATCCGCACATTCCTTTAGCCCGCTGTCATCCGGGGTATTGTTTATCATAACCCCTTCCTTATATACCTTGGCACCGTGGTCCCGGCAGCGCTGGTGCCAGTCCTGCAACCATTCGCCGGAGCCCCAGCCATAGGAGCCAAAGAGTCCCACCGGAATATCCTTTATGTTGTTTTCTGCCTCCTGAAAGAATGGCTCAAATTCAGCTTCCTCCAGCACCTCACAGCCCATGGCGGAGCAGCCAAAGAGGAACCCGTCATAATCAGCCATCCTATTGGCGTTGAACTGGTCCACGGAGAAAAGCTCCGTATCGGCTCCGGCGGCCTTGGCCCCTTCCAGCATAGATTCAGCCATGGCCTTGGTGTTCCCGGTGCCTGACCAATAAACAACAGCGATTTTCATAAACTATCAACTCCCTACACTTTGATGATATATTCTATGCGGCCCCGATAACCTCCTGCAGGCTCTCCCCTGCCTTGAGCCGGGCACACATGGTATTGATACAATTGTTGTAGCAGTCAAAGAGCTGCTTCTGGGCGGCTTCGTTGGAATAAACCTTCCAAAAACCGCTATACAGGAAATTTTGTCCCTTGTTTTGAATGAAGCCCTGTACATCGGCTGGAGGATAGCCTAAAAATATACCTATTTCATGGGGAAATCCATCACATTGGGCAATACGTTTTTTTAGGTGTTCCAATAAAGCCGGAAGGGAATGTTCATCTATAGCCTTTGGCAGCGGATAATGGAATTTTTTTAGAATATCAATAGCCAGGGGGCGTTTTATAAGGCGGGTCAGGAGTTGTGGCCTATAAAAAAGCATCAGGCTATGATTTTTCTGTCGTGTCAGTTGCAGATACTCAATACCATGGCATTTTAGGCACTGGTGATGCTTCGTCAGAAAATTCCGGAAGGAGTTATCAGAATTTATCCTGAAGGCTACCATACTGCCACATTTTATTCCCTTAATAGTAGGTGCACAGTGATATGCCAGTTGATGCTCATAATCAGGTATTTTATTATTCATGGAAATCACCCCCCTGGGCTATTTGATATTCTTTCTCAACTGCAAGACCATTATAACATACATGATAATGATTATCAATAGCAAAAAAAGAAAATTTTTTATCACAGAGGATAATGGTTTAGAAAAAAGGATTAAATGAGTAAACGTCGAAATATATCAGTAACAGTACAATGAATGCTTTTACCGGCTTTTAGGGAGGCATCTTAATGGGAAGAAATAGAATTTTATTTTGGCGGATTATTGTGGCTGCTGTGGTGGCGGTTATTCTGCTGCCTTATCGGGTTTTATATGCCGATGTTATAGCAGATAACCGGCAGCCGGTCCATGTGGGCGTTGTATTGCAGACGGGGATTGCCATGCCTGGCAGTGCAGGCGTCTATTATGGCTTTGATGCAGAATATATGTATAAGATAGGTCAATATGCCAATTTTAAGGTTGTTTATCATCCTTTTGTCAATAATGATGGGATGTTTCAGGCCCTCAGAGACCATAACATTCAGATGGCCTTAGGGATTTCTCCCAATCAGGAGCGACTTGAGGAGTTTTTGTTTGCCAACAATGGCTTCTTTACGGGGCAGGCCAGCATACGGGTGCGCAGCGATGACCCTCGGTTCAGCTACGGCAATCCTGCGGAATTTAATGATAAGGTATTGGGTGTGGTCCAATCCTCCATTATGTATGATCGGGCCGTGGAATGGGCAGAAAAATCCAATATTACGCCAATTTTTAAGTTCTACGACAGTGATGAAGCCATGCATGAGGCCATGGATGCCGGGAAGCTGGATGGTGTTATAACCATTGGGTCCAAATTTACCCAAAATTATCGTTCTGCCTTTAATATTGCCACCAACACCTATTATCCGATTTTTAACAAAAATGAGGTTGATTTAAAAAATAAGGTGGATGCGGCCATGAACCGCATTATGTATGAGGATCCCCTGTATTCGGAAAAGCTTTTTGATAAGTACCGCCATTTTCAGATCCATGAGGGCCTGCCCCTGACCAAGGAAGAATGGGCGTATATTGCCGAGCATCCGGTGCTAAAGGTAGGGGTAATCAGGCAGCAGGCCCCGTTTTCCTATGTGGATGATGATGGGGAGCTGCGAGGTATTTCCCCTGATTTGTATCGGCGGATATCCCAGCTGCTTGATTGGCCGGTGGCCTTTGTAATTTGTGAGACCCGGCAGGAGCTGATAGATGCTCTTCATTCCGGGGATGTGGATGTGTACGGTGTGACCACCCAGGATATTATTGCCAGTGAGGAAAGTGGATTGGCGCTTACCAAAACCTTTTTCCATCTAAGTATATTGTCCATAAAGAGGGCTGATGTAAATGAAATCAAGACAGCAGGCTTTGTGGGACGGGTACCGCAAAATGTGGAAAAGGCCATGCGGGAAAATCTGCCTGATGTGAAGTTTAAGGGGTATTACAGCCTGGAGGACTGCTATGATGCTATGGTGGCCCATGAGGTTGACGCTATATATTGTAATATGGCCCAGCTTAATTGGCTTACCCTGCGGCGGGGCACCGGTAACTTTGTGGTAGAGGGTATTGACAATTTGGAGTCTGAGTGCAGTGCCCAGCTGCTTCCTCAAAATGGTTTATTGAACTCCATTCTCAGCAAGACGGTGCAGGGCAATAATATTGATGTAACCAGCATTATCAGCCAGAATATTTACATCAAGCCCACAACAATGGAATATTTGCGCACAATACCAAATCGGTTGGTGGCAATTTTCTTCTCGTTGCTGCTGCTCCTCACAATTGCAGTCAGCTTTGCTGTTTACAAATCCCATCAGCGTCAGGTATTGGCGGAGCTCAGTGCCAAGCAGGCAGCACTGGATGCTTCGGAGCAGGCCCGTAGGTCGGAAAGTAATTTCCTGTCTACCATGAGTCATGACATGCGGACTCCCCTTAATGGAATTTTGGGCTATACCAGGTTAGCCAAAGGCTCCGGCAATATGGAGGAGGTACAGCAATATTTGGAACGGATTGACAGCTCCAGCAAGCTGATGCTGGCCCTGGTAAATGATGTCCTTGATTTGTCCAAGCTGGCCAGTGGCAAGATGGAGCTCCGGGAGGAGCGGATAGTACCTCACGAGTTATTTAATATTATTAAGGATGCCATTACCATGAATGCCAATAATCAGCATATTACCTTTACAGCCAATTTGCACGTGGATGAGGGAATCGTGGTTTATGCGGATCGTCTACGTCTGCAGCAGCTGGCCATGAATCTCCTCAGCAATGCTGTAAAATATACTCCGGCAGGGGGACATGTGGATTGGCAGGTTTTTGTTCATGCCAATGGCGATGATTCCAGCCTAGAGGAAATTGTCAAGGATGACGGGATTGGCATGAGTAAGGAATTCCAGCAGCACATGTTTGATATTTTCAGCCAGGAGGTCCGTCAGGAAACCCTGCATACTCGGGGAACTGGTTTGGGTTTGTCTCTGGTTAATAAATTTATATCCATGATGGGTGGCACGATAAAGGTGGACAGTGAATTGAACAAGGGCTCTACCTTCAGGTTCACGGTTCCCATAAGAACGGTAAAGGAAAGTGCTGAGGAGGCGGCCACCGCCAATCATGCTTCAGCGATAAATACAAATGATATCCCACGGGATTTGTTGAAGGATGTGCCTATTCTGTTGGTGGAGGACAACTCAATTAACGCTGAGCTGACAAATTTGATGTTGGCTGAATACGGTGCCAATATTATTGATTGGGCCCATAATGGGCAGGAGGCCCTGGAATTCTACAGTGCCAGTGAAACCTCCCATTATCAGCTGATTTTGATGGATTTGCGCATGCCGGTTATGGGCGGTCTCGCTGCTACCAGAAAAATCAGGACGCTTCACCGGGCGGATGCTTCTCTTGTGCCGATTATTGCCATGTCAGCGGATGCATATGAGGAGGATATCCAAAATTGTATTGAAGCCGGTATGCAAAAGCATATCAGTAAGCCGGTGGATATCAATGTACTGATAAGGGCAATAGCCGAGGTACTTAAGCCCACGAAATTTGTTCACTGGGCCTGACCGGGTGGTTCCCCTCCTGGAGGGGTTGACCAGGGATTGGGTAAAATTAAACTGGATTCAGATGGAGTGTAAGGCTTCACCTGGATCCGGTTTTTTTCTTCAGCTTTTCTGAAATAAGTGGACAGGGGCCCAATGGTGTTCCTTATCCAGGCCGGGGTACAGCTTTCCTGGGATAAATGGATAGGAGGAAATTTGCAGTTGGGACAAAAGTTTTATAATTAAAAAATAAGGAAAAAATCATTGATTGTTGGCTGTAAGTTTATTATAATACGGTTAATTGTATGATTGTATGTAAAAAATACGTTTTGCCGGGTTGGAAATTTTGAAGGGTAGTGGAAAATATGGCTTCATACAAGGCTATTTTTAATGCGGTATCTAATAAGTATATTTCCGTTCATTCCGTTGATCTGGAAACAGGTGCCTATGAAGCATTTAAGTCACATCCGGCCATTGATGCCCTGTGTGAAGGAAAAAATGAGGCTCAGGAAGCATTATACAATGTATTTTGGCATATGACCAATGGTACCTCCTGGACAACAATAAAGAATTTTATAAATCTATCCACTATTAAAGAACGGCTGAAGGATAATAATTTCGTCAGCTGTCCCTTTCATTCCAATGTGAATGGGTGGTGTGAAGCAACCTTTGTTCCTGTTAGGGAGAAATCCGGCGGTGAAATACACAGGGTCGTTTTTATGGTGTCAGATATCAATGAGCGGATCCATAAGGAGATGTCCATGGAGGAACAGACCCGTAAGGCCAATGCCCTGGCCCGCAGAACGGCGGTTCAGGTTATTATGGATCCCTTGACTGGCCTGTTGAATTTACGCGGGACAGAAAATTCTATTAAGGATTTTCTCAAAACCAATCCGGCGGTGAGCTGTGTTTTAATGTCCCTGGATGTGGACGATTTTAAGCTTATAAATGATGTTTTCGGTCATGGTGTGGGTGATGAGGTCTTGCGGAAGGTAGCCGATACCCTAAAAAGGTGTTGCCCCAGACCGTGTATTATCGGCCGTAATGGTGGGGATGAATTTACGGTCTTCTTTACCCATACCTCCCTGGAGGAGATTCGGCCTTTTTTCAAATCCTTTGTGGGACAAAAGGTGGGCTTTGAGCATGGCGGTCAGCTGCACCATGTATCCATGTCCATTGGGGCAGCGGAATATCCTATCCATACAAGGGATTATAAGCAGCTTCGGGAATATGCCGATGCGGCCCTTTATGCGGTAAAAATGAGTAATAAAAACGGCTATCAGTGCTATTACGATGGCATGGAGGAGCGCAACCGGGCCCAGCTGGGCTTTAAGATGGGCGATATAGTTACGGGATTGCCGGGGGCTATTCTCGTATACAGGGTTCGCTCCAATGGGCATATCATCTTTGCCAATGATGACGTTATCAAGCTGGTTGGTTGTGACAATATGCAGGATTTTATGGATTTTACCCATGAAAAGCTGTATAGCATCATCCATCCCCAGGATTTGTCCCGGGTGCGTCGGACCGTTTTTCAGCAATATCGCCGGCAGCTTCAGGAGAAACAGGTTAATGACCGCGTGGAGGGCTTTGTGAAATGCCGGCTTATTAATAAGCAGGGCAAGGAAATTAATGTGGAGTGTACGGGGCGGCTGGTATACAATAAATTCCATGGGGAAATTGTTTACGTGTTTATTCAGGAAACCAGTACGCTGGATAAGCTGCTTCAGATGACCAGTTGAGAAAAAATGGATAATCCCACCGTTAGTTTGCGGCTAATAGTGGGATTATTTTTTTTATTTTGGTATAATGAATGGCAGAGGGGTTTAGAACGTAGTTTTTTCAAATTTTGAGGAGAATTTGTATGGATGATATAAGGATGCCGGTCATTTTTGCCGGTCATGGCAGTCCTATGACTGCCATGGACAAAAATGACATTACCGCCGGGATGCGGGCAGTAGGTGAATCAATCCTCCAGATTTTCGGTAAGCCCAAGGCAATATTGTCTATTTCAGCCCATTGGGTTACTGAGGGTACGTATGTACAAGGTGCGGCTCAGCCCAGGCAGGTATATGATTTTCAGGGGTTTCCCGAGGAATTGACCAAGCTGGAGTACCCGGTTACGGGGTGTGGGGAGCTGACTCGGCGGGTCCGGGAGCTCCTGGGGGATAAGGTGTCTGTAAATGATGATTGGGGTATTGATCATGGAACCTGGTCAGTGCTGATTCATATGTTTCCCCGCCCGGATATCCCTGTGGTGCAGCTGTCTGTCAACAGCGGGCTTACGGCCAGGGAATGCTTTGCACTGGGCCAATCCCTGGCCCAGCTCAGAAGTGAGGGCTACCTGATTTTGGGCAGCGGCAATGTGGTATATGATCTGGCTGCGGAGAATTATGAGGCCTATTTGAAGGCAGGGGGCAATCGGGAGGGCTCCCAGGAGGCGGTTTCTTTTAATAATTACATTTGTCGGGCGGTGGAGTACCACCATGAGGAACGGGCCTTTGATTGGGAGCTTGGGCCAAATTCCGAATTTGCCGTGCCTGCTGTGGACCATTTTTGGCCGTTACTGTATACCCTGGGGGCGGCTGACGGTGACGATGGGGTAGCGGTAAACCGGGTATTTACCATGGGCTCGGTGGCCATGACCATGTTTGCCTTTGGCATGTTTCCCAAGCGTTGATTAATAAATGAATCGGGCTGCTGATGACGGCAGCCCGGTTTTTTATATTAAAAGGCTATTAAAATTTTGTTATAGTACTTATGCTTTGAAGGGAAAAAGACGATTATAAGGTCAAATAAAGCAAATAAAGCACATAAAAGTAGTTATGCTTTACATAAGGGATTGTATAATTACTTCAGTGCACAAAAGCAGCCTGTAATCCCCTAAGAAGATGCTGACGGCGAACAGTATCCTCTTAGGGGATTACCAATTAGGGGGAAGTGTGTTACAGAATTTGGAAAATCCATTTTTAGTCCTATATATTTGCTAGTAAATAACGGGGGATAATGTTAATATATTAAGCGGAGGATTTCGATAAAATTACAAAGGCAGGAATTTATTTTTTGGAGAAGGAGTCCCCCCAATGGACATTATTTCAAACACTTCCAAAACCCGATATCATGTGGGCGATGTAAGCTCCACCATGATGGATGAGCTTAGGAAGATATATGGCAATAATATAAAGGATATTGTGACGGTGAATGAGGAGGAGCTGAAGACCCTGAACGAAAAGGGACAGCACTCCAGAGCTGCTGTCCAGGCCATTTTCCGGGTGGGCGGAAAGATCGCTCCCGTGTCCTATTTGGGCTATTTGCGGGATGAGGTCATGAGTGACCCCTATCTGCGGACCAATTATTATTTTGGCAATGGCAAGCTGTGGCGCATTATTCTCAACTCCAACACAATTCAGCCGGTTTTCCGGGCGGCGGAGTCTCTGGGGCCCAATGACCTTATGGACACCATGCACCGCATTGCCGAGGCAGACCGCAGGCGTCCCTTTGATTTGCGGCGGGGCAAGCTGCTGCGCATCTATATTTTTCGCATCAGCAATGAGGAATATATTTTTCTTATGAGCTGGCCCCTGTTAATCGACAAGCACTGGACCCCCCAGAACCTGTTTCATCATCCTATGATTACCTACAGCATTATGGAGGAATTCAGCGTTGCTGAAACCGTTTCCATGGAAAGCAATGAGCTGGAATATAACGTGGGACTGCTCAGCGAGACCCCGCTGCTGCTGAGCCTTAATAAGACCCAAATCCGGTCCTTGCTGGATTCCTGTTGGGTGACCTCCTATAAAAAGGATGATGTTATTTTAAATGAAAATGTCAATCAGACGGCCCTGCTGGTCTTGCTTACAGGTAGGGTAGCCCGCTACAGCAAGGGGGATGATGAGTGGATGAAGCCCTTGGATGTGGTGGAAGAGGGGCACCTCCTTAATCCCCAGGTAGTATTGGGGATTCCGTCCTCCTTCTTGCTGGAGGCCGTGGAGGAATGCCAGATTTTGCATGTTCCCAGGATGCAGTTCAAGCATTTATTGCAAAATCATAATGACGTGGGCTGGCAGGCCTTTAAGGCAGTGACCAGGGAGCTGGATCACTACCAGAAGTGCTGGACCCGCTCCCAGGAGGGTATAAAAGAAAAAGCTGAAGTGTGACACCCGTTGTGTCGGTTGATATACGCCAAGGGCAGCTATATCATCACCAGCGGGTGTTTTATTGGGAAAGCAGGTGGAATATATATGAGTAGGAAAGTATTGAGGTTGTTTCTCAGGCTATGCTTGATTGTGGTGGGCTGCTTTATCACGGCTATGGGCTTTAATTTATTTCTGATACCTGGGCACCTTCTTACAGGGGGTATCAGTGGTATTTCCATGATTGTATACTATATACTTCATATACCGGTGGGCGTTCAGAATATGGTGTACAATTTGCCAATTTTATACCTGGCCTATCGGATATTTGGCCGGCGGTATTTTTGCGATACTATTCTGGGTACAGTGGCCTTTTCCTTTATCCTCGATGTCACGGCCTTTGTTATCGATTGGCATGTTTGCGCCAATCCCATATTAAATGCAGTCTTTGGCGGAGTGCTGAGCGGTATCGGCTTTGGGCTGGTATTTCGTGCCAATGCCAATACCGGTGGCCTGGATGTGCTGGGGGCTGTTATAAAAAAGTATTATTCCGTGGATTTGGGGACAGCGGTGGCAGTGCTGAATTTTGCCATTGTGTCGGCCTCGGCCTTTATGTTTGAGTTGGAGGAGGCCCTGCTGTCCATTGCTGGTATTTACGTTACGGCGGAGCTGACCAATCGGGTGGTGGCCGGCTTCAACCGGGAGAAATCCATTTTTATTATTTCCCAAAAGGCCGGACAGATATGTGAGGAGATTATGTCGGAGCTTAATCGTGGCGTTACCTTTATTAATGGTCGTGGCGGCATGTCCGGGCAAGCCTGTGATGTGCTGTTTACCGTGGTACGCCTGACCCAGGTGGCACAGGTAAAGGCCATTGTGGACCATTATGACCCACAGGCCTTTATGATAATTTCCGATACCTCCGAGGTCAGCGGCCGCGGCTTTACCATTGAGTGTGAAAGCTACGAGGAGGCCCGGAAGCGATGGTCCCATAAGGCGTAGCATGATGTACTTATTTGATGCAAGCCTTGACCTCTAGTTAATGTGGGGAAATAAAGAACATGAAAATAATGTTTAAACAATACAAAAATAATGTTTAAACAACATAAAAATAATGTTTAAAGAACTTGTAAAAATGTTTTAAAACATTTATTTTAACTTTGTGCGTAAAGAATATGATGGTAGGCAGGGCGATAGAGGACCTGTCCATCGACTTTCTGTCGGTTAATAAAGGCAGATAATAATAGCGGACGATTAAGGCGGACAAGGTAATTGGTTATTAAATTTGCATGATTTAGAGTGGTTGCTGCCATAACTCGGATTGATAGGGATCCGGGTTATTTTTTTATGACGTATTGACAACTATATTCAAAAAACGTAATATATGGATATACAAAATATTATCTGAATATGGATGATTTTTCCGATGCGAAGGGGCATAGGTAAGGTAAAATGAGCCGGGGCTTTATAGGTTAGGGGCAAAGGGTTCAGCATTAATGGCAAAGGTAAGGAGAATTGAGCTGGGGCTGCACAGCTCCAACGTTGTAGGGCTTTATATTTGACACGGAGGTGGAAAGATGATTGAGGATATGAAAAATGTGGAGGAGCAGGCCGAGCTGTTAAAGGTTATTGCCCATCCGGTCCGGTTATGTATAGTACGTGGCTTGTGGCGCAGCGGTGGCTGCAATGTGACCCACATGCAGTGCTGTATGGAGGTGCCCCAGTCCACCGTGTCCCAGCATTTGGGCAAATTACGGCAGGCCGGGATTATCCAGGGGGAGCGAAATGGCCTGGAGATTACCTATAGGTTGAAGGATGAACGGGTTAAAGCAATTTTATCCTGCTTATTTCCCAAATAATCCTTTTGGATGTAAAACATATTGATTGCTTTAGGAGTGAACGTATATGAAAAAATATTTAATTGTTGGTGGTGTGGCTGGCGGAGCTACTGCAGCAGCCCGATTGCGGCGGCTTGACGAAGAGGCGGAGATTATTATGTTTGAGCGGGGCGGAGACGTGTCCTTCGCCAACTGCGGCCTGCCCTACTATGTTGGGGGCGCTATTGCGGATCGGGATAAATTATTGGTGATGAATCCTGCCAGCTTCAAAAATCTGTTTAATGTTGATGTGCGGATTTATAGTGAAGTGATAGGGGTGGATCCTGTTGGTAAGACTGTACAGGTCCGCTCTGGCGATACCCAGTATGAAGAAGCATACGATGCCCTGCTGCTGGCTCCTGGGGCCAAGCCATTAACGCCGGGGATTCCGGGGATTGATCATAGGAATATTGTCACCCTCCGCAATGTGCCGGATGCAGATATACTTCATAAGCTGAGCCGTGATTATCCCGCCGGCAGGGCTGTAGTTGTGGGTGGTGGCTTTGTAGGTATTGAAGCTGCCGAGAATATACGCCAGCAGGGACTGGAGGTCACCGTTGTGGAGGCGGCACCGCATATTTTGGCCCCCTTTGATACGGATATGGTGGTGCAGGCGGAAAATGAACTGCGCAGTAATGGCGTAAATCTGAAGCTGGGTGACGGTGTGAAGGAATTTCATCACGAACCGGATGGCAGCATTAAGGTGGAGCTTTCCTCCGGGGAAATGCTGGTGGCAGATTTTGTGGTGCTGTCCATAGGTGTGCGTCCGGATACGGGATTTTTGCAGGATAGCGGCATTACCCTGAATGACAGGGGTTATATCGTTGTAAACGAATATATGCAAACTAATTTTAAGGAGGTCTATGCTGTAGGGGATGCGGTGCAGACCTTTAGCGGGCAGACCGGGGAATATACCACTCTGGCACTGGCCGGTCCCGCTAACCGTCAGGGACGTCTGGCGGCTGACAATATGGTGGGGGCCAACCGGCAATATGGGGGCGTAGTGGGAAGCTCGATTTTGAAGGTATTTGACATTACAGCTGCCTCCACCGGCATGAATGAACGGGCTCTCCAGCGGCAGGGCCTGGTTTATGGCAAGGATTACAGATTTACGGTTACCTTCCCGGCCGACCATGCCACCTATTATCCGGGAGCTCAAAATTTTACCCTGAAAATGATTTTCAGCCTGAAGGATGGCAAGGTGCTTGGTGCCCAGGCCATCGGGCCCAAGGGAGTAGACAAGCGCATTGATGTCATTGCCTCCGTAATCCGCTTTGGCGGTACGGTGCAGGACCTGATGGACTTGGAGCTTTGTTATGCCCCGCCATTTTCTTCTGCCAAGGATCCGGTCAATATGGCGGGATATTATGCAGATAATATTATGCAGGGCATGACCAATCCGCTTTTGCCAGGAGAATTGGCGGCGGAGCTGAATAAGGGAGCACTACTGATAGATGTGAGAAGTCCGGATATGTATAAGTCAGGCCATATAAATGGAGCGATTAATATTCCGGCTCCGAAGCTCAGAGACCAGCTGGATAAGCTGGATAAGGACCGTCCTATTATAGTCAGCTGCCGGGTAGGAATTAACGGGTATTATATGGAACAAATGCTGAAGCAGCATGGGTTTATGGTACGTAATCTTATGGGCGGCTTCTCCTATGCCAAATGGTTTGATTTGGAATTTCAGTATTGAGCAGGAGGTTTTTTTACATGGGAAAATTATCGCCCCGTCATGCGGTGGTAGATAACAATATATGCGTGGCCTGTGGAAGCTGTGCTGATATTTGCCCCATGGGCGCCATGGAAATAGTCAGTGGAGTATTCGCCAGACCCGTGGAGGAGCGATGTGTGGGCTGTGGAAGATGTGCCAGGGAGTGTCCGGCGTCGGCCATAAGGGTGGAGGTACGGTCATGAACAAGCAGCGTCGCTGGTATCACTATCTTTGGCTGTGGTCCATCATTTATTTTTCCCTGGGCTTGGTCAATATTTTATTTGCCTGGCTGGGGCTTATCAGCTTCTGTCTGCCCCTGATTTTGGCCATTGGGGGCGGCAATAAGCTGTTTTGCAACCGCTACTGTGACCGGGGACAGCTTTTGCGGGTAATGGGCAGTCAGGCAGGGCTTTCCATGAGGCGGGAAATGCCGGAGTGGATGAAGGGCAGGGCCTTTCGATATGGCTTTATGGTCTTTTTCTTCGCCATGTTTTTTAATATCATCTATGTATCCTGGCTGGTGGCCAGTGGAATACAGGGGCTTAATGAGGCTGTAACTGTGCTGTGGAGCCTTCAGCTGCCCTGGAGCTGGTCCTATTCATCCGGGATAGAGCCTTGGGTGGCGCAGTTTGCCTTCGGTCTTTACAGCCTGATGCTTACCTCTGAAATCATTGCCATTGCCGCTATGCTGATATATAAGCCCCGCTCCTGGTGCGTCTTTTGCCCAATGGGAACCCTGACCCAGACTATTTGCAGAGCCAGGTATGTGCCAACGATAAAATAGATGTAAATAAACGTTTATTTAAATACTAAATAACTTTTAAAAAACATCTAAATAACATTTTTTATACATCTGATTTGACACAAATTTGTATATCTGTTATATTGGCTTAGTAATATGATTTGTGCCACCGGGTACGTCTTGTGCTTGTTCCGTTAGGTCTTGGAAGGAACGGCAGCAGGCGTACCCTTTTTTGCATAGGAAGGAGATTTTTTTGTACTGGATATATTTGGTAATCGCGGGATTATTTGAAACGGTTTGGGCGGTTGCCCTTAAGCTGTCCCAGGGCTTTAGCCGGCCTGTGCCCACGGCAATGACCTTTATTGGCATGGCCATCAGCTTCTATTTGCTGGAGAAGGCCCTGACCGGAATTCCCTTGGGGCTGGGCTATGCTGTATGGACTGGCATAGGGATTGTGGGGACCTTTCTGGTCAGTGTCCTTTTATTTCAGGATAGTATAACCCCTGCTCAGGGAGGGTGTGTTTTGTTGATTTTGGCCGGTATAATCGGCCTGCGGGTATTAAGCTAGTGGATAAATGAGGTGGAGCTATGATCAGAGAAATGAGACGATTTAAGCAGCAGATTTCCCGGGAGGAGTGTATTGAGGTCTTGCAGGAAGCCAAGCGGGGAGTGCTGTCCCTGCTGGGAGATGACGGCTATCCCTACGGTGTGCCATTGGATCACTGGTATTGTGCGGAGGATGACCGGCTATATTTTCATAGTGCCAAGGTGGGTCATAAGATGGATGCCATCCGGGCCTGTGACAAGGTGAGCTATTGTGTCCATGATGAGGGCTATCGCCAGGAGGGGGAATGGGCCCTGAATATCAGGAGTGTTATCATCTTTGGCCGGGCCAGGCTGGTGGATGATGAGGCCAAGACCAGAAAAATATGTACCCACCTGGTACAGAAATTTACTGATGATGAAGCATATCTGGAAAAGGAACTCAAAAATGCCTTGCCAAGGGTGCAATGCTTTGAAGTCATACCGGAGCATATGACGGGAAAATTGGTCAATGAGTCATAATCAAAATAAAAAACATGACAATAAAATAACGATAAAATAATGATAAAATAATGATAAAATAACAATAAATCAATATTTAAAAAGTGTAATATAAATACTTTAAAAACATGATGAAGGCTCCCTGCCGCACATATAGTGTACAGCAAGGAGCCTTTGGGGTATAAAAATCCGATTTATACTAGCATCTTCGAGTATTTTTCTGCATCCCGTTTTACGCGCTTTATGGCAATAAATTGGAAAATGGTGGTAAACAGGAGGCAGCCCAACCCTATTAAAACCCATAGTCCTGTTCGTTCATCATCTATGTTGTTAATAAAGATGGCTGGATTGAATACGGTGCAGACATCATAAACAGTATGTAACAAGCGGTCTGAATAGCAATAATTCTGAAAAAGGCTATCAGATATTGGAGCTTATATGGAAGATGGTTTTTCTTGTTGTATTGTCCGATGCCGATATACTTACCCATGATGATACCAAATACCGTATGTACCCCCAAAGTAATTAGTCTTAACAGGCCTTCAAGGTCTCCGCCATAGACGAATTCTTCCAGCAAGGTAATGCCGATACCCACCGCGGCACCAGTCAAAATGTATTCATAAACATTTTTAGGCTTAAATAACCAAATTGACAATATAATCATCAGCAATCTGGATAATTCCTCAATAAAGCCGGCCCGCAGAAAGGAGGTGGCAAAGGATTTTATAACCACATTTTGTATACTATCTACCGTATATCCCATGTTCATAAAGGTAAGGGCAATTCCCAATGCAAATCCCAGGGTCAGCATGGTGGCCAGTAGGCCTAAAAAAATTGGTACAAAGGCCTGCTTTTTATTAATTGACCTGCCACATTCCCATTTCAGCATTTTTTTGTAAAGAATTCCCAATATGACAGCAGCCAAAATCAACTGAACAAACATCATAATATTCACCCCCTGGAAGCGTTGTTATCCTTTATATTCACATTGTACCAAAAATGTTACTATTTAAGGTCATTGAAGGCTGTTTTTTTATTTTGCACACTTTTGCAGGATTTACAGTACAATCGGCGAATTGAAAAGGGGAGCCTATGTGATTATTAGCTTGAAACAGGGAGACGGTAGAATGGCAAAAGGAACACCCGAAGGAATAGAGATTACCTTGAAGGTCTTTAAAACAGCCTATAAAGTGGTTCGGAAAAATTCTGAGGAAATATATAAGGGCTTCGGCTTTAAGCATTTATCTGATGTGACCCAATATTATGTTCACCCGGACAATCAGTCATATAAAGGAACTACAACTCTCTGTCAATCAATTGGCGAAGCATTGATTTTATTTACAGAAATGATGAAAGGGTTTTTATCCGGGAAAATCATTGGCGACTATTATTTCAGGGATAATGAAAAAGCCAATGAAGGAGGCTCCTCTGTATATCTTACCATACAGCTGCCGGATGAATATCGCGAAAATGGCGTGGTGGCGGGTAATATCTATTCCTACCGTGCACTGGCTGATGATATGTCCATCTCCATTGCGGCATATAACGAGGCCGGGGAGATGATACCGGCGGATATGGAGCATTTGCGTCCCCTTTACAAATTGCTTCCGGTCTTTTTGGTACTCTTAGGGCGGGAAGTCGAGGATAACATGGATTACAATAAGCTTATGCTGCATTTCATGGATAATCCTGTGGCTGATGTCTTTGTAAATTTACACGAGGATTTCTACCAAAACCATAAAATGGACGAATACAGCATTGCATACAAAAATCCGGAGGAAATATTGGATTTGGCAGAATGGCATCAGTGCTCGGCAACCTGGGAAGCCATACGGGAAAATATGAAGGAGGCCGGACATAAAGCCTTGACCTCCATAACGCCTTTTCCAAAATCAGCCTTTAGTGAAGAGCAGCAGCTATTGATACCCCAGCTTTCTGCCGAATTTGTCCTGCCCGATAGCATGTCCGCTATATGTAATGCCATTACCTCTGGTGATATTTTGTCCCTGTTGCTCCACGGCCCGGCCGGAACCGGTAAGACCATGTCCTGTAAGCTTATTTGTCAGGCAATCCATCTGCCGATTATGGAAACCATCAACTGTACCGAAAACCTGGACGAATTTGTTTTGGGAAAATATATCCCCCAGGAGGATCAAATTGTATTTAAGGAAAGCTATGTTACAAAGGCAGTCCGTCACGGTGGTGCTGTGGTATTTGAGGAAATCAATTTTGCCAAGCCCCAATATTTGGCCTTTTTAAATTCCCTGCTGGATGACAACGGCTTTGTGCGTCTGGATAACGGTGAAATGGTAAAGCGTCATCCCAATTTCAGATTTTTTGCCACCATGAATATGGGGTATTTTGGGACAAAGGAGCTAAATCAGGCACTGTACAATCGGTTCAGTGCAATCGTGGAAATTGCCGCCCTGTCCGATGAGGCCATTGCACGAATGCTGACGGCCCGGGTGTCGGAATGCGCTCCTTTGGTGGAAAAGGTTATCAGTGTCTATCACAAAATCAAAAAGAAGGTGGAGGCAGAAGAACTGGATGTTGTGATATCGCCCCGCAATTTGGAAAACTGGGTTCGCCTGGCCAAGTATGAAGGCTATATGAAGGCTGCCGAGAAAACAATTATTCCTGTTGCCAAATGCGACAGGACTCTGGAGGAAACCATTCGGGGGATTATAATGCTGTACAAATGGAAGGCTTGAGGCTGATGGGATATCTACATAAGCTGTCAGGCCGGGGAGGTTGACCTATGGACCGGAATGATGAGGAGCTTCTCGAAAGGTTCCAATGCGACTACAACCGCCGATTGGAAGAAACCTTTGCCCAAACTCTCGCCGAAAATGAAAATGCCAGGCTGTTTTTCATCAACGAAAATCAGGCATTCACCGATGGGAGAAATATTATCGTGGATCCTGCCCATGACCAGTTATTTGCCGATAGAGCGGCCCTTGATGATACAGGCGATTTTCTGGAGTGGCCCAGGGTGGTATTGATTGACCCCTGGAATGCGTTGCGAATTATTACGCGGGCCCAGACCATTCACGAGTGTCTCCATCTCCTATATTCTGATTTTCCCCCCAGACTGGTTGGCGATGAACGGTGTGACACCAAAAATAAAACCATTATTATGGGGCTGATAAGCAACATAATCGAGGATGCATATATAGAGGCGGTGGGCTGCAGTTATTTTGACAATATGGAGTTTTACCTGAAATTTGGCAGGGTATCCAGATTGTTTGCCAATCACCCATCTGAAGGGACGGTAAATCGCTGCTTTGGCAAAATCGTTCAGGCCGAAAAGGACCGGCTGGCGGCGGAAAAATTAAGGGAGGAACAGGAAACAGGGGGAAAGCAGGAGCCTTCGGAACGAACAAATGGAGAACGGCTGATGGATATTTTGGACTATATGGCTAATTTTCTCCTATATCCCATGGTGCGGATAACCAATATGCAGGCTGATGTGGCTGCCTATATGGAGGCAGTAAAACCACTTGCCCTGGCCGGGAGTATGGCTCCCGCCCCAAAGGAGCGGTATGAATATTCGACGGAAATATTCGAGATAATTAAAGAGCTTATTCCGCCTGATACAGAACCAATGGACCCAGAAAGCCTTGTCATGAAATTGGGTGGGACAAAAACCCATGACGGTGCAGGGAATTCTATTGGTGGCGAGAAGCGGGAGGGCAAAGCTCAGGCGGTGGCCACACGGCTGTTTACGGACCTTGAGGGGAAGGAAAAGCCCAATAGACCGAATGTCGCTGAGTTAATGCAGGCAATTCAGGCATTCAGCAGGGAGAAACAGGCTGCACTGCAGGAAATAAGCTATCAGGGCTCCTTTGCGGAATATCATGGCTCTGATTATGATTGTGCTGTAATACATAAGGGGATAAAAATTAATGAAATTCACCCTAAAATTAATTTAAGCTTGCGGGTGGCATATCAAAATATATACAGAAATTATAAAAGCAGCATTCGGTCCTACAGCAATCGCTTTTCCCAGAAGCTAAAGGCCCGTATTGATACAGTGGATGACAAATTTATGTTTGGCAATGGCATTTCTTCCAGGCGGCTGGGGGATTTGAAGAAGCGTTATTGGTACCGGAAAATTCCAAGTGATGGAATTCCGGATATGGCGGTGCTGCTGTTGATTGACGGCTCCGGTTCCATGTTCGGCCCCCGTCAACGGGCGGCTATGCATTCGGCAGTAATTTTGCATGAAGTGCTGAAGCGGCAGGAAATGCCCCATGCTGTTGCCTTGCATAGGGCCGAATTTGAAGAATCCGTGATCGATGTGAACATTCTTTGTGATTTTGACGGCAGGGAGGAAGAAAAGCTCAATCTCATGCAAATTGACGCCTATGGTGATAATCGGGACGGACTGGCCCTGTTCTGGGCCGAGCGGTATATGCTGCGCTGTACCACCAATGAATATCGGTTGATTATTGTTCTTTCCGATGGCGTTCCTGCCCATGAGGTGGATGATTATTATCCGCCGGTTTCCACCAAGGATACGGCCAATGCTGTGCGAAAGATTACCAAGCGTGGTACGGATATTATTGGCATATCCCTGGACGAGCCCGGGGAATTCACCTGTTATGAGCAATTGTCCCAGATATATCCCAATCTGGTGGCCTGTAATGACCTTAACCGGTTGACGGGTCAGCTGCTGGGAATAATTGCCAAGCTTCTTTGAGCAATTATGCTATAACGAGAAGCAAGTCCTGAGGGGGAATGCTAATTGAAATATTTTTACTATGAAATCTTAGCGAATCAAATCCGAAGGATGCAGATGAGCTTTAGATTTCGTTGTAAGGGCGTGTGGACACCGTCAGGTGTCCAGTAAGTTTACTATGAACACTTAGTGAGCACAAGCCTACGGCGCAGTGGGAACTTAGTGTTCGTTGTAAGGGCGTAGTGCGAAACAACGTTTCGCACGAAGTTTCTTCTAAAGAAGAAAAATTTGAACAATGGCGTTATAATAATGCTGTGAAGCCCTTGGAGGCAGTAATTAGATAAAATGAGGGGGATTTTGTGATGAAAAAGAAGATTATTGGTCTATTGTCCGCATTAACTATAGGTACCCTTTGCCTTGGCACGGCCCATGCGGCCGAGAGGCCCGTGGGTATGGCCAACCCGATGGTGGCCTATGATACTGTGGCAGCCGCCAAGACAGCCGCCGGCTTTCAGCCCCTGTACCTGCCATCCATCACCGGCTATCATGTAAATCAGGTTTGGGTAATTGGCGGGGACCTCATCGATATAGAATATTGTTCAGATAGTCAGCCGGCAGGGAAATTCCGCCTCCGTACAGCCCGGAGCACCGAGCTTACCAATGACAATATCAGCGGCATCTATGGAGCTACCTGGAACACAGAAAAAATGAATGGCCTTTCTGTAGCTATAGCAGAGCTCGTTGACCATTCTGTAAGCTATGCTGCCCATTGGACCCATAATAACATGCTGTTCTCGGTACATGGGGAGAAGCTTACCTATAGTGAGTTCTGGCGGCTGTTGAATTATGGTTTGGTGGAGCTGAGCCAGAATTATTTTTAAGATAGCATGTATTTAGGTATTCCGTTGGATAACGAGGGGAGAGGGAAAATGAAGTTTGATTTTGATGAAATAGTGGATCGGCAGAATACCAATGCACTGAATACTGATGGCTTTAGGGGCTATATTTTCCATGCGGGGCCTGAGAAGGTTTTTCCATATAAGGACGAAGATTTTGTGCGGATGTGGGTGGCAGATATGGAATTTGCTACGCCTCAGCCTATTATTGATGCTGTAAAATCGCGTCTGGACCGCCGTATTATGGGCTACACCATGATGTTTAAGGATGATTATTATAATTCCTTTGCAGCCTGGTGTAATAAAATGTATGATTGGAGCTTCCCAAAGGAGGAGCTGACCTTTTCAGCAGGGGTGATTCCTGCTTTATATCAGCTAATTGAGCTATTGGTGGCAAAGGATGAAAAGGTTATTATTCATACACCGGCCTACGGATATTTTCAACACGCAGCGGAATATAATGGGGTAGAATATATCAAGGCACCTCTTTTGAAGGAGAATGGTGAATTCACTATTGATTTTGATGACTTTGAGAAAATCGCCGCTGATCCAAAGGTGAAGTTGCTTATTTGGTGCAATCCTCATAATCCATCGGGGCGGGTGTGGACTGAGGCTGAATTGAAGCGTGTAGCGGAAATAGTGGAGAAAAATGATTTGTGGATTATTTCCGATGAAATTCATTGTGATTTACTGCGTACAGGGGTGAAGCATATTCCTACCGCCAAGGTTATGCCCGATTATCAAAGGCTCATTACCTGTATGTCGGCCAGCAAAACCTTTAATATGGCTGGATTGATGTTTTCTAATATTATTATTCGTGACAAAAAGCTGCGACAAGATTTTAAGGGAAGGGACAAGAATATTGGTATGCTGAATCCCCTTTCCATTGCAGCTCATCAGGCAGCCTATGAGCATTGCGGAGAGTGGCTGAAGGAGCTTAAGGAATATTTGGATGCCAACTTCCGATATGTGGATAATTTCCTAAAGGATAAGCTGCCGGAAGCGGTATTTAAAATACCTGATGCCACATATTTAGCTTGGGTGGATATGGGGAAATGTCTGCCGGGAGTGGAAAATTTGGCGGATTTCTTTGCCAATAAAGCTGGCGTGCTTTTAGAAGGTGGCGACGACCTTTTTGTAGGCAATGCCAAGGGCTATATCCGCCTGAACCTGGCTATGCCACAAGTAATAATCGCAAAGGGCCTTGATAGAATGTATGAGGCTATCTGTGACTACCGCTCTTAAGGGAAAAGACAAATAATTAGCATAAAAACAAGATGAAAGCATACGGGCTTTCATAAGCCCTTACAACGAACACTAAGCTCCCACTGCGC
>NZ_CAMYWM010000018.1 GCF_947302755.1 uncultured Anaerovibrio sp.
CCACCACCCTGGCTACACCAGCCTCCACCAGCGCATTGGCACAAGGGCCGGTTCGGCCATAGTGAGAACATGGCTCCAAGGTAACATATACTGTTGCCCCTTTGGCCAGCTCGCCGGCCATGTTCATGGCATGAATTTCCGCATGGGGAGTACCGGCCCTGCGATGCCAGCCTTCGGCAATGATGCGGCCTTCCTTAACGATAACCGCTCCCACCAAAGGATTTGGCGACGTTCTGCCCATGGCATTTTTCGCCACCCGCAGAGCTTCACTCATATAAAACTCATCCTGCAATTCCATCACCTCTTTCCTATAGAAAATGAGATACACAGAACAGCCTATATCAAATAAAAAAGCTGTTGAAGAACGAAACTCTTCAACAGCCCCAAATGCACACAAAAATAATGTACATACAAGTCTTTTCTCATCCAGACTATACTGTCGGCCACGGAATTTCACCGTGTCATGCCACAAGGGCTCGCGGGCTATACCGCCGGTAGGGAATTACACCCTGCCCCAAAGACTGTATCTGTATTTCCACCGCTTATTATACCACAGCAATTATCCAACTGCAACCTTATGGTTGCTGTATTCGTCCCTAACCTTGTACATCACCAGGCCAATTACCAAGCCCGCCAGAGCCGGTACCAGCCAGCCAAAGCCCTGGGTAAAGAACGGAATATATTCCGTAGCGAAGGCCACCATGGAGGTTACCAGCTGAGAACCGGCCAATTCCTTCGGCAAAGCATTTACCAAATCGAATATTGCGGCAATAACAGTAAACAAGGTAACCATGCCATATACCCACTTGGAATGATTAAAGTAACCGCCCACCAGGCCCAACAGGGTCAGGGTAATGGTCAACGGGTACAGGAACATCAATACAGGAATGGCATAAACGATAATCGCCGTAAGACCCACATTGGAAATCAGCAGGGATACAGCCCCAAAGATACAGGCCCAGGTACGATAGCCAGGACCCCCAGGGAACATTTCGCAAAAGGTCTGGGAGCAGCTGGTTACCAGGCCGATGGCCGTCTTAAGACAGGCAAAGGTAGCAATTCCCGCCAGCACGAATACGCCGGCGGCACCAAAATAATGACCGGAAATATCCGACAAAGCCACGCCACCGTTTTCCGCCATGGAGAATACCCCCATGCTCATGGTACCCATGAGGATAATCATGAGATAAATCACTGACATGATGATGCCACTGAGGACACCGGCTTTAATAGTGGACGAAGCAATGGCCTCATTAGTGCACAGGCCAAGATTTTTCATACTGTTTACTACGATAATACCAAAAGCCAAGCCAGCCATGGCGTCCATGGTGTTGTAGCCCTCCAGAATACCCTTGGCAAAGGCCCCGGACTCATATTCTGCTGACGGAGCAATGCTGGCAATGCTGTCCGTCATTGGATTGGCAAAGGCCACCAACAGCAAACTGCCCAAAAATATCAGGAAAATCGGGGTCAAAATCTTTCCCACCCAGGTAACAATTCCACTTGGTCTGAGGGAAAAGAACATGACAATGGCAAAGAACACCAAAGAAAAACCAAAAAGTGCCATCTCCGGACTAATACCGGCAAACATCGGTGCAATCCCCATAGAGAAAGGAACCGTTGCACAACGCGGAATTGCAAAGCATGGACCGATGGTCAAATACAGCATGCAGGTAAAGAACATGGCATATTTTTTATTCACTCTGGAAGCCAAATCCTGCAGGCCGTTACCGCCGGACATGCCGATAGCTGCCACGGCCAAAATAGGAATACCCACACCAGTCAAAATGAAACCGGCAATTGCCGGCCACACATTGCTGCCGGCTGCCTGTCCCAGATGAACCGGGAAGATAATGTTGCCGGCGCCAAAGAACATACCAAACAGCATACTGGCAACAAACAGATAATTTTTCCAACTTAATTTCTCATTCACAATAAAACGCCCCTTAAATAAAATCACAACAGATAAAATGTTACCACTGCGCTACAGGGATGTCAAAGAAATCTAAAATAAGCTGATGAAAAAGAGCCTGCCCTTTTCACCAGCTTTTTGTTGTCAATCGATTATTCAGTATAAACAATATATATTTTTCACAACGCATATCATTGTTGATTGGATAATTCTTCAATTTCTTTTTCACTAAGGCCGGTATACTCTATAATTTTATCCATGGGCTCATTCCTGCGAAGCATTTTAATTGCCATATCCTTTGCTTTATTCAACTGGCCTTCTTTCAGGCCTTCTTCCTTGCCATCGTTATGGGCTTCAAGTATTTTCATTTCATAAGTCATATAACTCACCCTCTCTTCTTTATTCTCTTTGATTTCCTTGATAAAGTTAATTACATCATCGCTATAAGAGACTTATCCACATTGGCTGCATACATGAGAAGGAACACCCTTTACGATAACAATACAATTTCCCAAATCCACCATAAAGGTGGTCAATTTATCTTCCATATCGCCTTTACACATGACACAAGTCATCAAAAATGCTCCTTTCTGGTCTATAAATGCTATCTTTTGCACAAGGGCTGTAGAATAATCTATCAAAAAACAACCATTAATTCCTAACCGGAAATATTTTGCTCATCACTGACATAGCGCCTTGCCGATACTTGTTCCAAACAAAATAACAAACAGCAGCTACTGCAATAACACCAGTGCAAACCACACTATACATAAAGGTATAGCCATAGCCAGCTGCGACTATTCCCAAAAGGCCAGCTGCCAGTCCGACACAAATATCCAGGGACCAAAAATAGGTAGCTGTAGCCACACCGCTACGCTCCATCGGTGCACTTTGGATAGCCAATGTCTGAAAAGCTGGGCTCAAAGCACCAAAGCCTATACCCAATATTGCAGCCGACACTAAAAGCCCCAGCATAGTAGAAATCTGACCAAAAATAATCATTCCCAAAGCGAAACACAGAAAACCAGGATAGATTGTATAATCTGGTCCCTTGGTATCAAATATTTTTCCAACGATAGGACGAGTCAGCACAATAACAGTGGCAAATACGGCAAAGAACATACTGGTTTCCTGCTGCAGACCCAGGGATTTCGCATAAAGGGGAATAAATGTCAATACGCCACCGTAAGCAAAGAATACCAAGCCACCAATGGAAGACATAGCCACAGACCTGCGTTCAATAAAATCACTGACGGAGATGCCATGGCGCTGCTTTTTAGCTGGCAAAATAACTGCATCAGGCAGTCTACGATGATTTGCCACAACAAAGGTAAATAATGCCAGCATCACCATAAAGGGGAAAAACATCTCAGCTCCCCAGCTGCCGATTATTACCAACCCCAGCAAAGGACCTACAACCATAGCCAAATTTGTGGTCAAGGCAAAATAACCAATCCCCTCGCCCTTGCGCTCCGCCGGTAATACCATTGCGGCCATAGCAGCAGCTGCCGTAGTTGCAATAGCAAAAATCACACCATGAAACAGGCGCAAGCTATAAAGCCCTGTAAGGGTCTGAAAAAAGTTGAACCCAAGCATAATAAGCCCAAAACAGAGTGTCGCCACCAACATCAATGTTCGCTTATTCACGCTGTCGATAAGTTTTCCAGCCAATGGACGGCAGGCCACAGTTCCAATCTGGAAAAAAGTCATGGCCATGCCTGCCTCCAGTTCCCCGCCATGCAAATCATCCATAATAAAAATCGGCAAGGCGGCAATCATAATATACTGGCTCATAAATACCAGAAAGTTACAGCCGCCCATACTAATAAATTCCGTTGTCCAAAGTTTATTCATTCTCTAATCATTTCCTCTATTTTTAGTAACATTTTCTTCATATTTGCTGTATCCACTTCGCCCAGTTCCAGCTCCAATTGCCGATTTTCCCGTTCATCTTCCGCTGCCAATTTATCCACAAGCTGTTTACCAGACACGGTCAGCTGCAGGAAAAAGGCACGACGGTCAGCTTGATTAGGCTCCCTTTTTACATAATCCTTCTTAAGCAATCTATCCACAATCGCCTTCACTGTATTGGGATCTCGTTGCATTTGCCCGGATAATTCTTTTTGGCTGATATCCGGATGCTCAGCTAATATCTTCATAGCCACCCATTGCTCTATAGTCAGTCCGTATGGGCTGAATATTTTCTCGGTATGGCGATGAACCTTTCTGGCCGTTCGACATAACAGATAGCCCAATGTATCATCTATCTGCATCGTGATTTCACCTTCTTTTTGTACTTATCGAATTTTATGATGATTTAATAAAAATAATACGTTAACGTACTTTATATTAGTACGCTAACGTATTATTGTCAACAAGATATTTTAACCCCACGCGAACGGGTGCTAAGTCTTCCTCCTTTTAAGGGGAAGAAAAGCCCCATAGCTGACACTTTTCCATGGGGCGTATTAACCAATAGGCGTTGCCTCTTGGATACGTCCGCAAAGCCCTGGGTAAAATTCAACTAAATTCAGATGGAATTAAAACTCCACCTGAATAAGTTATCATTTTATCCAAAGACGAAGTTTTGCATCTTACCAACAAGAATTGACCCATTAACTAACAAAGGGGCTATCGCATTTTCTTAGTGCGACAGCCCCTTTTCTTGTTAACGGTGTAACAAAGGATTTCCCTTACTTCATTTCCATTCCCATGATTTCAATCAAGCCCTTTATTATGTGTTGTACCTCACTGAAGCGTTCACTTTTCTCACAACCATTGGCAAGGTAGAGGCTGCGGTTTATCTCTATCATTACCGACTGTACTCTCCTGTCCTGACGGTAATACTTCATAGGAACCAGTGCCCCGGCAAAGGGTGAATCGTTTTTTACCGACAAATTATGGTCCTGAAGATAATTGACCATTTTGTACACCATGTTCGGGGAGGTGTGGTAGTCATCAGTACCAATGCAGATATCCGGTCGGTTTGGCTTCTGGTCAGGTTCATAAGGCAGTGGCTCGGGATGAAAGGAATGGCCATCAATGATTAGGCACTGGCCATATTGGGCCAAGCGGTGTTCCACGGTGGCCTCCAGCTTTGCATGATGCGGGTCGTAATAGTTTCTGATTACCTCTTCCCGTTTGGCATTACTAAATTTTCTAAATGGCATATTCCAGGAACTATGAGTATAATACAGCCCCATTCCCCTTTGGCTCATAGTCTCATCCTTGTCATCACGAAAGCGCTCAACATCGCACACCAGCCGACTCACCTTTAAATCCACCATCTCAGCTTCACAGGCAAAGAGCTCATTGCAGTACCAGTCTGTCATCACTAACATTTCGTGGCTCAATACTTCCAAATCATAGTCTAGGATATACGCCTCTGGAATGTACAGGGATGCGTGTGGAACATGAATTACTACATTTTCTAACATTTTCATCGTCTCCTTTTGTTCTGTAAACCAAAAAGAGACGCAATGAAAAAGCCCATCGTCTTGATGGGCCCGATTTACTTTATCCTACCCATCAATCAAGCTTTAGCACCTTACCACGTTTTCACCCGTGGCAGGTTGCTGAAGGGTCATCGAGCTTGTCTCTCGCCTTCTCTTTATGGTTAAGAATATATTTAATTATCTTGTTGCCTATACGGCAATTATAGTGTAGCAAATCTTATATTTTCCGTCATTAAAGCAATATTAAAAATTCCTTTCAATTATTTCAGCATTTCTGCCCTGTTCTTCAACTTCCATTTCCATCTGAGTTTTCTTCCTCTAGGACGGTATTAGCACTGGCTTCAATCATTTGTATAACAACGTGATTTAACTCCGATGCCTTTTTGCTAGTAATAACCGATTTGCCTGTTCCCTCTTCAATAGCCTTCCTTGCATCGCCAGCCACCTTGCCACCTCGCTTAGCTACAGAAACATTTTGAGCAAGTCCAGATGGTTTTTCTGCTTCCGAAAATTCTTTGGCAGCCGTTTCTGCCAGCATATTTATAACTAATTCAGTAGTACTCATATTGTCCCGAAGGCTTTCCTTTTTTAGTCCTTTTAGATTTTTGTACTGACGGGTAGACATCCCACTCCACGCTCTTGTAAGTTCATCGGTAAGTACAGCATATTCTTTGCCCTGCTTTATCCCACGCTCTTTCCATTCATCCGTTAGTTCCTTGCGGGCACTGATTGCCATAAGTCGCTGATTGATCCACTCTTTGGTATATCCCTTTCGTTCATAGGTAACCACCAATCTATCAGCTATAAGCTCCGGATCGAGGGTTTCATCAATACGCTCTTTACCCACCTGGGCCAGCCATAATTTAAACGGTTCTGCCTTTTTCGATGGTATTGACTGTATAATACGCAGCAGCTGCTCTGTATTTGCCACATCAGTGGCATATCTTTTTCCATCTTTTGGAGACTTCAATTTCAGTTGGTGACAATTTGTCACCAACTCACTTCCCTCAGCTTTTAGCCGCTGCTTTAACTTGTTCCAATACTTACGTCCATCACTACTTTCCGTCAGTATCCGCACCACATCCACAATAGAAAAATACCATTCTTCCTCCGCCTCATTCCAAGCAGTGCGAATAGGCTGGTCCTCAAACAGCTGCATATTTTCCATTTCTTCACTCATTATCCGTTTCTGCCTTTCTTACGTCCTCAAAACAGAACAACAATTCTTTTATCTCTATTATATAAAACACATATTCTATAAATCAAGTTTTTTATCAGAAATATGCAATTTCAAAAAATACCCTGTAGCTTCAATCACAAAGCTGCAGGGTATCTTGCGTATAAATTATCAATTTTTCAGAAAAATGGATTGCTTTCCCGCTCTATTCCCATGGTAGACGCTGGGCCGTGGCCGGGGAAGACCTTGGTGGCATTGGATACCTTGGCCAGTCTGTTGCGGATGGAATCCAGGATAGCCTCGGTGCTGCTGCCCGGAAAATCCGTGCGGCCCACGGAGCCGGCAAAGAGGGTATCACCGCTGAACAGGGCACCGCCCCCATAGAAGCACACACCGCCTGGGGTATGGCCCGGAGTATGGATAACCTTAAGGCTGCAGCCGCCAAAGGAAACATTGTCACCATCCTTCAGCAGCACATCTGCTGCATCCATTTCTCCCGGTACACCTACAAAGGCCGACAAATTCTTTCTGGCATCTGTCAGCATGTCCCCATCCTCCTCATGGATGGCCACCGGCACATTCAGGGCTTGTTTTACCTCCTTCAGCCCCCCGATATGATCAAAGTGACCATGGGTAAGGGCAATAAGCTTCACCTCAACCCCCATTTCCTTTATGGCCGACAATATCTTCGACGGATTGCCGCCGGGATCAATAATCATTCCCGCGCTGGAATTGTTGTCCTTCAGTATATAGCAGTTGGCCGCGACCGGCCCCACCTCAAAGCTCTTTACGGAAAAATCCATATATGCGATCCTCCAATCAATCATTACGCTTGTCCGCATTACTGGTCATGGCTCTGCTGACACTGTAAATATCCTTTAAACGCCGTATCTTGGCCATTATCTGATTTACCTGGGAGGTGGCATGCACCTCAATCCCCAGAATAATCACGGAGGTCTTGTTGTTGCGATTTGCCCGGGCATTTACCGAGGAAACATTTATCTTCATTTCCGTAGGCACCGCCAAGATGCTGGACAAAATACCTGGATTGTCATTGCAGTGAATTTCAATCTCCACCGTATATTCCCGGTCAAGACCCACATCCCAGTTTACAGCAATAACCCTGGAGGCGGCATCACTGGTCACAGACACATTTGGACAGTCGGCCCTGTGTACTGACACACCACGTCCCTTAGTAATAAATCCGGTAATGGGATCCCCGGGAATTGGATTGCAGCACTTGGCCAGACGCACCAGCATGCCCCCTTCTCCCTCCACCAGAATACCATGACTGGCCTTGGATTTGTGGGCATTGCCCTGTCCCTGGGGACGCTTCAGCTTTTCCAGCATCTCCGAAACATCCGGCGGAGTATGCTCCTTAATCAGCTTTTTGTGCAGCTCAATCAGCTTGGCAATAACCCCACTTACGGTAACGCCGCCATAGCCGATAGCCGCCAGCAAATCACCGGCATTGTTAATATTAAACCGCAGGCACACCTCGTTAAGCCATTCATCCCGCAGAAGATCCTTAGGGTCATAGCCCAGCTTCTTGCCTTCCTTTTCCAGAAGCTCCTGGCCCTTGGCCACATTTTCCTCACGGCGCACCTTTTTGAACCAGCCCCTGATTTTGCTTCGGGTATCGGAAGCCGCCACAATATTGAGCCAGTCACGGCTTGGTCCCTGATTGGCCTTATTGGTAATAATCGAAACAATATCGCCGTTTTTCAGCTTGTATTCCAATGGAACAATCTTGCCGTTTACCTTGGCCCCAACGCAGTGGTGACCCACCTCCGTATGAATTCTGTAGGCAAAATCAATGGGAACAGACCCCTTGGGCAGGTCGATAACGTCGCCACGGGGAGTAAATACAAACACCTCATCGGAAAAAATATCCATTTTCAGGGCCTGAATGTATTCACTGGGGTCATTAAGCTCCTGCTGGAGATTTACCATCTGACGAAGCCAGGACAGCTTCTTGTCATAATCGTTGGCCGCCGTAGCTCCCCGGCCATGCTCCTTGTACTTCCAATGGGCCGCCACACCATACTCGGAAATCTTGTGCATGGCAAAGGTCCTAATCTGGATTTCCAACGGGAAGCCCCTGGTCATAACCGTGGTATGCAGTGACTGATAGCCATTGGATTTAGGCATGGCGATATAATCCTTGAACCGCCCCGGTATAGGCTTCCACATGGCGTGGATGACCCCGAGGACTGCATAGCAATCCTTTACGTTCTGTACCAATACCCGGATAGCCGACAGGTCATAAATTTCACTTATATCCTTGTTATCCCGCTTCATCTTGCGGTAGATACTGTAAAAGTGCTTGGCCCGTCCGCTGATTTCTGCCTTGACCCCGCTTCTTATGAGCTTGGTATGAATCTGCAAAATGGAATCCTCAACAAACCGCTGACGCTCCTGACGCCTCTGCTTAACCTTTTCCACAAGATCATAATACTGCTCAGGCTCAAGATAGCGCAGGCACAAATCCTCCAGCTCCCATTTTATATTGGAAATCCCCAGGCGATTGGCCAGTGGAGCATATACCTCAATGGTCTCCCTGGCTATGCGCTGCTGCTTCTCTTCCTTTACAAATTTCAGCGTCCGCATATTGTGAAGCCGGTCAGCCAGTTTGATAATGATTACGCGAATGTCCTTGGCCATGGCCAAAAACAGCTTGCGATAATTCTCTGACTGCTGCTCCACCTTGGACTGGAATTTGATTTTTCCCAGCTTGGTAACTCCATCAATCAGCATGGCCACCTCCGGGCCAAACATTTCCTCCATCTGCTTAATATCATAGATGGTATCCTCCACCACATCATGGAGGAGAGCCGCCGTAATGGTCACCGCATCAATTTGAAGCTCCGTAAGAATCTTGGCTACGCACAAGGGATGAATAATATATTCCTCACCGGAGGCCCGTTTCTGTCCCTCATGGGCTGAATGGGCCAAATCGTATGCCTTGCGTACCAGCTCCACATCCGCATTGGGCTGATATTCCAGAACCGCATTTATAATATCATCAATAGATACATCAGCTGTAGCACCAGCACAAACAGGCGTATAAATATTAACATTTGTAGAAGTTGGAGTGGCATCCATTGTCATCACCGCCAATCGAAATAAAAACTTGATATTAAAATATTATACCATATTTGGGGCACAACGTTACACATTATTCAACCTGCAAAAGGTGGCTGAATCCTGTAAATTCATTTTGCCTGTGCCCTCCACCAGGTGACACTGCCCTTCATCATCAACAGTCAGGATACCCAGCTCCTGAAAGATAAGTAATCCGTGCTTCACTGCCTCAGTCTCTGCCTGGAGGCCCATAATGCGCATCCGCACTGCCAGCCAGGAATAATCATTGTATACAGACCTGCTGTTATCATGACACCCTTTTATGAACAAATACAGCTCCTTTAAAAAATCCCTGTCAACGACAATGGGCTTCTCGTCCATTAACGGTGGTTCCATACTTCGTATGATGCACTGCAGGGAGCGATTGCCCTCCCATTCGTTTATTCCCAGCTCATAGACCAAATCCTGGGGCTGGGAATTAATTTTGTCCAAATCCCCATTCATATTAAAGGCCACCGCCCTTACATAACTGCTGCCATCCGTGATACTAAACCGCATATGACGGTTTTCAGCGCCCATATATGAAGCGTAGGCGGCCCGTACTCCCCGGCAGCCAAACAGGGGGCTGTCATTTTTCATGCCACAGGGCTCCAGCAGAGCCAATTCCTCCACCATTTCCATGGTAACCTCCAAGGGGGAAATCACCTGCTCCAGCTCATAGAAGGGAATATATTGCTCAGCGGTCAACTGCCGCTTTGCCTCTTCCTCCATGCGACGCTTGAATTCCGGAATATTTTCCTCTTTTATGGTCAGTCCCGCCGCCCCCTCGTGACCGCCGAACTGCTCCAAAACCTCCCTGCAGTTTTCCAGGGCCTCATAGAGATTAAACCCTTCTATACTGCGGGCCGACCCCTTGCCTATGCCGTCCTGGAGGCTAATCACGATGGTTGGCCGGTAATATTTTGTATCAAGTCCCGCTGCCGTAAGACCAATCACCCCATGGTGCCAGTTCTCCCCGGCTACCACCAGCACCCGGGTATTTTCAATATCCACAGCCTTAAGCTGCTCCTCAGCCTCCAGCTGCATATCATCCTTAAGCTTTTTCCGTTCCTCGTTGATATCATTCAGCTCCAGGGCAATAGCCTCCGCCCTGACGGCATCCTGGGCATTTAACAGCTCTACCCCCAGGGAGGCACTTCTTAGCCGTCCCGCTGCATTTATTCGGGGGGCCAGCATAAAGCCTATCACCGTACTGGTCACCGGCTTGCCCAGGCAGCCAGCCACCTCCAGCAGGGCCTTAATACCAGCCATGGCCGAATTTTCAATAGCCTTTAGCCCAGTGCTGACAATACGCCTGTTCTCGTTGGTCAGCGGCACGGCATCAGCCACCGTGCCCAAGGCCACCAGTTCAATGCCCCGATCCTTCAATGGCTCCCCCTTTATGGTCTGCCACAGGGCCTGACACAGCTTAAAGGCTATCCCCACTCCCGCCAGTTCAGGACATGGATATAGGGAATCCTTTCTGTGTGCATCCACCACCGCCACAGCCTCAGGCAGCTCCGTCCCCGGCAGATGATGATCCGTTATCACCACATCCATCCGGCCGGCCACGGATTTGATTTCCTCCACGGATTTAATCCCGCAATCCACGGTAATAAGCAGCTGTACCCCCTTGGCCACCAGCTTTTCCATGGCTTCAGCATGGAGACCATAGCCCTCCGTAAGGCGATCGGGAATATAATAATCCACCTCGGCACCCAAAGCCTTAAAGGTGGTCATCAACAGGGAGGTAGCGGTAATTCCATCACAGTCATAATCACCATAAATGGCAATATGCTCCTGTTCCTCAAGTGCCCTGATAATCCGGTTAACGGCCTTATCCATATCCGGCAGCATGTAGGGATCACAATATGGTATTTTTTCAGGGTGAAGAAACAGATCCCCCTGCTCCCTGGTATCAATTCCCCTGTTTATCAAAGCCCCGGCCAAAAGCTGGGATATGCCCAGTCCGGCAGCCAATTCAGCAGCCTTCTCCCCGGAATAGGGCTTTATTCTCCATTTTTTCATCATCGTAACCAACTCCTACTACTATTACCTAAAAAAACTTCGAGAAAACTTCCAAAAATCCTCTTTTTAATAAAATCATATTCCAAAGCTGGCCACACAAAAAAGGGAGCCTCCAAAAGAAGCTCCCACATATTATTCCATGGCAACAGACGCCAGCCCCGCCTAGTCCAAGTTGGCAGGCAAGCACCCCCATGCTAATAGATAAAAATCGGCTAAATTCAGATGAAATTTAAAGCTCCACCTGAGTAAAGCTTCATTTTATCTGTTTTCCTCCAACCGCATAAGCACAAAGCACAAATCAGAAATCCGATTGATATACAACCGATTGCTGTCATGCACCAATTCCTGCTCCGCCAAATCCAAAATAGCCCGCTCAGCCCGTCTGATAAAGGTTCTGGCCAAATCCAGGAAGGAACCTCCCTGGGACTCACCGGGAATAAGGAACTGGGTCAGGGGCGGCAGCTTGGCCTCTATACCGTCGATGGTGGATTCCACCTGGGCCACATGGCTGCCCAGCAGCATAGGCTCCTTGTCTATGCTGGCCAAATCCGCCATGAGCAAGCCATTACATTGCTGAACCTTAAGGATAATCTCCTTAACCTCATCATTCTTACAAAAAGCTCTTGCCATACCAAGGGCTGAGTTAACCTCATCAATTGTACCGTACGCCTTTACTCGCAACGAATTCTTGGCTACCCGCTGGCCGGTATACAGTCCGGTGGTACCCTTGTCGCCGGTTTTGGTATAAACACTCATAACGATTTAGCCTCCCATACACTAATTAGTCAAAAATCTCAGTAGCACTAAAGTATAAGGAAATCTCCCTGGCTGCACTTTCCGGGGAATCAGAAGCATGAACTGCATTTTCGCCGCTGCTGGCTGCATAAAGCTTACGGATAGTCCCCTCCTCTGCCTCAGCAGGATTGGTCTTACCATTAATCTTACGAACATTGGCAATAGCATCCTCACCAGCCAATACCATGGCAATAATCGGACCGGAGGTCATAAAATCAACTAATTCACCGTAATATGGACGCCCAATATGCTCATAATAATGCTGAGAAGCCAATTTGTCATCCATTTTGAGCATCTTGGCAGCCAAAATCTCCAGGCCCTTTTCCTCATAAATCTTAATAATGTCACCGATGTGATGTGCCTTCATGGCATCTGGCTTAATGAGTACCAATGTCTTTTCCATCTTGCTTACTTCTCCTTTTAAATATCCTGTAACTTTTCACTATACATCCTGGCCAGGTCTCTATGGGCATCCGCCGACTCCCGGAGGGCATTCATCTCCTCCTCGGTCAATGGGCGGATCAGCTTGGCCGGATTACCATATACCATGGAATTGGCCGGTATCTTTTTATTTTGGGGAATGAAAGAATTTGCACCGATAATGCAATTCTCGCCTATTTCAGTATAACCCATAATAACTGTTCCCGTGCCAATAAGGCAATTATCGCTAATTTTGCTGCAATGAAGCACCACGTTGTGGCCTATTGTAACATTATTGCCGATAATGGTTGGGGTGTCCCACATGGTGTGAATGGTGCAGTTATCCTGAATATTGGTATTGTTCCCAATAACCACCTTGTTGATGTCCCCCCGGATAACCGAGCTGAACCATACGCTGCTGTTGTCGCCGATGGTAACATCGCCCACCACTGCCGCATTTGGAGCAACAAACACATTCTCACCTAATTCAGGCTTTTTTTCAGCTAATGCCATAACATTTCCCATAAAAAAACCTCCCTAAAGATGTACTCTTATATTATAGCAAATTTGTCATACGAATTCCAGTCCTTAAGCCATCCAGTACAGGCCATAACCCGTTGGCTGGTGAGCCAATCCCCCAGGGCCTTGCCCTTTACCCCCTCCGGGGCCATGGTGCCATCAATAGACAGCAGCACCTTCAGCAATTCATCATATCGGGCCAGATAAACCGGAAGGTGGCCATGATCTGCCTCTATAATATGGCAGAAATCCTCCGGAGGCAGGTAGCTGGCCATCTTGTGCAGGTGAAGAAGCAATGCCGTAATCTTCCCCGGCTTTTTTATTAAAGGAGCCCGCATATGCTCCTCAATAACCAGGGCACCGGCCCGCATCCACTGATTAGGAAATTTAGCCCGCTTGTTCCAGCCGTTCAACACCTCCAGGCCCCTTGCTTCGTGATTGTAGTGATGAGGCAGCATTTCCCGGGGAGTAGCGCCCTTGCCTATATCATGAACCAGAGCGGCAAATACCGCCACCTCATTATCCGTGGCCTGGGCTACCCTATCGATTACCAGCATGGTATGGTTGTAGGCATCCCCCTCCGGGTGAAAATCAACGGGCTGAGTCTTGCCAATAAGCGCATAAACCTCCGGAAAGATGGGTTCCAGCAGCCCGGCCCTGTTTAATACCTGAAAAAAAACAGAGGGCCTGTCACTCAGCAAGACTTTTTTCAGTTCACCGATAATTCGCTCCGTAGGTTCCTCCTTCAGCTCCTGCACACACTCCCTCATAGCCTCTATAAGCTCACGGGATACCTTAAATCCCAGCTGAGCCGCCTGCCGGGCCACCCGCAGTGCCCGAACCGGATCCTCAGAAAAATGCTCCGATACAGGCCGCATAATTTTCTGCTCAATATCCCGGCGTCCCCCGTATAAATCGATAATGTCCCCTGTAAGGACCTCCATGGCCACACTGTTGACAGTGGTATCGCGACGATAAAGGTCCTCCTCAATGGTAATGCCTGCATCAGCAGCTATTTCAAAGCCAGTGTACCCGGTGCCCGTCTTGCGCTCCTTCCGGGCAAAGGCCACCTCACAGCTTATACCGTCTATTTTCACCAAAAATACGGGAAAGGCATTGCCGATTAGCTTGGCTTCGGGAAAATGCTCCTCAAAGCATTTCTTGGACAGGCCCACCACCACATAATCCTTGTCGTGGGGAGCCTTCCCCATAAGCCTGTCCCGCACCCAGCCACCTACTATATACAGGGTCCCACCGGCGTTCTTCACCTGTAGAGCAAATTCTGTTTCTGTCATTTATTCACCACCTTAACTGCACCTATCTATAAAAATTCGTTGTTTTAATAAAAATTCCTGCCAAATTACACATAAAAAAACGGACCGGTTTTCCAGTCCGATTTTACGAGCCCTGTAGAGATTATTCTATTACACAGGCCCCCTGCTTATCAATATCCAAAATCATATAGGTGGACTCCACATGATTATTCTTAAGAACCTGTTGCATGGCCTCAGCCACCTTTACCTCGTTGCCATTGGCCAGGGCCATAAGACACGGCCCGGCCCCGCTGAGAAAGGCTCCAAGGGCCCTTTCCCGCCTGGCGGCCTCAAATACATCATACATCCCCGGAATAAGCTCCGCCCTATATGGCTGGTGAAGGGCATCATCAAAGGCATTCCGCAAAAAACGGCGGCTTCCCTTGATAAAAGCAGCAATCATCATGGCTGTACTGCCAATATTTAATATGGCATCGGCCCTGTCCACCTTGTCAGGCAAAACCTCCCGGGCCGCCTTGGTCGGCAAAAAGAAATCCGGCACAACAACCACCATTCTAAAGCGGAGCTTTGGAATAAAACGGAAGGTTTCCGGCCAGCCGTTGCGCACTGTGCTGATGGTCATGCCGCCAAAAATTGCCGGAGCCACATTGTCGGGATGTCCCTCTATATCCGTGGCAATTTTCAATAAATCGCGATTTTTCAAGGGATTGCCCAGAGCCTCATTGGCCGCCTTAATCCCCCCCACAATGGCCGTGGCACTGCTGCCCAGCCCTCGGGATAGAGGAACCTGATTGTTCATAACAATCCTGGCTCCCTTATATTCATCATCACAGCCTACCCGTCTAAGTACCCGTTGGATAGACCGCCAAACGATATTCCGGCTGGTCTTGGGAATTTTCTCCGCCCCTTCACCGTAAATTTCTATTTCCAGCCTATCATCCCTAAAAAGAGTAAGCTCCAGTTCATTGTAGCAGGAGCAAGCTATTCCCAAGGTATCAAAGCCCGGTCCCAGATTGGCTGACGTTCCCGGAACTCTCACCTTAACTGTCTTTGCTTCCATAACCTTTCCCCTAAAATATTAATCTCCCTCAACCCGAATAATATTGCATATCTTGTACACCACCGACAGCCCCCGCAGCAGCTCCACAGCCTTTTCCAGCTTTTTGTGCTTAACCACATGGGTTACTGCCACGATTTCCGCATGGTTGTTTACCATACGGGTTTGAATAACTGACTTCAGGCTTACATGACTGTCCCCAAAGGCAGTGGCAATGGCCGCCAAAACCCCCGGTTCATCATCCACATGCAGGCGCACATAGTAGGAGGATTCCGTATCGGCCAGCGGACAGATATTACGCTTGCTGTAGCAGGTACAGCCTGTCACAGCCGTATTCCCTGTAACAATATTTCTGGCCACCGAAATAATATCGGCCAATACTGCCGAAGCAGTGGGCAGGGAGCCGGCCCCCCGGCCGTAGAACATGGCATCCCCAATGGCATTTCCCCTGATAAAAATCGCATTAAATACGTCATTTACTGCAGCCAATGGATGGGTTACCGGCAAAAAAACAGGGTGAACCCGTACATTAACCCCAATATCCCCATAATCCTTGGCCACTGCCAGCAGCTTTATTACATAATTCAGCTCCTTGGCATAGGCAATATCCGCCGCTTCAATGGTGGTTATCCCCTCCACATGAACACTGTCCAGATGAATTCGCGTATTAAAGGCTATGGAGCCCAATATGGCCGCCTTTCTGGCCGCATCCAGGCCCTCCACGTCTGCCGCCGGGTCGGCCTCAGCATAGCCCTTGGCCTGGGCCTCCTTCAGCACCTCATCATAATCACTGCCATCCTGGGTCACCTTGGTCAGCATGTAGTTGGTGGTGCCATTTACAATGCCCATAATCAGGCTTATTTTGTTTCCTGTAAGACACTGCTTCAATGGGGTAATAATCGGGATACCGCCACCCACACTGGCCTCGAACATGAAATCAACCTTATTGGCTTCAGCTGCCCCAAAAAGCAGCTCCCCTGACTGGGCCACCGCATCCTTGTTGGCAGTCACCACATGCTTGCCGGCCTCCATGGCCTTCACCATATATTCAATGGCCGGATGCAGTCCCCCCATCAGCTCCACTACAATATTAATCTCAGGATCCTTTATAATATCCTCCACATTGTCCGTAACCGCAATACCGGCCAGATTGTCCCGCTTCTTGGCCAAATTCCGCACCAAAACGGTCTTAATGCCAATTTCAGCACCAATGCGCTGCTCGATATCCCTGACATTTTTCTTCAGGACCTCCACCACGCCGGAACCCACCGTGCCGGAGCCCAACAGTCCAATTTGAATTTTTTTCCCCATAAAGCCTTGCTACTCCCCTCACGCCTGGGCCTGTCCCAGCACCTCTAGCCGTTTAACACCATCCACCATCCGAAGCTTGTCCAAAAGGGCCTCCAGGTCAACGGACAAATTCATAGTCTCAATGGAAATGGTGGCATTGGCCACACCCTGAAGTGGAATTCCCTGATTGATGGTAAGCACACTGCCGGAATCACTGGATATGGTATTCAACACGCTGGACAGAACCCCCTTCTTATGCTCCAGCAGGAAGGTCAGGGTTACGATTTTGTTCTGGCTGGCCTCATAGAAGGGAAATACATAATCCTTATACTTATAGTAAGCACTGCGGCTAAGCTCCATCCGTTCAACGGCTTCGTTGATTGTACGGGCATCACCGCGCTTCAGCATTTCCTTTACCCGAATGGTTTTCTTTATTGCTTCCGGTAAAATTTCTTCTCTAACAAGGAAAAATCCGCTTTTAACTTTTGATGTCATATTTTTTCCTCCGTACACTATAAGTGGATATTTTTCTACATACAAGGGATATTATACACTGTATTATTGGAGTTGACAATAGTATTATTTCCAGGAACGTAAAAAAGAGTACTCACGTTGCGCATGAGTACTCTTTTTGTCTATTTCAAAAATACATTCCGTCACCGGGCGGCTTTAATCTTGCTTTCCGTGCCGTTCAGCAGCCGTTCAATATTTGTCTTATGACGATATATAATGAATACCGCCGCCAGGGCACCAAAGCCAATATACACCGGCGGCATATCAAAAATATAGGCAAGCACCGGTACTAACGCCGCTCCTACAATGGAGCCCAGGGACACGTAGCGGGTTACGTAAACAATGGCCAGCCAAACCAAGAAAACCAGGCCGGCAATTACCGGCATAAGCATAATTAGAACCCCTAAGCCGGTAGATACGCTCTTGCCCCCCTTAAAGCGGAGGAACAGGGACCAGGAATGGCCCACCACGGCCAATATGCCGCACAGCACACCGTATTCCGGGGCACCGGCGTAAAACACCCCCAAACCGGCTCCCAAAAAGCCCTTCAGCATATCCAACACAAAAATGGATATGCCCGCCGGCTTGCCGATGGTCCGCCAGGCATTGGTGGCCCCAATATTTTTACTGCCATGCTGCCTAAGGTCCACCCCCCAAATGGCCTTGCCCAAAATTAGACCATTGGGAATAGATCCTATTACATAGCTTGATATACAGGCAATAATCAGCTCAACCATCAGATATCCTCCTCTTCCTTCCGACCGCGAACAATAAGCTTTAATGGGGTTCCCTCAAAGCCGAAGCTCTCCCGCAGGCGATTTTCCAAAAATCTTAAATAAGAGAAATGCATCAGCTCCGGATCATTTACAAAGACAATGAACTTAGGCGGCCTGATATCAGCCTGGGTCATGAAGTAAATCTTCAGCTGCTTCCCCCGATGGGATGGTGGTGGATTTACGGATACCGCATCCCTGATCAGCTCATTTAACACGCTGGTCTGAATGCGCATGGACTGCTGATCCGCCACATATTTCACCAGCTCCGTAATACGGGGAATACGCTGATGGGTCAGGGCAGAGGTATAGAGAACAGGCGCATATTGTAAAAAGCCTAATTCATCCCGCAAGTCCTCAGTAAATCTCAGGGTTGATTTATCATCCTTGTCCGGGAAGATATCCCACTTGTTCACCACAATCACTACGCCCTTGCCGGATTCATGGGCATAGCCGGCAATCTTCTTGTCCTGCTCCGTAATCCCCTCAAAGGCATTAATAACCATCAGCACCACATCGGCCCGGTCCACAGCCCGCAGGGACCGCATGACACTATACCGCTCCACTGCCTCGTCAATCTTCCCCTTGCGGCGCATCCCCGCCGTATCAATCATCAAAAATTTATTGCCGTCGGATACGAAATGGGTATCAATGGCATCCCGGGTGGTACCGGCCACATCGCTGACAATTACCCGTTCCTCCCCAATAAGGGCGTTGACAATGGACGACTTGCCCACATTTGGCCGACCGATGACGGCAATGCTGATTTCATCCTCTTCCTTTTCCTCATAATCACTGGCCGGAAAGGCTTCCACCACTGCATCCAAAAGGTCACCGAGACCCAGGGCGTTGGAGGCTGATATACCAATAGGATCGCCGAGACCCAGATTATAGAACTCGTAAATATTGGCCTCCAGCTGGGGGCTGTCAATCTTATTTATGGCCAATACCACCGGCTTCTTGGCGGAGCGCAGCATGTGCCCCACCTCTTCATCAGCCGAGGTCAGACCCACCCGGCCATCCACTACAAACACAATAACATCGGCTTCCTCCATGGCAATCTTGGCCTGCTGCCGCATGGAGCGGAGTATCTGGTCACTCTCATCAAATTCGATACCACCGGTATCAATCATCGTAAAGGTATGGTTCAGCCATTCCGCATCCATGTAGATACGATCCCGGGTAACCCCCGGCATATCATCCACGATGGACACCCGGCGCTTGCCAATCTGATTAAATAAAGTGGACTTCCCCACATTAGGCCGTCCCACGATAGCAACTATGGGCTTACTCATTCTTGTGGCCTCCTCTCTTGGTATATGCTGCATTGCTCTGCCACATATAGGCAGCTGCCTCACCACTTACTCCCTGATAATTCGCGAACTGGGTAAGGGCATTAAAATAATCCTTACCATCCCCCACTGTTTCCACCCGTGTGGGGAACCAGTCCTTAAAATCCTCCAGGGAAACATCATCTAAAAAAATATTATCACCGGCTCTCAGGGCAGACTCAGGAATTAAAATTCCATCAAAGGTCTTCCCCAAGGCCTCCAAGGCCTGCTTCATATCATGGGCGGTCAGCAGCCCTGAAACATTTACCGTAGTACCAAAATGATTATTGGGAACCGGCACTATGGTTACCTCCAAATTATCAATTGCCAGCTCGTCAGCCAGCCCTCTGAACATAGGAGCCACTGCTGTACCGGTCAGTACCGCCAGCCGCTGCCTTTGGGCATAATGCCAGTTCTTGGCCTTTGACTGATGGCGGGCGGCAGAAAATTCCTCCATAAAATTTCTGGCCAGGCCAATACCGTTATCCAGCTGGGGAAACCCGTCATAAGCCTCGGCCGGCGGTACCTCTCTTCCGGCCAAAAAATAAAATTCATCCCCTAAATATACAAAGGTACGGCCCGTAGTCTCCCGCTCCCGCTTCTGGTACCTCTCCACCTGCTCAATGACCCTAAGGGCACTTTCCTTGTCAAAGCCCTTTAGGGGATATCGGTCCTGACGGAATTTGGTAAGGCCCACGGGAACGATGGCCATGGACAAAGCATGGGGCTTTCTGGCCAAAATATCCCGTATGGACCGGTCCAGCTCCTCCCCATCATTTAAATCCCGGCACAGAACAATCTGGGTATGATATTCCACCTGAGCCTCCTCCAGCTTATCCAGCTGGGTCATCAGGTTCCCCGCCGTTTTGCAGCGCAAAATCTGACACCGCAGCTCAGGATTGGTACATTGTACAGACACGAACAAGGGAGACAAATGATATTGCTTTATGCGCTTAAAATCACTGTCCACCATGTTGGTCATAGTAACAAAATTACCATATAAAAAGGACAGACGGTAGTCATCATCCTTTATATTCAAGGTATCCCGCATACCGGGAGCCACCTGGTCCACAAAGCAGAAATAGCAGTTGTTGGCACATTTGCGAATACCGTCAAATACGGCAGATTCAAACTCTGCTCCCAGCTCCTCATCATAATCCTTGTCAAAGGCCAGAAGCTCCTGCTCACCATCGGCATGCTCAATTAAAAGCTCAATTTCCTCATCGGCGAAGGCAAAGCTAAGGTCAATAATGTCCCGGAGCTTCATACCATTCACTTCGATTATCTTGTCCCCCGGAACCAGCTCCAGCTCCTCGGCCAGACTGCCCGGTTCCACGGACAATATTTTACCGTAGCCCATACATTCTCCTGTTCTCTAATATGTATACCGGGATGCCAAGGCTCCCTCTTAATAATTCACATTTTATCTGCAAATAAATCTGGTAAAACCGTAAATATATCTGATTAAAATCGTAAATAGGGAGTGATGAAATCATCACTCCCCAATAAAATTCATATACTATTAAGGCACAAGGCCCAGGGACTGAACTTACTCAGCCTCGTTGGACTCGCCAGCCTGCTTAATGCTGAGGGAAATCCGCTTTCTCTCAACATCGATGTTCAGAATTTTAACGGTAACCTGATCACCGATAGCAACTACCTCATCAGCACTCTTAATGCGTCTATCAGCCAATTCACCCATAGGAATGAGGCCATCCAGACCCTGCTCAATGCGCATGAAGGCACCAAACGCCTTAAGGCCAACGATTTCGCCGGAAATAACGTCACCGGCCTTGTACTTCTCAGCCTTAACAACCCATGGATCAGGCATAGTATCCTAACACTCAGGGAAATACGAACCTTGCCATCCTCAGTCTTGGCAATGCTCTTAATCTTAACATCCAGCTCCTGGCCCTCTTCCAGAACATCAGCCGGATCCTTAACCCGGTTCCAGGAAATATCGGAAATATGAACAAGGCCATCAATGCCGCCAATATCAATAAATGCACCATAGTTAACCAGTCTCTTCACAGTACCCTTAACTACATCGCCTTCCTTAACGTTTTCCAGCCAGGACTCCAGCTCAGTCTCCAGCAGCTGACGACGGGACAGAACGAGACGCTGCTTGGAAGGATCAAGATCAATTGGGATAACCTTTACAGTCTGACCAACATACTTGGACAAATCCTTAACAAAGTTCAGCTCGATCTGGGATGCAGGGATGAATGCGCGAACGCCCAGAGCACGGGCAACCAAGCCGCCCTTAACCACCTGAGTAATCTCAGCCTCAATAGGCTCAGCCTTCTCAACGATGCCATCCAGCTCCTTCCAGGAAGCCAGGCGGTCAGCCTTAACCTTGGAAACAGTCAGACCATTCTCGCCACCCTTGGCCACAACCAAAACCTCGATTTCGTCATTAACCTGGACGATATCCTTGGCAGATTCAGGAGCAGGCTCAGCAAGCTCAAACTTGGAAATTGGCACATCATTCTTGTTGCCCGGAATGTTAACGATTGCTTCGTTATCATTTACTGCAACAACTGTAGCTTTAACCAAATCGCGCTCATGTATCTCCTTCATAGAATCTTCTTGTGCTAACCAAGCTTCCATTGAATTCATTTCTTCTGACACTTTTTATAAACCTCCTTGATAATCCAGTCCGGAGTAGAAGCACCGGCTGTGATACCAATTTTTTTAATTTTATCAAACCACTCGTCACAAAGCTCTTCCGCCGTTTCGATATGGTAAGTTTTACATTTATCACTGCACAGCTGGGCAAGCCGGGTTGTATTGGCACTGTTTTTACCACCAATAACCAGCATCAGCTCCACCTGGGCAGCCAGCTTAATTGCCGCTGACTGACGCTGATCCGTTGCCGTACAAATCGTCCGCAATATTTTTATATCACTGGACTTATCCAAAAGCCGATCAACAATCTGCTTGAACTTTGGGGCAGAAAATGTGGTCTGGGCCACAATGCCCAGCTTGCCATATTTTGGCAGCTCATCGGCCTCTTCCTCGGTCTCAATGGCCACGGCACCTTCACCAGCCCATTCAATAATGCTCTTTACCTCCGGGTGGTGCTTTTCGCCTATAATAACGACCTGATACCCTTCGTCGGCCAGCATTCTGGCCGATGACTGAGCCTTGCGGACATGGGGACAGGTGGCATCTACCATATTGAGTCCCATGGCTTCTACCTGCTTATAAACCTCAGGCCCCACTCCATGGGATCTGATGATTATGGTTCCTTCACGGGCTTCCTCCAGAGTATCAACCGTTCCCACGCCATTTTCTGCCAGCTTGGCAACCATCTGGGGATTGTGAATAATCGGGCCAAGGGTATTTATTACCTGCCCGGGCACTGCCGAATCCTCCGCCAGCTGAATAGCCCGCTTAACCCCATAGCAAAATCCCAGATTATCTGCAAGGATTACTTCCATAACATATCACCTTGTATGCTGATAATTTTTATTTGTCCAACATACCCGTATATTGTATCATTATTTTTCAAGCTTGGCTATTTATTTTTATTAAATTATCAATTTTCTCCATTATTTTTTGTGAAAACTCTGCCAAAGCTTCCTTGTCATTGTGCTTTCCCTCAAAGTACATGGGCTCACCAAAAATAATTTGGAGTCTTGGGAGAAAGCCCCCGTTTTGACAAATCTTGTTAGTACCGATAATGGCCGTGGGAACCACCGGTACCTTGCCCATGGCCGCCAGCAGAGCCACACCGGCCTCAGCCTTGTGGGTCTTCCCATCCTTGCTGCGGGTTCCCTCGGGAAATACCCCCAGGCAAAGGCCCTGCTTTAAAATTCCCAGGGCTGTTTTTATGGCCCCCCGGTCGGCAGCCCCCCGTTTTACAGGAAAGGCGTACAGACTTCTAATGACGGCCCCGGCAATAGCCGGCGTAAAGAGCTCCTCCTTAGCCATATAGGCCACCGGCCTTGGCATATAGGTGCCCACAATGGGTGGATCCCAGTTACTTAGATGATTGGCCGCCATAATCATGCCCCCCTCCAGGGGAACATTTTCCTGCCCCTGAACCTTGGGACGGAACAAAATGCCAAATATTATCTGAAATATAACCTTTAATACCTTATAAAACATCCTATCACCTGCATCTATCCAGAATAGCCTGTACCACTTCCCCGATGGTCATATGGCTGGTATCCAACAGCTCCGCATCCTCGGCCTGTACCAGGGGGGAAATCTCCCGCTCGCTGTCCGCCTTGTCCCGGGCCCCAATTTCCTCCTGCAGCTGCTTTAGATCCACATCATACCCCTTGGCCTTCATTTCCTTGTACCGGCGATGGGCCCGTTCCTCGATGGAGGCCGTCAGGAAAATTTTAATATCCGCATTGGGCAATACATTGGTGGCAATATCCCGGCCATCCATAATAACCGAGCCCTCCGTGGCCATTTTCCGCTGTAAATCCGTCAGCCGCTCCCGCACCGGTCCCAGGGCGGCCACCTGGGATACGATGGCCGTAACCTCCGGTGTGCGGATTGCTGTGGTTACCTCCGTACCATCCACAAAAACCCTGGTTTTACCTTCCTTATAATCCAGAACAATATCTATGTCCTGCACCACCTCATTAATCAGCTCATCGCTGACCGGCTGGCCCTGCTGCAGGCTCTTCCAGGCCACAGCCCGATACATGGCCCCGGTATCAATATAGGTAAAGCCCAATTCCTTGGCTGCCATCTGGGCCACCGTACTCTTGCCGGCTCCGGCCGGTCCATCAATTGCCACTACTAATTTCTTCATTAATCATTACCTCTTTATATTAAAATGCTAATCTATCCAGCTCCTCATAAAAGCTTGGATAGGAAATATCCACACAATCCGGGCTTTGGATTTCCACCCCGGCACCGGCCAGGCCCAATATAGCCAGACACATGGCCATACGGTGGTCATCATAGCTGAAACACTCCGCCTTTTTGAGACTGCTGCCCCCATGAATAATCAGGCCATCCTCCTTGCCCTCAATATTACCACCTAATTTAGTAAATTGCTGACAAATAGCCTCCAGCCGATCGGTCTCCTTCACCCGCAGCTCCCCGGCACCGGTAATAACCGTATCACCCTGGGCAAACATGGCCGCCACAGCAATAATCGGAATTTCATCCACCAGCCGGGGGATTATATCCGCTCCGAAGTGGGTTCCATGCAGCTTGGCGTATTTTACCCGGATATCTGCCACCGGCTCTCCACCACTTTCCCGTTCATTAAGGATGGTCATATCTGCCCCCATATCCCTTAATACATCGATAATTCCCGTTCTGGTTTCATTGATGCCCACATTCTTCAGCAGCAGCTCGCTGTCCGGAATAATGGAGGCCGCCACCAGCCAAAAGGCGGCTGAGCTGATATCGCCGGGAACAACCAATTCCCCCGGGGCCGTCAGCCTGTCCGGGGCAGTAAGACTTATGCGATTATCCCTCTTGCTGATACCTACCCCAAAGGCCTTTAGCATCAGCTCCGTATGGTTGCGGGATGGATAAGGCTCCACCACGGTGGTTTCCCCATCAGCAAACAGACCCGCCAATAAAATAGCCGATTTAACCTGGGCACTGGCCACCGGCATTACATAGGTAATCCCCTGGAGCTTCTTCCCGGTTGGCACGATGGTAATAGGCAGCTTGGTGTTTTCTGCCCGGCCAACAATCTGTGCCCCCATTTGTCCCAGGGGCTTAATAACCCGGCCCATAGGCCGTTTGTGAAGGGATGCATCCCCCGTAAAGACCGAAACAAAATCCTGGGGAGCCAGCATACCCATCATAAGGCGCAATGTGGTACCGGAATTGCCAGCATCCAGAACAGTCGCCGGCTCCTGCAGGCCATGGAGCCCATGTCCCTCCACCATCAGCTCCGTATCGCTGATAATGTCCACCTTGGCCCCCAGGGCCTTCATTACCCCCACCGTTGACCGGCAATCTGCCGACGGCAAAAAGTTGGTAATATGCACCGGCGTATCCCCCAAGGCCGACAGCATCACGCTGCGATGGGACACGGACTTGTCTCCCGGAATTACCACCTCGCCCCGCAAAGGCTTCAGGGCCTTATTTATTACTTTATTACCCATTCCTTATTCCTCCTCTTCCTGCCAAACGGACCAGTTGCCTGCCGCAGCCCCCATGGAAAAGGCCGCCTGCAGATTATAGCCGCCGGTATAGGCATCCACATCCACCACTTCACCGGCAAAATACAGCTTTTTTATGAGCTTGGACTCCATGGTCCTGGGATTTACTTCCTTTACATCCACGCCACCGGCAGTGACAATAGCCTCCGCAATGGGCCGTGTTTTGGTTACAGTAACCAGCAGGCCCTTCAGCACCTCCACAAGACGATGACGCTCTTCCCTGGTAATGGAATTTACCATTCGGTCAGGCTCAATATAGGCCCCATCCAGAACAGGGGCAATGAGACGGCCCGGCAATAAATCCTTTAGGGCATTTTTCATTTCCTTGCGCTGGTATTTTTCAAAATCCCGTAATACTCTGGCCTCCAGCTGTTCAACGCTAAGGGCCGGCTTCAAATCAATCATCAGCTCCACAAAGCTGCCCTGGGCCAACAGCTGGGCAGCCTGACGGCTAAGTGACAAAATAATAGGGCCGCTGACCCCAAAATGGGTAAACAGCATTTCCCCGAACATGTCCGCTACCTTTTCCTCATCGGCCAATAGGGTTACCCGTACATTTTTAAGGGACAAGCCTTGTAAATCCGTTACCCATTCCTCTTCCAGCTCCAAAGGAACCAGGGCCGGCAAGGGAGTGATTACCCTATGACCGATTTTGTCAGCCATCCTATACCCATCACCGGTGGAGCCGGTGCCGGGATAGGAAGCACCACCAGTAGCCAGAATAACGGCCTCCGCCTCAAAAACCTGGTTATCTGCCGTTTTGACCCCTACAGCCCTGCTGTTTTCTGTCAATATTTCTGATACTCTTACATCGGTGTACAGCTTAACCCCCAATTCATGGAGCCGTACCACCATGGCATCCACCACATCCACCGCCTTGTCGCTGACGGGGAACACCCGGCCCCCCCGTTCTATCTTGGTGGGCACCTCCAGCCCATTGAAGAAATACTGTACATCCTCATTGTCAAAGGCCCGTATACAGCTATTTAAAAACTTCCCATTGCCGGGAATACTTTTTATCAGCTCCGGTATTTCCGCCGAATTGGTTATATTGCACCGCCCCTTGCCGGTTATGAGCATCTTTTTCCCGGGCCGCTTCATTTTTTCCAGCAGGGTCACCCTGGCCCCATTCTCCGCCGCCTTTATGGCGGCCATCATTCCCGCCGGGCCGGCCCCTACCACCACAATCTTATTCATTATTTGTACCTGGCCTTCCAGCAATATGCTTAAGCTTCCCTATTTCCTCCGCCGTCAGCTCCCGGTATTTGCCCCGGCTTACTCCCTCCAGGGTCAGACCGGCAAAGGCAGTCCGCTTCAGGCTGATTACCTCGTTTCCCAGGGCACTGAACATGCGCCTTACCTGGCGGTTGCGTCCTTCGTGAATTATCACCTGGACCTTGGACCAGCCGCCCTGTTCATTATATTCCACCAGCCTGGCCTCCGCCGGGGCAGTCATACCGTCCTCCAGCCTGATGCCACTCCGCAGCTTCTTTAGCTTTTCCGGTGTCACCATACCCCTGACCTTGGCCAAATAAGTTTTATTGACCTCATACCGGGGGTGTAACAGCCCGTTCATCAGTTCCCCGTCATTGGTAAGCAGCAGCAGCCCCTCCGTATCATAGTCCAGCCGGCCAATGGGGTAAATGTATTCCTGCACATCAGACAACAAATCCACCACTGTTTTCCGGCCCCGGTCGTCCTTCACCGTACTGAGACAGCCCTTGGGTTTATTTAACAAAAAATACCGCTTGGCAGATTGCTTGCCAATAGGCACCCCATCAACAGAAATTTCATCCGTCTCCTCTGCCTGAACCCCCAATTCCGTAACCACCTGGCCATTGAGACTAACGCGTCCTTCAATAATAAGCCGCTCCGCCTCCCGCCGCGACGCAATCCCGGCCCGACTTATAAGTTTTTGTATCCGTTCCATCTACAGCCACTCCTTCCTATAGATTAAAGCATAAAGGCCAGATACTGTCTAGTTTTAATTGTGAGAGAACAAAAATATCAGCGGCAAAGCCTTCCCCTTGGGACGCGAATGCAATGAGCCAGTCCCGTAGGGGAATGGCCGTGGATATTGTCTTTCACACGACCGAACTGCTAAAAATATTGTTTGCCTAAATTTAAATAGCTGGAAAAATTATAACGAGCTTTAAGATGTCCCCCACCTCTTTAGGTGGGGGAAAACAAACTAC
>NZ_CAMYWM010000019.1 GCF_947302755.1 uncultured Anaerovibrio sp.
AATCCCAAGGAGCACGATATCCGCTTTGTAGAGGATAACTGGGAATCCCCGACACTGGGGGCCTGGGGCCTGGGCTGGGAGGTTTGGCTGGATGGCATGGAAATCACCCAGTTTACCTATTTCCAGCAGGTAGGCAGCCAGGATATTAAGCCAACGGCTGTGGAAATTACCTATGGCCTGGAGCGTCTTGCCATGTATATTCAGGGTGTGGAAAATGTATACGACATTCAATGGGTGGGTAACTACACCTATGGAGATGTATTCCATCAAAACGAGTTTGAGCAGTCCACCTATGCCTTTGATTTATCTGATGCAGATTTGCTCTTTGAGCTTTTCGACAAGTATGAAAAGGAGGCTGTCCGCGTAATCGACAAGGGCTACGTTCATCCGGCCTATGACTATGTGTTAAAGTGCTCCCATACATTCAACATGTTGGATGCCCGTGGTGCTATTTCCGTATCGGAGCGTGCTGCCTTTATCGGCCGCGTTCGTAAGCTGGCCCGTATGTGTGCCGCATGCTACTTGAAGCAGCGGGAGGAGCTGGGCTATCCAATGATGGGAAAGGGGAATAAGGCATAATGAGCAAGACTTTATTATTAGAAATTGGTACTGAGGAAATTCCGGCCTACGCAATGCCTGGTATTATCGCTCAGCTTAAGGAAAATGCCGAGAAGACCTTCACTGACCTGCGTCTTTCCTATGACAATGTAAAAACTATGGGTACGCCACGCCGTCTGGCCCTTATTGTGGAGGGACTGGCGGAAAATCAGGCGGACCTTTCCAAGGAGAACCGGGGCCCGGCGGTAAATATCGCCTTTGATGCCGATGGCAATCCTACCAAGGCTGCCCAGGGCTTTGCCCGGGGCCAGGGAATCGACGCCAAGGACCTTGTTACCAAGAATGGCTATGTATATGCCATGGTACATGAGGTGGGGGGCAAGACCGTTGACCTTCTCAGCGACACCCTAAAGGGTCTGGTGGATGGCCTGAATTTCCCCAACAATATGCATTGGGGCGATCTGGACTACAAGTTCATCCGTCCCCTTCGGTGGTTGGTGGGCCTCTATGGTGAGGAGGTTGTTGAATTTGAAACGGCCAATGTAAAATCTGGTCGCATTTCCCGTGGCCATCGTTTCCTCTCTGATGGGGATTTTGAAATTAAGTGCGCTTGCAGCTATGAAAAGGCTTGCGAGGAGCAGTTCGTCATCGTTGACCATAACCGTCGCCGGGAGATGATTCGTCAGCAGATCGTGGAGCTGGCCCGGTCCAAGGGGGGCGAAGCTCAGATTGAAGAGGGTCTGCTGGAGGAGGTACTCTATCTGGTAGAATATCCAACGGCCCTTTGCGGCACCATTGACGACAAGTATCTGAAGCTCCCTGCTGAGGCTGTTATCACCCCTATGCGTGACCATCAGCGTTATTTCCCTGTATTGAAGGATGGCAAGCTGATGCCGCTCTTTATTACCATCCGCAATGGTGGCAGTGAGCATTTGGAAATCGTTCAGCACGGTAATGAGCGGGTGCTCCGTGCCCGTTTGGAGGATGCCCAGTTCTTCTTTGATGAGGACCGGAAAAAGTCCCTGGAGGAGCATGGTGATAAGCTGAAAACCGTTGTGTTCCAGGAGGGACTTGGTTCCATTTACGACAAGGCCGGCCGCCTGGAGAAGCTGTCAGCATATATTGCAGACCAGCTGAAGGCTTCTGACCAGGAGAAAAAGGATGCAGTTCGGGCTGCCAAGCTCTGTAAGGCTGACCTGGTAACCGGCATGGTAACCGAGTTCACTGAGCTTCAGGGCATTATGGGCCGGGAATATGCCCTCCTGGATGGTGAGAACCAGGCTGTAGCCCAGGCCATTGATGAGCATTATATGCCGAGAAGCGCAGCTGACGGACAGCCGGCTTCGGCAGCTGGCCGTATCGTTTCCCTGGCTGACAAAATTGATAATCTGGTGGCTACCTTCAGCCGTGGACTAATTCCAACCGGCTCCCAGGATCCATTTGCCCTGCGCCGTCAGGCCCTGGGCATGGTCAATATGCTGGTGGAGGCCAAGTATCACATTTCCATGTCCGGCCTGGTGGCCAAGGCCATGGAACTGCTTAATATTACCGATGCCAAGGCCCAGGCCAAGATGCAGGCCGATGTGGCAGACTTTATGAAGCTTCGTCTGAAGAATGTCCTTTCCGATGCTGAAATCCGCTATGATGTGGTGGATGCCGTATTCGTAGATGTGGATGATATTTATTCCGTAACCCTCCGGGCCCAGGCAGTAAATGAGGCAGTCAGGAAGGACGGCATGGAAGAGACCATTCAGTCCTTTAACCGGGCCGGCAACATTTCCCGCAAGGATGAAGCCGTGGCTCCAGACTGTGATGCTTCCCTGTTTGTGGAGGCCGCAGAAGGGGTGCTGAATGATGAATTCAAGGTGGCTTCGGCCAAGGTGGAGAGCCTTTTGGCCGAACAGGATTATGCCGGTGCAATTTCTGAGCTTACCAAGCTGGCCGCTCCTATTGATGGCTTCTTTGATGCTGTTATGGTTATGGACAAGGATGAGAAGATCAAGAACAACCGTCTTGGCCTATTAAAGGCAGTTGATCAGCTCATCTGCAGAGTGGCAGACTTCAGCAAGATTGTTTTAGGATAAATTTATAGTCACATGGGCTGCTGGCTTGAACCATTAGGTCCGGAGCGTAAATAAACTTTTTGTTGCACACCTTAATATTAGTGGGAAAAATCATTTGTTTGAGCGAAGCGAGTTATGATTTTTCCACTATATATATGCAAGAAAAAGTTTTAGCGACGGCACCGAGGTGAAAGGCGGCAGCCCTTACTAAAATAAGTACTTATGGCAAATAAAAAATGCTGTTCCGAAAGGAACAGCATTTTTTTAATAGATCAAAATTAGTCTTTTACGACCTCAGCCAAGGTAGCTGCTACAGACTTGCTCATAATCTCCAGAGCAGTGTCAACAGCCTTGAGGAACATAAGACCGCCGTCAGCAACACCACGACCGTTAGAAACTGCATTCAGGTCAATATATTCATGAACTGGCAGCTTGCCGCGCTCTTCAGCAATTTTTGCTTTGAGAATTGCTTCGATAGATTCCTGAGTCATTTAAAACTCTCCCCTCTGATTCATAATAACATAATATGCTTTATTATATCATAGAAAAATACTTTTGTGTACACTGTTTTTTGATTACGAAGGCTTCCTACCTTGACAGAATAGGGCTAAAATGATAAACCATAGATTAAGAGCTTATGAAACAAGAGATTATAAAAAGGCGGTGCAGACTATGAAAATCAGGGAACGAACCGAAGAAAATGAATATAAAATACTCTCGCCCCTGGCGGCCAAAAGCCGGGAGGCTCAGCGGGAACGTCCTGAGGAGGATTGCGAATTTCGTACAAAATTTCAGCGGGACAGGGACCGTATTCTCCATTCCAAGTCTTTTCGCCGGTTAAAGCACAAAACCCAGGTTTATATTATTTCCGGCGATCACTACCGTACCAGATTGACACACAGCCTTGAGGTGGCTCAGATCGGCCGGACCATTGCCCGAAGCCTTCGGTTGAATGAGGACCTTACTGAGGCCATAGCCTTGGGCCACGATGTGGGGCATACGGCCTTTGGCCATGCCGGGGAGGCAGTTTTGGATCAGCTTACGGGGCACTTTGCCCACAATGAACAGAGCCTGCGGGTCATAAAATACCTGGAAAAGGGCGGCAAGGGACTGAATCTTACCAAGGAGACCATGGATGGCATTCTCCACCACAGTGGCGATGTACTCCCCTATACAATGGAAGGAAAAATCGTTCACTGGGCTGACCGGATAGCCTACCTGTGCCATGATTATGATGACAGTATGCGGGCCAATATTTTAAAGCCGGACAGCCTTCCTCAGGTAGTAAGGGAAAAAATAGGCACTGATACCTCAAAAATGATAACCGCCATGGTATCAGACATGATTCGCTCATCAGAAAAAAAGGGGGACATTGCCTTCTCCCAGGAAATGCATGAAAACATTGGCACCTTTCGGTCCTTTATGTTCAAAAATATCTATCATTCGGAACGGCTGGCCCGGGAACGGGAGCAGGCTGTGTTTGTCATTGAGCAGCTGTTCAAATATTTTATGGACAATCCTGACAAAATGCCACAGGAATTTCAGCAACGGCAGCTTCAATGGGGGCCGGTGCAGACCGTGGTGGATTATGTGGCGGGTATTACCGATGTTTACGCTGTGCAATTATTTAATGACATTTTCATGCCGCCAGTGGGGCTGATGGTGAAGTAAAATAGGACAATTTATATTAGCTGAAGTGTTAATATGATTTTGTCAATATAAAAAAAGGATATTTTGGATTTATATTGAATATTAATAGTGCAAGGGATTTGAGGGGAACCAGACTAAAATTTACCATTATTTTGCAGGAATTTTAAGTTTGGCCGCGAATTATACCATGGTATCGTAATGTACCAGCATAATGGTATGACAAATCATTGCACTGTTTTTATGCGTTGGAAAAGGATGAGTACACATGACAACCTGGCTGACAGACGAATTCGTGGATAGGGTCCGGTCAGAATCAGATCTTGTTTCTGTAATCTCCACCTATGTACCGATAAAGCGCAAAGGAAAACAGTTTTGGGGCTGCTGCCCCTTTCATAATGAAAAAACACCTTCCTTTGCAGTAACTCCGGATAAGGGTTTTTTTTACTGCTTTGGCTGTCATGCCGGTGGAGATGTTTTTAAGTTTATATCCATGATAGAAAATATTTCCTATCGTGAGGCCATTATTTTTCAGGGGGAGAAGCTGAATATTCCCCTTCCTGAGCGGACCAGGAGTCCGGAGGAGGCGGCCCGGGAGGAGAAGCTTAAAAGGCTTCGGGAGGCCCATGAGCTGGCCGGGAAGTTTTTCCATAATTGTCTTACCCTGACCAAATATGGAGCGGCAGGTCTGGCGTATTTTCATAGTCGTGGTATAAATGACAATATAATAGAAGAATTTAATCTTGGTTTTGCTCCTGATGCCTGGGACAAGCTTACTACCGCCTTTGCAAAGCGTGGTATTGATACCGGTCTTTTGCTGGAAAGCGGTCTGGTATTAAAAAGGCAAAAGGGGCAGGGGGAATATGACCGGTTCCGCAATCGGGTTATGATTCCCATAACGGATGAGCGTGGCCGAATATGTGGCTTTGGGGGACGGGTCATTGATAATGGCAGCCCCAAATACCTTAATTCCCCGGAAACGGTGCTTTTTAACAAGCGCAAGCTTCTTTTTGGACTGGATAAGGCCCATCGGGCCATTGGCCAGGAGGGATTTTCCCTTGTGGTAGAGGGCTATATGGATGTTATTTCCGTGTCGGCAGCTGGTGTAAAGAATGTGGTGGCCTCATTGGGGACGGCCTTTACCATGGATCAATGCAAAAAGCTGTTAAGGTATGCCCCGGCTATTTATTTCTGCTATGACAGTGATAATGCGGGACAGGAGGCTATCGCCCGGGCCATAGATATAGCGGCGGGAACCAATGCCATAATCAAGGTGGTTCAGCTGCCTGATGGGAAGGATCCCGATGAATACATTCGCAGGCATGGTGTCGATGCTTTTCGGCAGGTTGTGAAGGGAGCCTTGTCCGTTGTGGATTTTCGTCTGAAGCATATCATGGCACATAGCGATGTGTCCGGGCTGGAGGGGCGGCTCAGGGTGTTGGCGGAGATGCTGCCGGTATTGGCATCTATCCGCAATACAGTCGAGCGGTCAGCCTATGTGTCCAAGGTTTCCCAATTGCTAAGTGTATCAGAAAATGATATACTAGCAGAGTTAGGCAAAAAAAGCCGTAGGGTAAGTGACAAATCCACCTCCGTCCGGACCATGCGAAGCGTGGTGCGACAGGTTGATGATGCTGGACGCCGGGCAGGCCGGACCGTGATTAGGATGGTTTGGGATGAACCGGCCCTCCTCGAGCATTTCTCCAGTCTGGTGCCTATAGGCTCCCTTCCCGACCCGATTCACAGGCAAATTTTGACGGCCCTTATGGAAAAATATAGGGAGGGAGAAGCAATAAGGGATATTACCGGATTGGCTCATTTGGGTGATGAAGCTGTAGAGGAATTATCCAGAGCTATAGTGGAGGACCTGGGTGAGGAGGATCGTTCCCTATTATATGAAGCCTGTGTGCGTCAATTACGCAGAAATTATCTGGTGAGTCAGTATGAGGTGCATTCGAGAAATGCCGAGGAATTGTATCGGCAGGGTGATGCAAAGTATTTGGAGGAGCTGGCCATCAGTCAGAAAATAAAAAAGGAAATGGATGAATTACAAGGTGTCAATTATTAAGCAACAACCAAAATACTGAGAAAGGAGGTTTATCAATGGCTGAGAAAAAGAAAAGGACAACCATTACTGAACAGGAAGCAGAAGAGGCCGTAGCAGCCCAGAAAAAGACAAAAGCAACCAAGGCAGCGGAAAATGCCGAAACAAAGTCTGGCAAGACTACTGCCAAGACCACCAAAGCTTCGTCAGACAGGACAAAAGCAGTCAAGGCACCAGCCAAGGCAGCAGTTCCGGCCAAGTCAACGGCCAAGTCATCAGCTAAGACAACGAATAACACCAAAGCCGCCAAAGGCACCGTGACTACAGAAAAGGCTAAAGCAGAGATTTCAGCCCATGGAGAGGATGCTGCGGTCAAGGCCGCAGAGATGGAAACAGGAAATTTAGCCGATTTAGTGGAACGGGCCCGTGATAATGGTAACAGGATAACAGCAGGGGAGATTATGGAAGCTTTACAAAAACAGGATATATCTCCAGAAGAGCTGGATGAGATTATTGTTGATAAGTTCAGTAAGAATGGCGTGGAAGTTTCTTTTGACGATGATGATTCGGATGATGATATTGATAAACCTGAAGATGAAGAAGACGTCGATGTTGAGGTAGGAATTAATATACCTGATGGTGTAAATATAGATGATCCGGTCCGCATGTACCTGAAGGAAATCGGTCGTGTGCCTCTTCTCACAGGCTCTGAGGAGAAGGAGCTGGCTGAGCGCATGGAGGAGGGCGTGTCCGCAGAAATTCGCCTGGCCGCCAATGAGGTAGTCAAGCATGATGTGGAGGTTGGCCATGACAGTGTACGGCCTCTGTCCCAGTGGACTGAGCTTCTTAAGCTGGAGAACAATGATGTTACCAGAAAATATCTTCATGTGGAAAATGACAGCGTAAATGCCATTGTGGATCAGTATAAGGATCGCCTGGATGATTTCGACAGTGAGCTGTTCACTGATTACAATGAAGCATTGGGCTATGCCGAGCTGGAGGTAGAGCCACTTTCAAAGACTGATATTATCGCCATGAATACGGCCAAGGCCTTTGGTGAGGATGCACAGAAGCGGCTGGCTGAGGCCAATCTCCGTCTGGTGGTAAGTATTGCCAAGCGGTATGTGGGCCGTGGAATGCTGTTCCTTGACCTTATTCAGGAGGGTAATCTGGGCCTGATCAAGGCTGTGGAGAAGTTTGACCATACCAAGGGGTATAAGTTCAGTACCTATGCCACCTGGTGGATTAGGCAGGCCATTACCAGAGCTATTGCCGACCAGGCAAGGACTATCCGTATTCCTGTTCATATGGTGGAAACCATTAACAAGCTGATTAGGGTGACCAGACAGCTGGTTCAGGATTTGGGCCGTGACCCGAAGCCAAACGAGATTGCCAAGAAAATGGATATCAGTGTGGAACGGGTACGGGAGATTATGAAGATTGCCCAGGAGCCGGTTTCCCTGGAAACGCCAATTGGTGAGGAGGAGGACTCCCATCTGGGAGACTTCATCGAGGATCACGATGCACCGGCACCGGCTGAGCAGGCATCCTTTATGATGCTGAAGGAGCAGCTGGCTGAGGTGTTGGATACCCTTACGGAGCGTGAACGGCGGGTATTGGTTCTGCGGTTTGGTATTGAGGATGGCCGGGCCCGTACCCTGGAGGAGGTCGGCCAGAGCTTCGGCGTGACCCGGGAGCGTATCCGTCAGATTGAGGCTAAGGCCCTCAGGAAGCTGCGTCATCCGACCCGCAGCAAAAAGCTGAAGGATTTCCTCGACTGATAATATGTTTATAGTGTGTATAATGAGAGGGGACTGCTTATGCTGTCCCCTTTACTGTTTTATATTAGGCAGTGGGGCTGTGTTTTTCGCGACGGTCCCGGTTCTAAAACTTTTTCTTGTATTTATAGAGTGAAAAAAATCATAACTCGCTTCGCCCTTATAGGACAAGATTCGCTTCGCTCAGACAAATGATTTTTTTCACCAATATTAAGGTTTAGCAATAAAAAGTTTCTTTACGTACCGTGCCGTATTGCTCAAAACATCAACCCCACTGCCCTTAATAAACAAAAGAGGTGACAAAATGTTAGATGACCGCTTGCAAGCTGTGGCAGATTTTGTTCCACTGACCTCCAGTGTGGCTGACATCGGTACTGACCACGGCTACCTGGCCATTGAATTATATAAAATAAATAACCAACGCAGGGTAATTGCGGCGGACCTTAATGCCGGTCCCTGCCAGGCGGCCCGCCGTACCATTTCGGAGGCTGGCTTCAGTGATTCAATTGAGGTACGTCAGGGGGACGGCCTGGCAGCCATCGCCCCCGGGGAGGTGGATACGGTATGTATTGCCGGTATGGGGGGAAAGCTGGAGGCGGATATTTTGGCGGCCCGGCCCCTGGTGATGGCTCAGCTGAAATGTGTGGTGCTTCAGCCCCAAAACGGCGTTGAGTACCTTAGGGCCTGGCTGTATGACCATCATTGGCACATAGCAGATGAGAGCCTTGCCAAGGTGGATGGCCGGCTTTACCAGATAATAAAGGCTGTTCAGGGCCAGGCGGAACCCCTGACGGAGGCGGAGCTTATATTGGGCCCCAGCCTTATCAAAAAGCGTCCCGGGTTGTTTGCTGAACATGTTCAAAATGATCTTAATCAGCTGGATAAAATCCGTCAGGGCCTGCTTAAGGGCGGGGCTGATACCCGTGAACGGCTGGGCAGGATTGAGGCTGTAATTAAGCTATTGGAGGGGTTTTTGTAATGAAGTGTCAGACTGTAATGGGGATTATGGAAAAGCTGGCCCCCAAAAGGCTGGCGGAGAGCTGGGATAACCCGGGGCTTCAGCTGGGAAGTCCTGAGCAGGAGATAAGTAAGATTATGGTGTGCCTGGATGTAAGCCGGCCGGTGGTGGATAAGGCCGTAGAGCTTGGGGCGGATATGATAATATCCCATCATCCGGTGCTGCTCTTTAAGGGCCTGCTCAGTATTAGAACCGATACCTATGATGGGGAGCTGCTCCAAAAAATATTGACCCATAATATTGCCGTATATTCGGCCCATACCAACCTGGATATTGCCCAGGGGGGCTGTAATGATATTTTGGCCCGGAGATGGGGGCTGGAGAAGGTGGAGGGTCTGTCGGTTACCGATGATGAAACAGGAGAGGCCCTTGGGCGCATTGGCTCCCTTCCGGCCCCGGTTTCCCTTGATGAATTTGCCCAAATGATATGTGATACCATAGAGTGTAATCATGTCCGGCTGGTCAGGGGGGGCAGCCACATGGTTCAACGGGTGGCCCTGTGCAGCGGTGCCGGGGCGGATTTTATCGCCAAAGCAAAATTTAAGGGGGCCCATGTGTATGTTACAGGGGATGTAAAATATCACGAGGCTCAGCAGGCAGTTAAGCTTGGTCTCAACCTGATTGATGCCGGCCATTTCGCCACAGAATTTCCAATGGTGAAGGCCGTGGCCCACTATCTTCGTCAGGAGTTATCCGCCATGAGGCAGGGACGGTCTGTGGAGGTTTGTGAGGACAATATATCGGAGGATTTATTTCAGGTTCTTGGCAGGAAGGAAGGACGCTTATGACAAGACAGGAAACCATGGAGCTATTTAAGGCCTTTCCTATTTATGGCATTACCGCCGAAAAGGATTCCCGGGGGCGCAGCAATTATCAGGTGATTACGGCTATGCTGAAGGCGGGTATTCGCTTTGTCCAGTATCGGGAAAAGGAAAAAAGTGCCCTGGCCCGGTACAATGAATGCCTGGAGCTGCGCAGACTTACCCGGGAATATGGGGCAGCATTAATTATTGATGATTTCGTGGACCTGGCTTTGGCTGTGGAGGCTGATGGGGTTCACGTTGGCCAGGATGATTTGCCTGTGGAGGTTGTCAGACAAATTGTGGGAAAGGATATGGTTATCGGACTTTCTACCCATAATCCGGAGCAGCTTGAAGCAGCCAACAGGGTGAAAAATATTATAGATTATGTGGGAGTCGGCCCGGTATTTGCCACACAAACCAAAGCAACAGCTAAGCCAGTGGGCTTTGACTACGTCCGGTATGCCGCTGAACATTCTCTTGTACCTTTTGTGGCAATTGGTGGTATAAAAGCCTCAAATATTTTTTCCGTAAGGGAGCATGGTGCTGAAAATATGGCTGTAGTTACCGAAATAACGCAGTCCATGGATATAGAACAAAAAATTCATGAATTGCTCAATACTATCAAAAAATAATCAAAACAAGACCGTTACATGACCAATTATGGACTATGTAATTTGACACCTTTTTTTCAGAATGGTATAATTATGACGTTATGAGCGTGAAAGACAATCGCTGACTATTGTATAGTTTGAGGAAAGTCCGGGCTCCACAGGGCAGTGTGCTGGATAACGTCCAGCGAGGGTGACCTTAGGGAAAGTGTCATAGAAAAGGAAACCGCCTGCTGCGGCAGGTAAGGGTGGAAAGGTGCGGTAAGAGCGCACCAGCAGTCAGGTGACTGGCTGGCTTGATAAACCCCACATGGAGCAAGACCGAATAGGGAAGGGTATGAGGCGGCCCGCTGACCTTCCGGGTGTGTCGCTAGAGCTGTCAGGCAACTGGCAGTCCAGATAAATGATTGTCACCGCTTCGGCGGAACAGAACTCGGCTTATTGATCACTCATGACATTTTACAATTTGACGGAATGGGCGTATATATCTATAAAAAGCCTAATCTAGCCCATGGAGCGGGGGAACCAACTTTTGGGGTGAATGAAAATCAGCTTGTGCAATTCCCATATTGTACATGTGGATCTTAAAGGGTAGTCTTTCTCAACCCTAACCCGGCAGCTAACCTCGTAGGCGCATAGAGAGAGGAGTGTCTTTTTGAGTAAGTTTATGCGCATATTTGCGCTATCTGTGATGTTTGTGTGCGTTTTTTCCGTGTGCAATGCTTCAGCATTTCGTATGGGAGATCAGGGAAGTGAGGTAGCTGAAATTCAAGGTCAGCTGGCCAGCCTTGGCTATGATGTTGTGGCTGATGGCGACTTTGGACCAGGTACTGTAGCGGCAATTAAGGATTTTCAGAGTTCTCAGGGTCTTACGGCTGATGGCCTGGTAGGTCCTTCCACCTATTCTGCTTTGATGGGCAGGGATATGCCACAGGTAAGCCGTAGCTTTAACTCTATTTCCCGTCGTGTCATTTCCGACTCGATGAACTACATTGGTGTACCTTACGTATTCGGAGGTACTTCCCCAAGTGGCTTTGATTGCTCCGGTTATGTACGTTATGTATTTGCCAATGCCGGAATTTATCTTCCACGCACCGCAGATGCCCAGTATGAGGTGGGTATGCCAGTATCCCAGGACGAGTTGATACCAGGTGATTTGGTATTCTTCTCCACTTATGATTATGGTGCCTCCCATGTTGGTATCTATCTCGGCGATGGAGCGTTCATCAATGCTTCCTCCAGCCGCGGCGTCGCAGTAGATTCCCTGTACAGTGGTTACTGGGGTTCTTGCTACATCGGTGCACGCAGAATTATTTAAATTTTTTTACGGAGCCTTCGCTCCGTTTTTTTTTTGCCTATTTTTCGGCGGGTCGTATTCAGGATTTTAGGCGGGTCGTATTTATGATTATCGGGGGGCATATTCAGGATATCCTGCAGGTCATAATCATGATTTTCGGCAACCCTTATTTATTATGTTGGAGCTGCTTTCTCCTGCCACAAAGGGAGGTGACTTGGCAGCTCTTTCCATCGGACAGCCTGACAGCACTTAAAATCGGACAAAAAAATCGGACCGGGGGTTAGCGGTCCGATTAAATTATCCTTCTTATTCTGCCTTACGCACTACCTCAACCTCTACACAGTCAAGGGCTCCGGAGATAGGTACATTCTGCTTGCGGATGGTTATCTTTACCTCAGCCACCACCGGATTGCTGGCAATCAGCTTGTCGCCAATATGACCGGCCAGGGCCTGCAAAAGATGGAACTTTTTATTTTCCACTGCATCCTTTACTATGGAGTAAATGGTGCTGGAATTAATGGTATCTGCCACATCATCACTTTCCACCACCCGGTCGTTTTTGGTGGTTACCTCCACGTCAAAATAGAATTTCTGGCCCTGCTCACGCTCGTATTCGTATTGACCATGAAAGCCGTAAAACATCATGTTGAGAATTCTGATTTTTGCCATATAAGTCGTCAACTCCTTTGGAATATATTGTCACATAGATAATACTTCGCCACAGGAATTATAATTCCTGCAAAAAATGATATCTATTTGAAAAACTCCTCCTCTATTTTTTCGGCAATGGGTCTTAGTCCCCAGGGCTGCTCCCGAAGACGGGCCACAGCCTGCCTGAGCTGGTGCCGGGTGGCCCCGATGATTACGTCGGTGTGGGCTGCACTTAGGTTGACGGTGGCGGCAGAAACGGCAGCCTCGCCTCCCCTGCTGAGCATGGTTTGCTTTAAAATGTTGGCCGCCCTGGTATCCACATTGGTCAGCCTGAAGCAGTGGAAAATCATTTTTTCTTTCATTATTTCAATACCCCGGTCTGAAACCCCGATATTGCCCAGCTCCTGCTCCAGGTCAGGGGGATTGGTGGTATTTATAATTATAATATTGCTTTCCATGGGAAAATCTCCTTATTTTGTTTGCGTTTATCAACGCTTTCATTGTATCATAATATAGTAGGAGATTAAATAAAACTGGCTCCATAAAGGGTTGGTGCCGGTTAATTTTTAGGAGGAATATTTTATGACAAAGAAGCGGCTTAATCCAGAAAGCTTTGATTTTCCGGTAGATGAGATTAAGAGCGGACTGTATAGTGACATATATTTTCTTCGTACCCAGGAAATTCTCAATCAGGCTGATTATCATCCCACGGTAACCATGCAGATTTTCCAGCGGGATTATGCCACTCTGTGTGGTATTGATGAGGCTATTGCCCTCATTAAGCGTTGTGCCTATCACCCGGAAAAAATCAAGCTTCGCGCCCTTCATGATGGGGATAAAATCGAGCCCTGGGAGACGGTGATGACCATCGAGGGGGATTTGGCGGATTTCAGCCATTTGGAAACGGTTTATCTGGGGATAATTGCCCGTCAGACCAAGGTGGCCACCAATTGTGCCAAGGCGGTGGAGGCGGCCAATGGCAAGCCGGTATTATTCTTTCCCTCCCGCTTTGACCACTATGCTGTGCAAAAGGGAGATGGCTATGCTGCAAAAATCGGCGGTATGACCAATGTTTCCACTCCGGCCAATGCTATTACCTGGGGGATTGAAGCTGCAGGCACCATTCCCCATGCCCTGATTGCGGCCTGTGGAGGGGATACCCTGAAGGCCACGGAAATGTTTGATAAATACATCGATCCTAAGATTGGCCGGGTGGCCCTGGTGGATTTTAATAATGACTGCGTGGGCACCAGCCTTAAGGTGGCCCGTGCCCTTGGTGACAAGCTTTATGGTGTTCGACTTGACACCTCGGACAAGATGGTGGATAAGTCCCTTATCGGTCAGATGGGTCACTTCAAGCCAACCGGTGTAAATGAGCAGCTGGTAAGAAATGTCCGTGAGGCATTGGATGCCGAGGGCTTCAACCACGTAAAGATTATGGTGTCCGGTGGCTTTAATCCTGAGCGGATACGCCTCTTTGAAACCAATAACGTGCCGGTGGATGTATATGCGGTGGGCAGCAATATTTTTGCTACCAATGCAGATTTTACGGCGGATATTGTATTGGTGGATGGTAAGCCATGTGCCAAGGCGGGCCGTTCCTACAGCGACAATCCACGACTTGAGGATGTGGACTGATTATGGGCGATATCATAATTTTGATTTTGGTATTCCTGATGATTCTTTACGCATATTGGGATAAGCTGTTCACAGATTAAATAATATTTTTGGCAGACTGCAATGGTTGCAGTCTGTCTTTTTATGTAAAAAACGTAACTATGATATTTTTCACTAATACCAGGATATAGCAGCAAAAAGCTTCCTGCTGCCCTGCACCTCATTGTTCAAAGTATTAGTGTTCTTTTACATAATAATTTACCACTTCACAATTAACTGATTTTTTAATAAAATATAGATATATTACCAAAAATAGTAAGTGGAGACGCATATGGAAAATTATTATTTAGCAGTATTACAAAATATCCCGGGCATGACCAACACCATACTAACCCACCTTTTAGAGGTCTTTAAAACAGGTCATGATATTTGGCGGGCTACTGAACAGGAATTGGCCCATACCGGCCTTTTGACGGAAAATAAGCTGGAGAGCTTTCTCCAATTTCGCCGGGACAATTCCCTCTATCCGGAAAAGCTGCCGGAAATTTGTAAACGGCAGAATATTAAGGTGATCTCACTGGAGGAGGAGGGCTATCCTCCATTATTGAAGGAAACCTTTGACCCACCCCATGCATTATTTTACAGGGGCCGCCTGAATAACACCCAGCCTGCCATAGCCATGGTGGGCTCCCGAAAAATCAGCCCCTATGGCCGGGCAGTGGCGGAAAGATTTTCCTCCGGCCTTGCCTCCCTGGGCATTACTGTGGTTAGCGGTGCGGCCTATGGGGTGGATACTGAAAGCCATAAGGGAGTATTGTCTGTTGGGGGGATTACAGAGGCCGTTATGGGCTGTGGGGTGGATGTGGCCTATCCCCGTGCCAACCAAAAGCTGCTGGAGGAGATTACTGAGGGGGGAGCAATTATTTCTGAATATCTGCCCGGTGCCCAGCCTACCAAATATACATTTCCGGCCCGTAACCGGATAATTGCCGGCATGTGCCGCGGCACCCTGGTGGTGGAAGCGGCCCCAAAAAGCGGAGCTCTTATCACTGCGGACTACGCCCTGAAGGAAAACCGTGATGTTTTTGCCATTCCCGGCGGCATATTTACCCAGGGCAGTATGGGCTGCAATCGCCTTATTCAGCAGGGGGCCAAGCTGGTACTTGACATTGGCGATATAATAACAGAGTACGGTGATTTCATAAAAAACAAGACTTTATCAGCAAAAAATGATAATATGGAAAAGAAATTTGCTTTATCGGGGGAGGAATTGCGAATTTTTCGTCTGCTAACCCCTGATAGGCCATTATCAATTGATGAAATATTATACAATTTACATGGCAGTGATCCTGCCAAGGTAGCCTTTTTGCTTCTCCAGATGGAATTACGGGGGATAATACAGAGTAATGAGGCTCATTCGTATGTAAGGAAATAAAGGAGGACATTTTGTGATTGCAACGCAAAATGAAGAGGTAACAGAAAAGAAGGGAAGAGCCCGGAGGGCTGCGGCCAAGCCAGCCGCCGCCGGGACAGGTGTGAAGAAGCCTGCCCCAAAATCCACCAAAGGGGCAAAGGCCAAGCCGACAAAGGCCAAGTCGTCAAAGACCAAAGAGGCCAAGAATACCCTGGTATTGGTGGAGTCGCCTACCAAGGCCAAGACCATTGAACGGTATTTAGGCAAGGGCTATGTGGTCAAGGCCTCCATGGGCCATTTGCGGGATCTGCCCAAGAGCCAGTTTGCCATTGATGTTGATAATAATTTTGAACCAAAGTATATTAACATCCGCGGCAAGGGGGACCTGATTAAGGAATTGAAAAAGGAAGCCAAAAAGGCTGATAAAATATATCTGGCCAGCGACCCGGATCGGGAGGGGGAGGCCATTGCCTGGCATTTGGCCCATATTTTTGATATAGACAGCACATCAGATTGCCGCATAGTATTTAACGAAATAACCAAACCGGCCATTCAGGCTGCCGTCAAGGAGCCCCATGCCATTAATCTGGACATGGTGGATGCCCAGCAGGCACGGCGTATGCTGGATCGGATTGTGGGCTACAAGCTTAGCCCTCTCCTTTGGCGCAAGGTGAGAAAGGGGCTTAGTGCCGGACGGGTGCAGTCAGTAACTGTCAAGCTCATTTGTGACCGGGAAAAGGAAATACGGGAGTTCGTTTCCGTGGAATACTGGACCATTGGCACCAAGCTGAAAAAGGGTACCTCACCCCAATTCGATGGTGAGCTGACCCACATTAACGGGAAAAAGCTGGATATTGGCAAGGGCGATGAAGCCAAGGCCGTTCAGCAAGCCATGGAGGACTGCAAATGGCAGGTGGCAGAGATTAAGGAGCGTCAGACCAGCCGGAAGGCGGCGCCGCCCTTTACCACCTCCAGTCTTCAGCAGGATGCGGCCAGAAAGCTGGGCTTTACCTCCAAGCGTACCATGATGGTGGCCCAGCAGCTGTATGAAGGTATTGACCTGGGCCGCAAGGGTCCTGTAGGTCTGATTACATATATGCGTACAGATTCGGTGCGTATTTCGGAGCAGGCCCAGCAGGAGGCCAAGGAATATATATTGGAGACCTTTGGCGATAAGTATTATCCGGCCAAGGCCAATGTGTATTCGGTGGGGAAGAAGGCCCAGGATGCCCATGAGGCAATTCGTCCCACCAGTGCCATGCTGGTACCCCAGCAGATTGAAAAATATCTCAGCAAGGATCAGTTTAAGCTGTACCAGCTTATTTGGCAGCGGTTTGTGGCCAGCCAGATGGTGCCGGCTGTATTTGACCGCCTGACGGTGACCATAAAAAATCAATTGCCATCGGATGCGCCAAAGGCCGATGCTGTGGTGGCTGACCATGTATCGGTGCATGATGAGTTTACCTTGAAATCCAGCGGCTCCAAGATGAAATTTGCCGGCTTTACCGCCGTATATACCATGGCCGATTCCAATGACAAGGATGTTATTTTGCCGGACATGGCTGTCGGGGACAGCATTAATCTCTTTAAGGTTAATCCGGTTCAGCATTTCACTGAGCCGCCACCCCGCTACAATGATGCCTCCCTGGTTAAAACCCTGGAGGAAATGGGGATTGGCCGTCCAAGCACCTATGCCCCTATTATCGAGACTATATTGGCCCGTGGCTATGTACAGCGCATCAGCAAGTCCTTTCAGCCCACGGAGCTGGGAAATATTGTGGTGGATATGCTGCAGGAATATTTCAAGGATATTGTAGACGTTAAATTTACCGCTGACATGGAGGGCAAGCTGGACAGTGTAGCCGTTGGCAAGGTGGATAAAACCGATTTGCTGCGGGAATTTTACGGTCCCTTTGCCGAGACGCTGGAAAAGGCTGATGAGGCCATTGGCCATGTGGAGCTTCCGGTGGAGGTTTCAGATATACCCTGTGACATATGTGGCCGCATGATGGTGGTAAAGCAGGGCCGCTTCGGCAAATTCCTGGCCTGCCCCGGTTTTCCGGAGTGCCGCAATACCAAGGCTATCTTGAAGGATACAGGGGTAAAATGCCCTAAGTGCGACGGCCATATTGTTGAACGTAAAACGCGGCGTGGCAAAGGCTTTTACGGCTGCAACAAATACCCTGAATGCGATTTCGTAAGCTGGGATGCCCCGATTGCTGAGCCATGCCCTGAGTGCGGCTCCCTGCAGCTCAAGCATTATTATCGAAATGGCCGGGGCCTGGTATATTGCTACAATGGGGACTGCAAGACCAGAATTGACCATCCGATTAACAAGGAATTGCTAAAGCAGGCCAAGAAAGCCCAACGGGCGGAGGCGGCCAAGGAAGCAGAAGAGGAAAAGAATGGATAAAATAATCGTCGTGGGGGCCGGCCTGGCTGGCAGTGAAGCGGCCTGGCAGGCTGCCAACAGAGGTATCAGGGTTGATTTATATGAGATGCGGCCGGTAAAGAATACACCGGCCCACAAGACGGACCTGTTTGCGGAGCTGGTTTGCAGCAACTCCCTGCGGGGGGCCGGGCTGGAAAATGCCGTTGGTGTTCTGAAGGAGGAAATGCGGCGGTTAGGCTCTATTATTATGGAAGCCGCCGATGCTGTTCGGGTACCGGCTGGCGGGGCCCTGGCAGTGGACCGCCTGGGCTTTAGCCGGTATATTACGGACAGGGTAAGCAATCATCCACTAATAAATGTTATTCATAAGGAATTGGAGGATATTCCCTATGAAGAAAATGCTGTGACCATTGTGGCCAGCGGCCCCCTTACCCAGGGCAGGCTGGCGGAAAGCATCGGCCGCCTTATGGGGCAGGAATACCTGTACTTTTATGATGCGGCGGCACCCATTGTTACCCTTGAGTCAGTGGATATGACCAAGGCCTGGAAGGCCTCCCGGTATGGCAAGGGGGAGGCAGCCTATATCAATTGTCCCATGACCAGGGAAGAATACCATAATTTCTGGACCGAGCTGGTGAATTCTGAAAAGGCGCCTACCCATAATTTCGAGAAGGAAAAGTTTTTTGAAGGCTGTATGCCCGTGGAGGAAATGGCCTCCCGGGGGGAGGATACCCTTTTATTTGGCCCCCTGAAGCCGGTGGGCTTGGAAAATCCGGCCGATGGCAGGCTGCCCTATGCCGTGGTACAGCTTCGTCAGGATAATGCGGAGGGGACTCTGTATAATATTGTGGGCTTTCAGACCCATCTTAAATGGCCGGAGCAGCGTCGGGTTTTTGGCATGATTCCGGGACTTGAACATGCCGAATTCGTCCGCTATGGGGTAATGCACCGCAATACTTTTATCAATTCCCCGGAAACCATGCGTCCCACCATGCAGTTCAGGGACAAGGACCATCTGTTCTTTGCCGGGCAGATGACCGGCGTGGAGGGCTATGTGGAGTCAGCCTCCTCCGGCCTGGTGGCGGGCATTAATGGGGCCCGGCTTTGTCAGGGCCTGGAGCCGGTGGTATTCCCGCAGGAAACAGCCCATGGGGCCCTGTGCCATTACATTACCACCGCCCCTGCCAAGCATTTTCAGCCCATGAATATAAATTTTGGCATTATGTCACCTATAAAGGAAAAAATTCGGGACAAAAAGCTGAAAAAGCAGCGCATTGCTGAGCGGGCCCTGGCGACCCTGGAGGCGTTTAAGAAGGAGCTGTGATGGATAAATGGGAGCTATGGCTTTCCCGCCGTCAGCAGGAAGGAGAAATATAAATGGAAACACAATTTCATGCAACCACAATAGTTGCAGTTAAGCATAATGGCAAAACGGCCATTGCCGGTGACGGTCAGGTCACCTTTGGCCAGAATACTATAATGAAGGCCAGTGCCCGGAAGGTCCGCCGCCTGTACCATGGCAAGGTGCTGGCCGGCTTTGCCGGTTCCGTGGCTGATGCCTTTACCCTTTTTGAAAAATTTGAGGCAACCCTGGAGGCCTACAATGGCAATTTGCCCCGGGCCTCGGTGGAGCTGGCCAAGCAGTGGCGTACCGATAAGATTCTCCGCAAGCTGGAGGCTCTTCTTTTGGTAGCCGACAAGGACAATCTTTTAATGATTTCCGGCAACGGCGAGGTTATTGAGCCAGATGGGGATGTGGGAGCCATCGGCTCCGGCGGCTTTTACGCACTGTCGGCAGCCAGGGCCCTGGTAAAGCATACTGACCTTTCTGCAGCAGAAATCGCCAAGGAAGCACTGACTATTGCAGCCGATATTTGCGTATTTACCAACCATAATATCAAGGTTGAGGAATTGGATTAATTAACGGGGGAATTTATGATGAATGAACAGACTCCAAAACAGATAGTGGAGGAATTGGATAAATATATAGTTGGTCAAAAGGCCGCCAAGCGGTCTGTGGCCATTGCCCTAAGAAACCGCTGGCGCAGCCGGCAGCTGGACAGCGAAAGCATGAAGGATGATATTATTCCCAAGAATATCCTGATGATTGGCTCCACCGGTGTGGGAAAAACCGAAATTGCCCGCCGTCTGGCCAAGATGGTGAAGGCACCCTTTATCAAGGTGGAGGCCACCAAATTCACAGAGGTAGGCTACGTGGGCCGGGATGTGGAGTCCATTATCCGGGATTTGGCAGAGACCTCCGTCCGCATGGTTCGCTCCTCCCGGCTGGAGGAGGTTCAGGAAAAGGCTGCGGAAATGGCTGAGGAGCGTATTCTGGATGTAATGGTACCCCAGCCAAAGAAATCTGTGGTTAATCCCTTTGGCCAGCTGTTTGGCGGCTCCAATGAGGAGGAATCCGAGGGCGATGGTGAACCAAAGCAGTATCAGGCTGGCCGTGAATGGTGCCGCAAGAAGCTGTTGGCCGGCGAATACGAGGACAAGATGATTGAAATCGATATTGAGGATAACAATAAGCCCATGGTGGGCATGTTTGCCGGTTCCTCCCTGGAGGGAATGGGGGACAACATTCAGGATATTTTGGGCAGCATGATGCCAAAGAAGCACAAAAAGCGGAAGGTTACCGTGGAGGCAGCCCGCAAGCTCTTCCAGCAGGAGGAAGCCATGAAGCTGGTGGATATGGAAGAGGTTACTGAGGAAGCCGTGAAGGTGGCCGAAAACAGCGGCATCGTGTTCCTGGATGAAATTGACAAGGTGGCCTCCAGCGGCGGCCACGGCAGCAATCACGATGTGGCCCGGGATGGTGTACAGCGGGATATTCTGCCGATTGTTGAGGGATCCACGGTAATGACCAAATATGGCCCGGTAAAGACGGACCACATTCTCTTTATCGCTGCCGGAGCATTCCATACCTCCAAGCCATCGGATTTGATTCCGGAGCTTCAGGGGCGGTTCCCGATTCGCGTAGAGCTTACCTCCCTGGACAAGGAGGATTTTAAACGAATTCTTACCGAGCCCCAGAATGCCCTTATTAAACAATATCAGGCCCTAATGGGGACCGAGGGCATTGATTTGGAGTTTACCGAGGAGGCCATTGATTGCCTGGCCAAGCTGGCCTGTGATGTAAACAATCAAAATGAAAACATTGGTGCCCGCCGCCTTCATACTATTTTGGAGAAGCTGCTGGAAAATCTTTCCTTTGATGCCCCTGACCTTGAAGAAAAGCATGTGGTGGTGGACGAGGCCTATGTGAAGGAAGCCCTGTCGGAAATCGTTATCAACCAGGATGTCAGTCAGTTTATTCTGTAAGAAGCTTCGTGGGAAACGGTGTTTCACACTACGTCCTTACACGAAAGCTAGGCTCCTGCTGCGCCATAGGCCTGCACTCCCTAAGATTTCATAAAAAAGGGAAGCCTATATAGAATTTTTAATTGTACCGAAAAAGACAAATATTCCAAATATAACTAAAAAAACAAAAATATTCACAAAATTTTGTGATTATTTTTGTTTTTTTGTGGTAGAATAAATTGCAATCAAATTCAGAATGATTAAAAAGGAGGGAGCGAAAGGGTATGACTGCTCTTTTGGAGAAAACGAGAAAAATTAACAGAGTATTACAGCGGTTCCACAATGTGGAATACAAAGAAATAGCCACCGTACTCAGCAATGTTATTTATGCAAATGTATACATTGTGGATATAAGAGGCAATATATATGGTTATGCTTTTCAGGACGATTTTGAATGCGATTTGATGGTGGATAACGTGGTGGCTGTGGGGAAGTTCCCCCGCCATTATGTAAACTGGCTCAATAAAATTGACGAGACCTCTGCCAATCTCCGCTCCAAGTCTGGCCTGTGTGCCTTTGTGGATGACAGTGAGACCAAGTGCAAGTTTCATGGCAAGAATACCACCATTGTGCCCATATACGGCGTTGGTGAGCGCATAGGTACCCTGGTGGTGGCCAGATACAATGAGGATTTTACCAATGACGATTTGCTGCTGGCCGAATACGGTGCCGCCGTAGTGGGCATGGAAATGCTCCACGATCGGTCCCGGAGAAATCAGGAGGAGGTACAGAAGAAGGAAAATGTCAGCATGGCCCTTGATAATCTTTCTATTTTTGAGGCCATGGTTATAGTTGAAATATTCCGGGAGCTGGGGGGCAAGGATGGAGTTGTCAACGCCTCCAAGATTGCAAGCAAGCTGCAGATCAGCCGTTCTGTTATTGTCAACGCCCTGCACAAGCTGGAGCTGGCCGGTGTGGTTGAGCCAAGGTCCCAGGGCATGAAGGGAACTCATATCAAGGTGAGAAATGAATACCTCTGGCGGGGAATAGAGGATTTGGCCAAGAAAACCACCTCATGATTAAAACAGGATAATTGATGTTAAATATTACAATTTTAATGGCAGGGAGATTGTTTACTTTATGTTGCAATCACCTTGCCTTATTTTTGCACAACAAATAAAATAAAATTGTTGAAAAGGATAATAATATATGGCAGACTATAGTCGTGTTTATTAACAATAAGTGGAAAATTCGTGAAAAATTCTTCTTGAATTAAAATAAATATGTTAGAATATACAAGGATTTTTTTATCATATGTAGAATTGTAGTAGTATATCGAATTGCGCCTATTTTGCGTTTTATATGATAGTTGTTTGGGAGGACATGGAACCATGCTGGATCAGATCTTTAGCTCACCTACCATGGATTATCTGTCCCGGGGAATGTCAGCGGCAAACCTCAGGCATGAAGTTATAAGTAATAATATAGCCAACATTAATACGCCCAAGTTCAAGAAAAGTGACGTTGTATTTGAAACGCTTCTGGCCAGGGAGCTGGGCCTGGACAAGGAAAGCCGGCTGGAGGTGGTACGTACCCATGACCGCCATCTGTCTATACCGGTGCAGGAGCGGGCTGAAGCGGCTGTGGTTATGGACAAGAGCACAGTTATGCGTACCGATAAAAACAATGTGGATATAGACAAGGAAATGGCAAATCTGGCCAAAAACCAGATTTATTTCAATGCCATGACCAAGGAAATGGGCAGCTTTATACAGCGTATAAAGACCACCATTACAACCAAGTGATTTAGGAAAAACTATTTTTTCATATATATAGAATGGAGAACAGCTTATGAGTATGTTTGGTGCCATAGATGCGGCAGCTTCCGGTTTGACAGCTGAGCGTCTCAGAATGGATGTTATATCCAATAATATAGCCAATGTTAATACTACCCGCACGGAAAACGGCAGACCCTTCAGGCGTAAATTTGTGGTATTTGAGCCAAGGGAAATGCACAACAAGAATTTTGCCAGGGTTCTTTCGGGGGAGATTTCCAAGGAGGAATTTGGCAAAAGAAGCGGTGATGGTGTCCGTGCCGTGGGTATCCAGGAGGATACAACCCAGGGGAAGCTGGTATATGATCCGGGCCATCCTGATGCCAATGCCGATGGCTATGTTGAGTTACCAAATGTTAATATTGTAAATGAGATGGTGGACATGATTACGGCCTCCCGTGCATATGAGGCTAATGTTACTACCATAAATGCAGCGAAGAGTATGGCTTCACAGGCCTTAAATATAAGTAAGTAAATGAGGTGGCATGATGCAGATGGAAGCATTACAGATGACTCCGGTTTCCATGCACGCTGAGAGTCATTTGGGAGAAACCAAGGAAGCTCCTGTAGTCAAGACCTTTGGCGAATATTTGGGGGATGCCCTTGGTAATGTGAATGCGTTGGAACAGGAATCAGAAAAAATGAATGCCCTGCTGGCGGCCGGCCGGGTAGAAGATATATCTCAGGTTGTAGTGGCAGCCGAAAAGGCTGATATTGCATTACAGCTCACCCTTCAGGTGCGTAACAAAGCTGTGGAGGCTTACCAGGAAATTATGCGTATGCAGGTATAATTTGGTGGTAAAAATCGGTATAACACAGCGAAGGGATTGAGAGAATGGGCGAGTGGAAAGAAAAATACCTTCAGCTTTGGGAAAAAACCACTAAAAAACAGCGTTATATGGCTATCGGCGGTGTTGCACTGCTGGTGCTTCTGATTATTGGGGCCAGCTTCATGTATGGCGGCAAGCCTGATATGGTTCCTTTGTTTACCAACATGGAGACAAAGGATGCTGGTGAAGTAGCGGCAAAGCTTAAGGAAGATAAAATAACATACGAGGTACAGGAAACAAAGCAGGGCACCACTATTTTGGTACCATCTGCCAATGTTCACGAAGCCAGACTGCAACTTGCTACCGAGGGCCTTCCTCATGGTAACAAGGGCTTTGAGATATTTGATGACAGTAAGCTGGGGGTTACTGAGTTCCAGAATAAGGTTAACTACCTCCAGGCATTGCAGGGCGAGCTGACCCGTACTATAGAACAGATTGAGGCTGTAGAAAAGGCCAGAGTACACATTGTACTTCCTGAGGATAGCCTGTACAAGAAGAACGAAAAGCCGGCAACAGCATCCATTATGCTGAAGCTTAAACCAAATACTCAGTTAAACAAAAAGGAAATAAAGGGTATAGTTAACCTGGCCTCCAACAGTATCCAGGGACTTACCCCTGAAAATATAACCGTGGTGGATGAAACCGGAAAGATACTTAACGATCCGGATGATGAAGAGGAAAACAATGTAAGCGTCAAGACCATGACCCAGCTGGAAATGACCCGGAAGGTTCAGGACCGTATGCAGAAGGATGTCCAGACCATGCTGGACCAGGCCTTGGGTGAGGGACGTTCTTATGTTCGGGTTAATGTTGAGCTGGATTTTGACCAGCGTCAGACTGACACCCAGACCTTCACGCCTGTAGTGGATGACTCCGGTATTATCCGCAGTGAGCAGACTGTAAATGAGTCCTATAATGGTACCTCCACTGCTCCGGGAGGACCGGCCGGTACCCAGGCCAATGTACCTGGCTATGTGGCTACGGAGAATAATTCCAATGCACAGTATTCCAAGAAGGAAACCACCAAGAATTATGAAATAAATGAGGCAAAGGCGAAGACCATCGCTTCACCAGGCTCCATCAAGCGGGTGAATATTGCCGTTTTGGTCAATGACGATATTACTCCTGCCCAGCAGGAAAGTATTTCCCGTTCCGTATCCTCTGCTGTAGGCATCAATCAGGAACGGGGGGATACCGTTTCTGTTGAGCCGTTGCCGTTCAGCACTGAGCTGGCTGACCGACGTGCGGCTGAGGAACAGGCAGAGAGGGACCGTCAGGATAGAAATATGTACATTGCCATTGCCCTGGTACTCCTGGTCATCGGCCTGATTGTGGGTCTCTACATCAGGAAGAAGCGGGAGAAGGAGCGGCTGGCAAGGGAGGCTGCCGAGGAACAGGCAAGACTGGAAGAGGAAGAGAGAATGCGTTTGGAAGCAGAGCGTGCAGCTGCTATTGAGGCTGGTACTGTTGAGCCTGAGGAGCTCACTCCGGAGGAGCAGGAGCACCTCAACGAGCGTCAGGTTATCGAAGAGCTCGTCCGCAACAAGCCTGCCGATGTTGCTTTGCTTGTTAAGACCTGGCTGTCGGAGGATTAATTGCTATGGATATGTATGGTGATAAAGATTCGGAGATGTCGAATCAGCAGAAAGCTGCGATATTGTTTATAACCCTTGGCCCGGAATATTCTGCCATGCTGTTTAAGCACATGAACGATGAAGAAATCGAAAAGCTTACTCTGGAGATTGCCAATCAAAAGCAGATTTCTCCTGAGCAGAAGCGGGCTGTAATAAGTGAATTTTACCAGATGGCCATGGCCAAGACCTACTTGTCCTCCGGCGGTCTGGAATATGCCCAGAATGTATTGGAAAAGGCCCTGGGTGCCGAAAAGGCATCGGCTATCATCAGCCGGCTGACCACCAGTCTCCAGGTCCGCCCCTTTGATTTTCTGCATAAGACTGACCCCAGTCAGCTGTTAAACTTTATTCAAAACGAGCACCCGCAGACCATCGCCCTGATTATGGCCTATTTGGATCCGGATCAGGCGGCTACCATCCTGTCATCCCTTCCACAGGAGCGGCAGGCGGAGGTTGCCAAGCGTATTGCCATTATGGACCGTACCTCCCCGGATGTACTCCGTGAGGTGGAGCGGGTGCTGGAGCGGAAGCTGTCAGCCCTGGTAACTCAGGACTTCACCGATGCCGGTGGTGTCAAGGCTATCGTTGAGGTACTGAACCGGGTAGACCGCACCACGGAAAAGGGCATCGTAGATGCACTGGAAGTAGACAATCCAGAGCTTACTGATGAAATCAAGAAGCTCATGTTTGTATTCGAGGATATTGTCATGATCGACGACCGCTCTCTCCAGATGGTACTTCGCGAGGTGGATGCCAAGGATCTGTCCCTGGCCCTCAAGGCCACCAATGCAGATGTTCAGGACAAGGTATTCAAGAACATGTCCAAGCGTGCCGGCGATATGCTGCGTGAGGAAATCGAATTCATGGGACCTGTTAAGATCCGTGATGTTGAGGAGGCTCAGCAGCGTATTGTAGGTGTTATCCGTCGTCTGGAGGAGAAGGGCGAGATTGTAATTTCCCGTGGAAAGGGTGAGGAAATGATTGTCTAGGGTGCTGAAAGGTGTGGTCTGGCAGGATGATCCACATATTGTGGAGGCACCCAAATTCAAGCGTCCCAAGGAACAGCCGGAGGATGATGCCGGTGAAATGAGCGAAGAAGCTCGTGAAAATATAATGGCCAATATCCGACGCAAGGAGGAGGCGGCTATTCAGAAGCTGAAGGACGCTGAAATAGCCAGCGAAATAACGAGACAGGAAGCCAGGGCCGAGGCGGAGCGAATTATTTCCGAAGCCACCACCCAGGCTGATAATATAAGGGAAGAGGCCAGGGAGGCCGGACGGCAGGAGGGTATAGAAGCCGGCCGTCAGGAAGGCATGGAGCAAATCAAGGAGGAGCAGCATCAGATTATTGTAGATGCCAATGCCAAGGCGGAGAACACCATAAGAGTGGCTCAGCAGGAGGCCCTGGACTATGTAACCAAGGCGGAAAATACCATTGCCGAAATGGTTATTGACATTGCCAACAA
>NZ_CAMYWM010000020.1 GCF_947302755.1 uncultured Anaerovibrio sp.
GTCTGACGGAATTAGCGAGGACAATATTATTTTTTTCAATCTTGATAAACGCCCGTACTTTGATATTACCACCGCCGTGGAATTAAATAATCTGATTAAAGAAGATGCCAATGCTGATGGTAAAAAGTACCTTTTTATTGATGAGATTCAAAACATAAATGATTTTGAAGCTGTCATTAATTCTTGGCGGGAAGAAGGGGATTTTTCAATTTTTATTACAGGGTCTAATTCCTATCTGCTCAGCGGAGAGCTGTCCACCAAATTGACTGGGCGTTATATTGAATTTGATATGTATCCCCTAACTTTCGAGGAGTACCTTGGCATGAAAAAATTCCTGCAAATCTCCCTTGGGGATGATCTACAGGAATTAACAAATTTTGTTTACGATGGCGGATTCCCTTATTCCTTAAAATTAAGAACACTCCCTGCCAGGCGGGAATATGTTGAAAATCTCATTGAGGAAATATACCAGAAGGATATTCATTCCAGACTACGTATCCGAAATAAAGTAGCTTTTGAGGCTATTATGAATTATTTTATTTCTAATTTTGGTGCTTCTACTAATATAACCAATATCGTAGGCGATTTGAACAAGCGAGGGATTAAACTTAAAATTGAAACTGCCAATAAATATGTGGAGGCACTGGAAAATGCCAAAATTCTCATAAGATGTGATCGTTTTGATATGAAATCACGAAGAGCTATTATGGGAGATAAAAAGTATTATTTGGCTGATTTGTCCTTTTATTTTGCTATGAATACAGATAAGCGGATCAACTATGGTCCGGTGCTGGAAAATATAGTTCATAATTATGCCCTGACTCGCGGCTATAAGGTCAGCATCGGGCGTTTTGGCAAGTTTGAGTGTGATTTTATCTTGAGAAATAAGGATATGGATTATGCGTATATACAGGTTGCCTACACTATTATGGATAGTGAGGATACTGAAAATCGTGAATACAGACCACTTGAGATGATAAAACACGACAATTATCCTCGCTATGTACTGACCACCGATAAACTGCTGCAAAAACGCAATGGCATAATCCATGCCAATATCATGGATTTTATGAAAGCTGAAAAGGATTTCTGATTATTGGTTACAATAATCATATAATGGGCCCCCGGTCAGCTCAAAGCAGCAGAACCATCATAATGGAGCCCACAAACATAGCTATGCTCATGCCCTTCAGCAGATTGGACATAAACCAGTCCTGGTCGCTATGGGCTTTTTTTAGGAACACGTGGGCTTCGTAGACCAGGAAGGAGCTGGTCAGAAAGCATAAGGGTAAATCAAAATCGGACAGGCCGAAGAGAAACATTGCCAGACACAGGGCTATGCCGGCTTTTTCCCCCCTGCTGAAGGTGGCTTCCTTTTTGGCGGGGGGGGGATTTAGTGGAAATTTTGAACGCATTCCCGGCATATTACATTATCCTTTCAATTTTCCAGGCTCCGTCCCCCATAAGGCGCAGCACCGTGCTGTGACGTGATATCAGGGTTGAACGGTGGCCTACACTTACTACGGTCATTTCCGGCAGACTGGATTTCAGCGTATCATAGGAGTGGGCCTCTATGGCTTCGTCCATAGCCGATGTGGATTCATCCAGGAATACCATCTGCGGTTTAAACAGGAGGATGCGGATAAAGGCAATGCGCTGCTGTTCGCCCAGGGACAGAATTCTGCTCCAGTCGTCCACCTCATCAATACGGCTTATAAGATTAGCCAAGCCGAAGCTTTTTAGGTATGCGCTGATATCGGCAGTGTCATTTTCAGGTACATTTTGTGGGTAATAAATGGCCTGCCGGAGGGTGCCTAAGGGCAGATATGGTTTTTGGGGCAGGAACATTATACGCCAGCTGTCAGGCCGCTTTATGGTACCGTTGCCGTATGGCCACAGGTCGGCCAAGACCCGCAGCAGGGTACTTTTTCCCGAACCGGAGGGACCGCTTATAAGTGTATATTCACCAGGCGTAAACTCATAATTTAAGCCTTCAATAAGCTGTTTGCCCTCAGGCAGGTGAATGTTCATATTGGCAATGGCCATACTGTTGTCAGGACTGTTGACGGTATCAAAATCGGATTGCAGGTCATCTACCTCCTCCATATGGCTGGTAAAGTCACCAAGACGGCGGATAACTGCTGCATACTGGGAGATGGACTCGTAGCTTTCAACAAAGTAGCTGAGGGCATCCTGGACCCGGCCAAAGGCACTGATGGTCTGCATAAGGCCACCTAATTGCATTTCACCGGAAAAATATTTTGGTGCCGCCATGATAAGGGGATAAATGATGGCCAGCTGGGCGTAGCCGTTGATGTAGAAATTTAAAAGCTTGGTGCGCTTCATCAGGGCCCAGAAGTTGGTTACCACCATTTTAAATCGGTCTTCAAAGCCCCGGGTTTCCGGAGACTCTCCACGATAAAAGGCAATACTTTCACTGTTTTCGCGGACACGTATCATGTTAAAACGGAAGTCTGCCTCATAGCGCTGCTGGTCATAATTGAGACCTATGAGCTGGCGTCCCACCTTGTGGGCAAGCCAGGTACCAACGATAGAATATATCAGGGACAGCCACACCATGTAGCCTGGTATGGAAATGGCCGTTTCTCCAAGGGTCAAATCCAGGGAGCCGGATAAATTCCACAGCACGAATATAAAGGCCCCCAGGATGGTAAGCTGCTTTAGAAAGCCCAAGGCAATGGTTAAGGTCAGGGTAATAAAGGAGTGAATGTCCTCCGAAATACGCTGATCCGGGTTATCCATATCCGACTTCAGCATTTGCAGCTTATAATATACCTGGTTTTGCATCCAATTATTAAGGTAGTTTTTGGTCATCCAGGTACGCCATTTTATTTCCAGCATTTGCCGCAGGTAAATGGCATAAACCGCCACGATGATGAAAATAAAGGCTATAAGGGTAAAATGACCTACAAGGGGCCAGAAATTTTCAAAATCATAATTTTGCAGGGCGTTGTAAAAATCGTTATTCCATTGGTTCAATAAAACCAGCAAATAAACCTGGGCCAGATTTAAAAAAATAATGACGGCCAGCATTCCACGGGCCCACCACCGTTCCTCAGATTTCCAGTAGGAACGCATCATACTCCAGATGCTTTTGGCAATATCCTTTTTCTTCATAAAAAAGCTTCTCCATTCTTTAAAATAAATCCTATTAATTATATACCAAAATTGTGTGAATATACCATGGATATTTTGTATTCCCACAGGCTGGTGCAGGGCTGTATAAAAGACAGTAATTTTTTCTTGGGGGGGAGGCTGCTTTATCAGGAAAAAACTCGTGGAATATTTTTCATCATGGGAAGAAAAAAAATTCCAAATGAGTTATAATATGTTAATAGCCTTATCTCTAATTTTGTTTTTTGAAGGGATTTGCACATGATATTACCAATTATCATAGGGATTATTATATTGTCCTTGACCGTGCTGGTGCTGGAACGGAATATTAAAAGCCGGATGGCCTTCTATGCCTTTTGCGGCTCCCTGCTTCTGGCCCTGTCCATTACTGGCTATGGCTATTACACCAGTACATCAAATCAGTATGAGGAGCTGGATGAGTCTGCAATTCGTCATATTACAGCCCAGCAGCTGGCCTTTGGGGAGTGGTATACAGTCTACAAGAAAAAGCTGGATGCCATGGACTATTGTTGGGTGTCCTATTACCACATTATAAGGGATTTCAAAAATGAGGATATAACTCTTCGGGAGGCATATACCCGCTTGAACCAGCTGGAATCCAATGTGGTAAATCTCCACAATGAAATTTATCAGATGACACCGCCCATTAGTCTGGACGATATAAATTATGATTTAACCCTGTCCATTCTGAAAAAAACCAAGGCCTATTCTGATGCCCAGCTAAGGACCGTCAGGGCCACCAAAATGACGGCGGATCCGGATAAAATGCCCACCGATAACCATGATGTGCAGCTGGGATATTTGAATGATGCCATGATTGGCAACTCTCCTGACATGCTGTTTACTGCCAGTGAGATTAATGCCCTCAGACGCAATCTCACCATACCGGAGGTCAATTAATATGCAGCCCTATAAAACCACAGCTGATTTTGGAACTTCATATTATGAGATTCAGAAATCGAAATTTTACACCTATACGGCTCATGTGGAGGATGAGGCGGCTGCCCGTGAATTCGTCCAGCGGATTAAAAAAAAGCATTTTGATGCTCGGCATAATTGTTCAGCATGGATTTTGGGCCATGACAGCAGTCAGCAAAAATCCAACGACGATGGTGAACCGGGAGGGACCGCAGGAAATCCTATTTTGGAGGCCATAAAGCAGCACGGCCTGACCAATATTGTGGTGGTGGTTACCCGCTACTTTGGCGGCATCAAGCTTGGGGCAGGTGGGCTCATACGGGCCTACAATCATTCTGCTTCTCTGGGCATTGAGGCTACGCCCCAGGTTGAAGTAAAGCCATTTAGCAGAGTGGCTGTGGATTTGGACTATACCATGCTGGGAACCGTGGAAAATTGGGTGCGCAGCAACAATGTGCGTACAGAGGAAACGGAATATACTGATAGGGTGAAGGTCAACCTGCTTATTGAGCCCAATGATGTGGAGGCTGTTCAGCGGGAGCTGGTGGATTTGACCTCGGGGCGAGGTGTTATTCACGTGGGGAAGCCGGAATATATGGAGGTGCCTATTTGATGCTGAAATAATTTTGAAAGTGTATATTACCTGTGAACATAATGGGAAAAAAGTTTATTTTTTTATAAACCAGTATCTTTGCAGGATTTTTTTTATATTTAAAGAATTATATACAATACAATAAATTTAGTTTTGGTTTTCGTTTTAGTTTTTACTATGAACACTTAGTGAGCACAAGCCAACGGCGCAGTGGGAGTTTAGTGTTCGTTGTAAGGGCGTTGTGCAAGATACTGTTTTGCACGGAGTTTATTTTTCATCATAGTAGGTTTTTCAGGTGGCGGCTGTGTAGGGAAAGGTGTACTATGGCTGAGCCTGGAGCTGATTAAGCGCAGGAGTGAGTTTTATGAGTAAAACAACATGTGTGGCCATGATTTTGGCAGGTGGTCAGGGAAGCCGCCTGGGGGCCCTAACTAAAAACATTGCCAAACCGGCAGTACCGTTTGGGGGAAAGTATCGTATTATTGATTTCCCACTTTCCAATTGTGCCAATTCCGGCATAGACAAGGTTGGCGTGCTGACCCAGTATCGCCCTTTGGAGCTCCATAATTATCTGGGTACTGGTGACGCCTGGGACCTGGACAAGTCCGACGGTGGCGTGTTTATACTGCCGCCATATGCAAGGGACAAGGGTGCTGACTGGTACAAGGGAACAGCTGATGCCATCTACCAGAATTTGAATTTTGTGGATATGGTGGATCCGGATTATGTTTTGATATTGTCCGGGGATCATATTTATACTATGGATTATGCCAAGATGTTGGCTGCCCACCGGGCAAACAAGGCCGATGCCACCATTGGCGTCTTTGAGGTGCCTTGGGATGAAGCTCCACGCTTTGGCATTATGAATACTGACAAAAAGGATGGCCGTATTGTAGAATTTGAGGAAAAGCCAGCCAAACCAAAGAGTAATTTGGCTTCCATGGGTATTTATATTTTCAATCGGGATTTCCTGGATAAATACCTGAAGGAGGATGCGGCTGACGATAACTCCAGTCATGATTTTGGCAAGAATATTATTCCTGCCATGCTGGCCAACAAAGCGCGTATGTTCTCCTATGCCTTTGAGGGCTATTGGAAGGATGTTGGAACCATTGAGAGCCTTTGGCAGGCCAATATGGATTTATTGCAGGATGAGCCTCCATTCTCCTTTAACAGTGCATGGAAAATTTATTCCAACAATCCGTCCCTGCCGCCTCACTATGTGGGGAAGGATGCCAAGGTTACCTGCTCGATGCTGAACGAAGGATCAATGATTATGGGCGAGGTGGACCATTCTGTACTGTTCTCCGGTGTAAAGATTGGCCAGGGGGCCAAGGTGACCAATTCTGTGATTATGCCTTTTACCGTAGTTGAGGATAATGCAGTAATCGATCACGCCATTGTGGCCCAGAACTGCGTGATTTCCAGCGGTGCCCATGTCAGCGGCACAGCCGGGGCTATTGCTGTAGTTCCTGAGGGGGAAATCATAAAGGCGGAGCAGGCAGATTTGGGACAGCAGGTGAGCTGATTGTTTGAAATGAGAAATGGAGCTGATCATATTGAGTAATGTGATGGGGATTATAAAACTTGATGGTGCCAACAGCATGCTGAAGGAGCTTTGTGAACATCGTCCTGTGGCGGCACTGCCTATAGCCGGCCGTTATCGCGTATTGGATTTTGCCGTATCCAGCCTGGTAAATTCGGGTATTGGTTATGTGGGGGTACTGCTTTCCAAGAAGGCAAGACCTATTTTTGACCACCTGCGTTCCGGTAAGGATTGGGATTTGGCCCGTCATCGTGAAGGCTTGGCGTATCTCCCTAATGATAGTGACAGCAGCAATGCCACTGCTCTTGCTGCTCTTTATCAAAATATAGATTTCGTTATTCGCAGTGCAGCTGAATACGTATTCCTGGTACAGGCCGATACGGTATACAATATTGATTTTAGACCGGTATTGCTTTTCCATCAGAATACAGGCGCTGATATAACCATGGTTTACTGTAAGGCCTGGGAGGATTTGCCGGGTGAAGCTGCTTCCATGCAGGTGGCCGACAATGGCAAGGTAACGGATATTGCCAAGCGGATGACCTCCACCAAGGGCTCCAATGACTTTATGGGGATTTACCTCATGCGCAAGGATACCCTGGTAAAGCTGGTAACCTCCACCTTTGAGCGGGGCGGCAACAGTATGCTGGTGGATGGCATTATTCGTCACATGGATGAATACAGTATTTACGGCTATGAACACAAGGGCTTTACGGCCCGCATCAATTCCACCATGGCATATTTCAATGCCAACCAGGCCATATTGAAGCCTGATGTGTGGAGTGAACTGTTTATGAGTGCGCATCCAATTCATACCAAGACCAAGGATGCTTCTCCGGTTCAATACAAGAATACTGCCAAGGTTACCAACTCCCTTATTGCCAATGGCTGTGAAATTCACGGTGAGGTGGAGGACAGTATCCTCTTTAGGGATGTAAAGGTGGCCGAGGGCGTAAAAATAAAGAATTGCATAATCATGGAGCAGTGTCAGATTGAACAGTATGCTATGCTCAGGGATGTTATTTGCGACAAGAATGTTGTTGTGTCTGAGGATCAGTGGTTAAAGGGTGCGGAAAATTATCCTTTGATTATTGCTAAGAGCACCGTTATTTAATAATTGATGTCAGGCCGCTGGTGATAGGGGAGACCGTATCGTCAGGGGCCTGTTTGGCTTTTGTAGTTATGTAGGAGTGGTTATATGGCATTTATTGACAGAGATATTGATGAAATTAAGGATGAACTGAAGGAACGTTTTATTTTAACCTCCAAGATACTTTATGGGCGGGAGCTGTCAGAGCTTTCTCAAAATGAGGTTTACAACGCTGTGGCAGCAGTGGTAAAGCAGTACACCACAGAGAATTGGATTAAGACCAACAAGCAGTATGCTATTAACGATAATAAGCAGATTTATTATTTTTCTATAGAGTTCCTTTTGGGGCGTCTTTTGAATACTAATCTGATTAATCTCGACCTGAAGAACGCCCTGAATATTGTATTGAAGGAGCTGAATGTCAAGCTGGATGATATCTACAACGAGGAACCGGATGCAGGCCTTGGTAATGGCGGTCTGGGCAGACTGGCAGCCTGCTTTATTGATTCCATGGCTTCTCTGGCCCTGCCGGCCCATGGCTGCGGCCTTCGTTATCAGTACGGACTTTTTGAGCAGAAAATTATAAATGGTACCCAGATTGAAATCCCTGATAACTGGCTGCGGGATGGCTATGCCTGGGAATTCAGAAAGCCCAATAAGGCTGTTAATGTCCGGATCGGCGGTCATGCCTACATGAAGGAGGTGCCCGGCGAGGAGGAGCTGAAGCTGGTTTATGAGGGGTATACCGATATAATGGCCGTTCCTTATGATGTGCCTGTCATCGGCTACAAGAATACCACTGTAAATACCCTGCGCCTGTGGAACGCAGAGGTTAACATGGACTTTTCGGACTATGGTACCCTTACCCAGGAGGAAATTAACCAGCGTCAGGAGTATCGCCGTTGGGTAAACCGCATTACCGAGTACCTCTATCCTGATGACAGATTATCTGATGGTAAGAAGCTGCGCCTGCTCCAGGAGTATTTCTTTGTGTCAGCCGGTGTGCAGAGTATTATTCGTCACTTTATGCTGACCCATGACAATGTTTATGATCTTTCCGACAAGATCGGCATCCATATCAACGATACTCATCCGGCCACTGCAGTACCGGAAATGATGCGTATTCTGGTGGATGAGTATGGTCTTGAGTGGGAGGATGCCTGGGATATTACCACCCAGACCTGCGCATATACCAACCACACCATTTTACCGGAAGCACTGGAGAAGTGGGAGGTGGGCCTCTTTAAGGAAATGCTGCCTCGTATCTACATGATAGTGGAGGAGATTAATCGCCGCTTCCTGGCCACGGTTCGTAAGAAGTACCCTGGGGATGAGGCTCTGGTTCGCGAGCTGTCCATTATTGAAAATGGTCAGGTTCACATGGCCCGCCTGGCTGTGGTAGGCTCTTACAGCGTAAATGGTGTGGCCAGAATTCACTCTGATATTTTGAAGACCAACACCCTGAAATTCTTCTACAAGGTATTCCCAAGAAAGTTCAACAACAAAACCAACGGTATAACCCATCGTCGTTGGCTCATAAGTGCCAATAACGATTTGGCACATCTGATTGATGATAAGCTGACCCGTGAGTGGCGTCACAATATTAAGCTGCTGAAGAAGCTGAATAATTATGTGGATGACGCTGATTTCCTGAAGGCTATCAATAAGGTAAAGAGAGCCAGAAAACGGGCCTTGGCACAATATGTATGGTCTCATAATAAGGTGCGGGTAAAGATTGATTCCATATTTGATATTCAGGTTAAGCGCATTCATTCCTATAAGCGTCAGCTTATGAATATTATGCATATTATGTATCAGTATAATCGTTTGAAGAATGATCCTGATTATGATATGCCTGTACCAGTAGTTTATTTCTTCGGTGGCAAGGCAGCACCTGGCTACTATACCGCCAAGGAAACCATTCGCCTTATTAATGCTGTTGCTGACAAGATTAATAATGATGAAAGCATTAACGGTAAGATCAAGGTGGTATTCCTGGAGAATTTCGGCGTAACCCTGGGTGAAATGGTATATCCGGCAGCCGATGTCAGCGAGCAGATTTCCACTGCCTCCAAGGAGGCCTCCGGTACAGGTAATATGAAGTTCATGATGAACGGTGCCATTACCCTGGGAACCATGGACGGAGCCAATGTGGAAATTCATGAGCAGGTGGGGGATGATAACTGTGTAATCTTTGGCCTGAGAGCCGAAGAGGTTATCGCCTACTATGAAAACGGTAAATACAATGCCTGGGATGAATATAATACAAATGAGCGGGTCCGCACCGTTATGAACCAGCTTACTGATGGTACCTACGGCAACTTCCAGTCATTGTTTGATTATTTGATTAACAGTAATGACGAGTTCTTTATAATGAAGGACTTTGATGCATATATTGCAGCCCATGAGGAAATCGTTCGCCGTTATCAGGATCGTGACGCATGGCTGAGGTCCTCGGCTGTAAATATTGCAAATTCCGGTATTTTCTCCTCTGACCGTACAATAACCGAGTACGCTGAGGATATTTGGCATATTGAGCCTGTAGAGATTAAGTGATAGGAGTATACATGAAAACATCTGAGTTAAGCGAATTTGATTTATTTTTGTTCCATCAGGGGACTAATTTTCGTGCCTATGAAATGCTGGGGGCACATGTAATGGAGCAGGACGGAAAATCCGGAGTAAGATTTTCCGTTTGGGCACCTCATGCCAAGGAGGTCTCGGTTGTAGGAGATTTTAACAACTGGGATACCAGGGTAAATAAAATGTCCAAGCTGGGGGATGGGGAGATATGGAATCTGTTTATCCCTGATGTTGGGCCGGGCACTGTGTACAAGTATGCAATTTTGCCTCAGCATGAAGGACCGCATATCATGAAGGCCGACCCTTATGGCTTCTTTGCCGAAAAAAAGCCTGAGACTGCTTCCATTGTCTACAATTTAAATAATTACACATGGCACGACAGCAAATGGGCCAAGTTTAAGGAGGAGCATCCTTCCTACACCCGTCCCATGCTGACCTATGAGGTTCATCTGGGTTCGTGGCGGCGTACCCCTGACGGGGAATATCTCTCCTATAGGGATATGGCTGACCAGCTGATTGATTATGTGAAGAGCATGAATTATACCCACATAGAGTTTATGCCTCTTTGTGAGCATCCATTTGATGGCTCCTGGGGTTATCAGGCTACCGGGTATTATGCAGTTACCAGCCGTTATGGCACCCCTGATGATTTCTGCTATCTGGTGGACAGAGCCCATCAGGAGGGAATAGGCATTATCATGGATTGGGTGCCCGGACACTTCTGCAAGGATGATCAGGGACTTCGGGATTTTGACGGTCAGAATCTCTACGAATCTGACAATATTCAGCGGGCTGATAATGCCGGCTGGGGAACGGTGAATTTCGATTACGGCCGCACCGAGGTACAGAGCTTCCTGATATCCAATGCCCTGTTCTGGATGGATCAGTATCATATTGACGGACTGCGCATCGATGCCGTAGCTAATATGCTGTACTTGAATTATGGCCGTCAGGATGGGGATTGGGTTCCTAATAAATACGGTGGCGATGGCAACCTGGAGGCAATTGATTTCCTCCACAAGCTTAATGAGGCAGTATTTAAAAATTATCCTCAGGCCCTGATGATTGCAGAAGAATCCACCTCCTGGCCAAATATTTCCAAGCCGGTCTATATGGGCGGCATGGGCTTTAATTATAAATGGAACATGGGCTGGATGAATGATATTCTTCGCTATATCAGCCTTGATCCTATTTACCGCAAATGGCACCATGATAAGCTGACCTTCTCATTGATGTATGCCTTCAGTGAGAATTTTGTGTTGCCGCTGTCCCACGACGAGGTAGTGCATGGCAAATGCTCCCTTATCAGCAAAATGCCGGGTGATTATTGGCAAAAATTTGCCGGCCTCAGGGCCTTCTATGGCTATTGGATGGCTCACCCGGGCAAGAAGCTGCTGTTCATGGGTGGAGAATTTGGACAGTTCATTGAGTGGAATTTTGATGACAGCCTTGACTGGCATTTGGTGGAGCAATATGAAAAGCATACCCAGATGCTGGAGTATTCCCGGGCACTTAATAAGTTCTATGTTGACCACAAAGCCCTTTGGGAGGTGGATTTTGACTGGAGCGGCTTTGAGTGGATTGATTGTGACAATGCAGATGACAGCTTGGTATCCTTTATCCGCAAGGCTGAGGACGGCTCCTATATCATTGCCATTACCAATTTCACCCCGGAGGTGCGTCAGGGATATCGCTTTGGTGTTCCTGAGGCTGGTGTGTATCGGGAAGTCTTTAACAGTGATGCAGAGGAATTTGGCGGCTCCAACGTGCTTAATGATTATGATATTATTTCAGAGGATATGGCATGGCAGGGAAAAGCCAATTCCATTCTGGTAACTGTGCCGCCATTGGCAACGATTTACCTTGAGCTAAAGTCTCCCAGTAATAGTGTGGTGAAAAAGACTACCTCAAAGGCAGCCTCTGCCCAGACAAAGGCAGCTGCTGTCAAAAAGACCACCACAAAGAAGACTGCAACCAGGAAGACCACAGCAACCAAAAAAGCGGCAGCCACCAAAAAGACAGCTGCCGAAAAGGATGATGTAAAGGAAGAGGAAGCGAAAACCAAGACTACCCGTACCAGAAAAACTGCTGCGGCCAAGGCCAAGGAGGAGGGGACTGAGGCAGTAAAGACTGGAACAACCAGGACCAGGAAAGCGAAAGCCACCACCTCCAAGGATAAGGTAACAGAGGAAGAGGAAGTAAAAACAAGTAAAACCAGGAAAACGGCCAGTACAAAGGCCAAGGAGGCAGAGGAAAAGGAAGTAAAGCCAAAGACCACCAGAACAAGGAAGACAGCTGCCGCCAAGGCCAAGGAGGAAAACGACGGGGAAGTAAAGCCTAAAACTCGGACCAGAAAAGCTACCACTACCACATCTAAAGAGGATAAAGAAGTAAGCGAAAAGCCGAAGGCTAAACGAGGCTTAAAGAAACAGGCTGAGGGCGAACAGGAGGATAAGCCTAAGTCCACCAGGGGTCGCAAAAAAACTCAGCTGTAGAGAGAGGTGTAAGTTATGAAAGTTTTATATGTAGTTTCTGAAGCAGTTCCTTTTATTAAGACTGGTGGATTGGCAGATGTTGCCGGTTCATTGCCGAAATACCTTAAAGCTGAAGGGGTAGATGCCAGGGTAATTCTGCCAAAGTACAGCAGTATTTCCGAGGAATACCGTAATAATATGGAGCATGTGGGGGATATTACGGTTCCGGTTTCCTGGCGGGAAAAGTATGCCGGGGTGGATAAGCTGGAATATGAAGGGGTTACATATTACTTTGTGGATAACCAGGAATATTTCTATCGTGATGGCCTTTATGGGTATTTTGATGATGCTGAGAGATTTTCCTTCTTCTCCCGTGCAGTACTTAATCTGTTGCCAATCATGGATTTTTGGCCTGATGTGATCAATTCCAATGATTGGCATGCAGCCCTGGTTAATGTATTCCTGAAGCTGGAGCATCAGGGAGACAGCCGTTACGATGGCATTAAGACGGTATTTTCTATTCATAATCTCAAGTATCAGGGGATTTTTGACAAGAATATTATGGGGGATGTACTGGGCTTGGATTGGCAGTATTTCAACAATGGTGATCTGGAATTCAATGATTGTGTCAACTTCATGAAGGGCGGCATTGTGTATGCCGATAAAATCAGTACCGTAAGCCGTACCTATGCGGAGGAAATTCAGTATGAATTCTTTGGTGAGCATTTGGATGGCCTGCTCCGCTCCCGCAGCAATGATATTCGTGGCATAGTAAACGGTATTGATAATTCTGTGTATGACCCGGCCGCTGATAAGTATCTCTATGAGAACTTTGATATTAATACTCTGTATAAAAAGCTGAACAACAAGGAAAAGCTTCAGGCACAGCTTAATCTGCCTGTAAACCGTAAAATTCCAATGCTGAGTATGGTAACCCGTTTGGTGGAGAACAAGGGCATTGATCTTATTACCAGAATATTGGATGAGCTTCTGACCCACGAGGAGTGTCAGTTTGTACTTCTTGGGACAGGGGACAAGGCTTATGAAGACTGGTTCCGTGAGCTTCAGTGGCGGTTCCCCCGCAAGGTTTCCGTCAATATCTTCTTCTCCAATGATTTGGCCCAGAAGATTTATGGCAGTGCTGATTTCTTCCTTATGCCATCCATTTTTGAACCATGCGGTATCGGACAGATGATAGCCCTTCGCTATGGTACTGTACCAATCGTTCGTGAGACCGGCGGCCTCAAGGATACGATAAAGCCATTTAATAAAAATGACAGCTCCGGTAATGGCTATTCCTTTGCCAACATTAATGCCCATGAATTGATGTATTGCGTCAAGCGGGCACTTACGGAGTATGACAATCTACAGATATGGAATAAGCTTCAGCATAATGCCATCACCTCTGATTTTGATTGGAAAAAGTCTGCAAACGAGTATATTGATATGTACAAACAGCTGTTGGCCTAGTGCTTATGCTGTAAGGAGGTCATTTTGTGGCTGCGCTATTAAATATTATTCACGACTCACAAAATGAATTTTATCGCTTCCCTGTGGGAGCAGCTGAGACGGAGAGTAAGGTACGTCTCAGGCTAAAGGTGGACACCGACCGTGAAACGAAGATTAGCGGCATAAAAATCCGCATATGGGAGGATCGGGTAGGTGAAACCATGTACAATATGACCCTTATGGAGGATGGAGAGCATTACGAGGGTTATGTTGACATGCCTAAAAAGGGGACCCTGCTGTGGTACCACTTTATAATCAGCGTTAATGGTCAGGTTTATTTTTACTGTAATAATGATGAGCAGATGGGGGGCGTGGGCCTTCTGGCAGATTGCCCCCATGCCTCCTACCAGATTACTGTATATAATAAGGGGGCCAAAACTCCCGACTGGTTTAAGCATTCCGTAATGTACCAGATTTTCCCTGACCGGTTCTACCGCAAGGGAAATACCATTGTGGAGAAGCCAAATGCCCTTTATCATGCGTCCTGGAAGGATAAACCACGCTATTACAAGGACCCTGATACCGGTGAAATAATTGCCTATGACTTCTTTGGGGGGAATTTTGCCGGTATTAAGGAAAAGCTGGCATATTTGAAGGATTTGGGTATATCGGTGATATACCTGAATCCAATATTTGAATCCGCCAGCAACCATCATTATGATACGGGAAATTATATGAAGACGGATCCCATACTGGGAACCAATGAGGAGTTTGCTGAGCTGTGTGCCGAGGGTAAAAAGCTGGGTATACGGTTTATTTTGGACGGTGTTTTCAGCCATACCGGTGAGGATAGTATTTATTTCAACAAATATGGCCGGTATGATTCAGTTGGGGCCTGTCAGAGCAAGGACTCCCCTTATTATAGCTGGTACAGCTTTATTGATTATCCGGATAAGTATGAAAGCTGGTGGGGCTTTACCAACCTTCCCAATGTGCGGGAGGAAACCCCTGCCTATATGGACTACATTATTCACAATGAGGACAGTGTACTTCATTATTGGAACAAGCAGGGCATCAGCGGCTGGCGTCTGGATGTTATCGATGAGCTGCCTGAAAAATTCAGTCAGGCCCTTTACAAGGAATTGAAGCGTACGGATCCCGAGTCGGTGCTTATTGGCGAGGTTTGGGAGGATGCTTCCAATAAGGTGGCCTATGGTGTAAATCGCCATTATTTGTGCGGTTATGAGATGGATTCAGCCATGAATTATCCATTCCGCAGGATAGTGATGGATTTTCTCCTGGGTTATGCTGACGGGTATCAGGTATGTCGGAGGATTATGAGCCTTAAGGAGAATTATCCAGCACAGAATTTCTATGCCATGATGAATCTTTTGGGCAGTCACGACCGGGAGCGTATTCTGACTCTGTTGGGTGAGGCACCGTCCTGTGAGGGGATGCCGGAGGGACTTCAGGCCAAATACAAGCTGCCTGATGAGCAGCGGGAGCTGGGGAAGAAGCGCCTGAAGATGGCTGTGGCATGGCAAATGACTTTCCCGGGGGTTCCCTGTATTTATTATGGTGATGAGATTGCTATGGAGGGCTACAAGGATCCCTTCTGCCGGCTTCCCTATGATTGGGAAAATGGCGATGAGGATATGCGCCAGTGGTATAAGCAGCTCATTCATCTGAGAAATGAAAATATGGCTCTGCAGACCGGTAAATTCCTGCCTATTTATTCGGATGGGGATGTTTTTGGTTATGCAAGGGTTATTGATGATGGCCGGGATGTTTTTGGTCAGCCAGGAGAAAATGATGTTTTCCTGATTTTGATGAACCGGGGAAAGGAATTGCGGACTGTCTATGCAGATGTACGGGATTTGTGGGCAGGCAGCTTTACCAACGTCTTTGGTGATGGCCGGGAGTTAAATGTTATCCGGGATGTGCTCCATGTATCCTTGGCTCCCTATAGTGTTAAAATATACAGATGTGTTAAAAAGGAAGTCAAGTATAACAGAGAATGCGGTGTCCTGATGCATCCTACCAGCTTCCCTTCAAGGTTTGGAGTGGGTGATTTGGGTCCTGCTGCCTATGAGTTCGTGGACTTCCTGTCCAAGGCCAACCAGAAAATCTGGCAGATATTGCCCTTGACTCCGGTGGATAATTGTAATTCGCCGTATGCGTCGCCATCGGCCTTTGCAGGCAATACTATGCTTATTTCCCTGGAAAAGCTGGTGGATATGGGGCTGTTATCCGAGGAGGATATTCAAATTTCTGCTGTAGAGAGCTCCAACAAGACGGATTATAAAATGGCCCGTCAGATAAAGACAGGGCTTCTGGATAAGGCGGCTGAACGCTTCTTCTCCCGGGCTAATGCGGAGGATATGGTGGTATATGAGGGCTTTTGCAGCCAGGAGGCCTATTGGCTTAGTGAATATGCCCTGTTTAAGGCCATATCCAAAAAATATCGTGATGCCGGTTGGAACGATTGGCCGGAGGATTTGAAGCTCCGTAAGCCGGAAGCCCTGGAAAAGGCCCGTTATGAGCTTAGTGAGGATATAGGCAAGGAATGCTTCTTCCAGTATATTTTCTCCAAGCAGTGGCAGGAGCTAAAGATTTATGCCAATGGAAAAGGGATAAAGATTTTAGGTGATATGCCAATTTTTGTTTCCCAAAACAGTGCCGATGTGTGGTCACATCAGCGGCTGTTTAAGCTGGGCAAGGATGGCAGACCATTGAAGGTGGCCGGAGTACCACCTGATTATTTCAGCATAACTGGCCAGCTGTGGGGCAATCCGCAATACGACTGGGACAAGATGGCTGCTGATGATTATCGTTGGTGGATAAGCCGTCTAAGCCGCATGTTTGAGCAGGTGAATATGGTTCGTATCGACCACTTCCGGGGCTTTGAGGCCTACTGGGAGATTGACGGTGACGCCGAAACAGCTATAGATGGTGAGTGGGTGAAGGGACCAGGCAGGGAATTCTTTGAAAAGATAAAGGAAGCATTGGGCAGTGTGCCGATTGTGGCGGAAGACCTGGGGATTATCACCGATGAGGTGGAAGCACTGCGGGAAAGGTGTGGTTACCCTGGCATGAAGGTTCTCCAATTTGAGCTGCATTTCAATGCCTTCCACCGAATTAACTATGTAGAGCCGGAGAATTGTCTGGTGTATACCGGTACCCACGATAACAATACAGTAGTAGGCTGGCTGGAAGAGGATTTGGACACTGAGACCAGGGAGGCAGTAGCAAAGCTCCTTGGTCAGGAGGGTGCTGATAATGAAGCTCTTTGCCGGGCCATGGTAGAGCATGCCTATGCCTCAAGGGCGAGAACAGCGATTATTCCTGTGTGGGATATACTGGCCCTGGATGGCAATAACCGCATGAATCTTCCGGGCACAGCCGGTGGTAACTGGAGCTGGCGGATGCTGCCAGGTGCCCTGACCGATGAAAAGGCTCAATGGCTTGCTGATTTGGTTGATAAATATAATCGATAAAATGACCATTAAATCCAGATGGGGCTTTAGGCTTCATCTGGATATTTTTTCCATTGCTGTGGGGATATATCAAGGGAGTCAAGCTGGCCTTGTGCATACGTACCATGGGAAAAGGTCCTTCAAGGCAAGATGAGGCACTGGACTGGCCGATAATGCTGTTCCTTAGCTGAGGTTAATAACGATGAGTTTTTAAAATGGTTGACAAGACTATTAATAAATGGTAATATTTAAGTGTTGCTTAACTTAGTTGAGTAGCGAATGTGCCGAAGTGGCGGAATTGGCAGACGCAGCAGACTCAAAATCTGCCGTATGCAAATACGTGCCGGTTCGAGTCCGGCCTTCGGCACCACAGTAAAATCAAGGCTTCCGAGATTTCGGAGGCCTTTTCTTTTTTCATGAATAATGGCCAGTGATTGCCAAATGATTGCCACAAGAATTTTCTATTACAAAAGTTATTCACCCTATCCCATTTTTACGCATAAAAAAATCCCAAAGTGGGGAATAGGGGAAAATGCAATATTTGTGCATAAATATAAAAAAATCCGTGGAGCCGGATCCTGATTTTCAGGTATGGCCACACGGATATTTTTTTGAAAAATTTATGAGTGTTCCCGGCGGATTTCCAGTATCAGGTCATCCAGCTTCTCGCAGAATTTATCCATGGTAGTCTGGAACCTTATCAGAAGATAGAAGGTAATGACTATTGGAAAGCCTACGGTACTGACTGCTGATAAAATCTTTTCCTCCATAGGTATTCTCCTTTCTTTATGAGAAAACCCCTCCACCGCCAGCCTGGGGCAGTGAAGGGGTAATCATTAAACCGGCCTTACTCAGCCAGCTGGGTGACAACGGTCTCCTTCAGATAAGCGTCATGTAAGCCGGTAACACCGGCGTATGCGTTTTTATGAAGCAGTTTTACGAGCTTTATGCCGGAAATGAAAAAGTGTCATCACTGGTGACACAATTAAGCTGGTCAAACCACTTATGTATAATGTCGGGATGTAAAAGTGATGAGGAACGGGAATGTGGCAATGGAGCTGAAGGTCGGCAAATTTAAGCCGGAAAATGTGTCCAAAATGGAGTTTTATTTGGAAGGTCTGGACAGACAGGTCAAAAAGCCAGAGGAAAATCCAAGTGTGGGCCTGCTCCTGTGTGCTTCAAAAAATGATGAAGTGGTTGAGTATGCTATGAGCCGTACACTTTCCCCAATGATGGTGTCACAGTATCAGCTGCAGTTGCCGGATAAAGCTGTTTTGTCACGAAAACTTCAGGAATTGGCCAGTTTGCCGGAGCTAGTAGCTTCATCAGATGAATAATATTATGTATCTTAAAAGGCGCATGAAGCCCTTTATGATAAAGCCTTGGAATGTGTAACTGCATAGCCTTCCAGCCCCTGTTTTAAACTAATTAATGGTTTGAAGCAGGGGTATTTTTGTGGCCTAAAATCTTCTTTGTGGCCATGGAAATCCAGCTCTTGTGCCAGAATAAATGTAGCAATAGTCCAACAGCCATCAAATAACCACTGTAAATATGGATGTTCCGGTAAAATAGCCTTGCTTCTCTGCCACCAGAAATAAGGTGAAAATCAAGCATTAAACCGGTAACAATGCAAATTAAACCACTGATAAAAAGAAGCCAGTCAAGACCATAATTCTTTTTCATAATAGATAACCCCCTCGCTATATTTTGGATATATTATATGGCATAAATCTAAATTGGAAATAAACAAATTATAAAATAAAGGGGTACGAAGGAGGCCGGCCTGACGGCACTAGCGACGTGAAGCTAGTCCTTTAGGGCTCACTTCGTTCGCATTGCCACACCCTTAAAACAAGGCCGCCTTGATTGAAGTGAGCCGCCTATACCCCATTCAACATAAAAAGTCAAGTCTTGCACTTCTCCCATGCGTTGAATATAATACTCTCAAATAATAAATGTTTAAAAATACGATAACAAATTAAACCAATTATAGGTTAAATAATTTCCTTGCATTTCAGTAAACTTAGATGTATATTATCAGTAGGTATAAAAATGAAGGTTTGCAAGGAGGGTGTTCAAATGGCATACACAAGTTTTGGCGAGTTTGTCCGTATTCTGCGAATACAGCACCATGAGGTTATGGGTGATATGGCAAAGAAGCTGGAAACCTCTGTGTCGTTTTTATCAGCAGTTGAAAACGGCAAAAAAAATGTCCCTGCCGGTTGGTTAGAAAAAATATCCAATTTATATGAGTTGTCCAAAGAAGAAATAAATGTTTTAAAAGAGTATATTGAAGAATCAAAAACTCAATTCAAAATCACTGCAACTGACGCTGGCAACAACCAGCGAAAAGCCGCATTACAATTTACCCGTTCTTTTAATGGAATGAGCGATGAAACCGCTATTAAAATATTAAACATTTTAACACATAAGGAGAAAAAATAATGGACTACTCCACCAAATCCATAAGCCGAGCTGACTTACGAAAATTAGCACCAATTTTCCGTTTTCTGTTTGGCGTAAAAAACACTGGTCCCTTTCCCGTCCTTTATGCACTTGAAGAACTGCCAGATGTCTTTTCAGGATGTAATTATATCGTGGTACCAGATGACGAGTTACCACCTAAAACAATGGCCAGATGTTATCGTAATGACAATCCTGACGGCTATACTATTGAAATAAGAACATCTGTCTATGAAGGTGCATATGATGGTATCGGTGCTTTTCTGGGTTTTATATGCCATGAGCTCTGCCACATTTTTCTTTTTAAACTAGGCTTTACACCTATACATGCCAGGAGTTTTGATGATAATGAGCTACCTGCATATTGTAGTGTTGAGTGGCAGGCAAAAGCTCTGACTGGGGAAGTAATGATTCCACGCGAAGAAAGCAAGGGTATGTGCGAATCTGAAATTATGGATTATTACCATGTTTCTCAAGGATTTGCTGACCATAGATTAGGTATTAAACACAGGTGGTGATGTATATGATTGTAAAATAAAACGCACCAAAAAACTGTTGGCGCAGTTAATTGATGCGTTCTATCTTGGAAATGCTATTAAACAAATCCAATATCTCTTTGTCTTTGTATGATAGCATTTCCTACAAATTTCTTCAATCAAATTTTATATTGTTTTTAAAGGAAGTGCTTGATTATGAAGAGTATTACTATGCGGAATAATCCGCTTTTTATGAGAAATTCTTTTCCTGGTGTTGGTAAATGGGGTATCCCATCGCTGAAGAAGCAGACCATTGACTTGCAGGATATCCGCCTCATTGCCTGCTCAGACATTAAGCGAAACGACAATGATACTAATCGTCAATGTGGTGTGCATCATTTTGTAGATGATTACCGTTTTGAAGGCACATATTATCGCCCGGAAAAGCATTGGGAAAAATATGCTCAATACAGGTTTGTTCTGACGCCGGATTTTTCTCTTTATGCTGAGATGGATATGTGGCTGCAACTGGCTAATGTGGCCAAAAACCGTTGGGTAGGCGCATACTGGCAAAGCAAAGGACTTTCAGTAATTCCAACTATTAGTTGGAGCACCTCTGCCAGCTTTGATTTCTGCTTCGATGGTGTTGAGCAAAACGCTATTGTTGCCGTGGGTATGATTGGCTGCAAGAAGAACCGTTCAGGCTTTATGCGTGGATATGTGGCTATGTTGGAAAAATTAAAGCCTGCGACTATAATCTGCTTTGGTGATCCATTCCCGGAAATGGAAGGAAATATTATTGCCGTAGATTATCGCGCATCCAGAAAGGTGGTGCGGTAATATGGGCGGAAGGGGAACCTATGCTGCTGGCAATAATGTTCCATACAGTTATAAAACTGTAGGTTATATTGAAGGCGCCAAAGTTTTACAAGGCCTTAATGGGCTTCATAAGCTGCCAGAAGAAGCACACAGCAGTTATGCCTATGTCAGACTTGACCACGAAGGCAAATTTCACGAGATAAGATTTTATAATAAGAATCACCGTTTAACCCATGAGATTGCCTATCATCTGGAGCCCAATATAAGCAAAACTGGAAAACCAGTATTGCATCTTCATACTTATGGTCCAAATTTCCAAAGATCAGACGCAATGAAGTTGAGCAAAGCTGTTAAGAAGTTTTACAAAAAATATTTTAAGGGGGTCAAGACATGATAGATGGTGATGTGAAAGCCTTTGTTGACGGGCTGTATTATGGCGATGAAACCTGGTTTAAATATGGTGATAAGCATTATTTCATACAAGGCTGGTTCAAAGACGGCAAGCATTATCTTGTTTTAGATTATGCCCTGGATTATGGACAATATTCCAATAACCCAAATGACGAGTATAAATATATTTGGGAGTATTCTTCGGAGGATTCTTCTGAATGTGTAAGTGCTTTTTTGGAAGCACCATTATGGGGCGGAAAAAAATTCTATGATGTAGAAGCTGAAATGACTTGGACCGACCCAGTATACTAATGTCGTAGGATTCACAAAAACAAAGCTCTGGTTAATAGCCGGAGCTTTTCCTTTTGGAATGGGTACGAAGGAGGCCAGCCTTACGGCACTAGCTCACTTCGTTCGCGTCGCCACACCCTAAAAACTAGGCTGCCTTGATGGAAGTGAGCCGCTTCCGGGTGCTGTCCTCCCATACGTGCGGCCACCCCCCTCCAGCGTCTGAAACACCACCTCGAGAAGGTGCCCCGGATGGCAGAGTATGCCCCCGGCAGCATTGGCCCCAGGTCTTTCCCTGTCACGCCTTCATCACAGATGCCGGCAGTGCCAGAAAAAGCCCTGATAACACCTGAAGAGGCCGGGGCCATACCCAGCCGCCGGTATTTTGTCCAGTGCCTGCTAATTGGCCAGCATGGCGGTCACTGGCAAGCCAGTCACCGCTCCCCATCTCCCGATGAGGGCCCCGGAGGGTAGCATATCCCCCAGCAAAGCTGGTTGATATCCTACCCCCGGAAGAATATTCCCCACATCTCCAAGAGAATAGCGGAAGGTGAGGCCATGGCAGGGCCATAGCCCCACCCTCCGCACAAGGTGGCCTTCCGCCGGGGCGGAAGCCATTTAATTTTTTAGCAATTTCTGCACCGTATAGGTACTGGCCCCAATCTCCGCGGCTATCTTCCTGATGGACATTCCCTTCTTCTTCATCAGCTTTACCTTTAGCTGGGCGGCGGCACCGTACACCACCGGGCGGCCAACCTGCGGCATCGGAATATCTTTATATGGGTTCAGATGGTCAGCCAATGCCTGAACCCCCTTTTGATTTACTTTTATGGTATGTATAATCTCGGCCTCCCCATCAGCTGCCGGAATATCCACCACAAGACAGCTGCAGCTGATGTATTCGGCCCAGATGGTGAGCTTGTCAAAATCATTCCTTTTACTTCTGGCAAGCTCCCCCTCCAAAAGGTAACAGGTGGCCTCAGATAAAATCTTTGTCAGCTTCGGCCGGGCCTTCATATTAATATCTTCACGGTATATTTTCCTGGCCATAAGATACGCCTCCTTAGTGTATTGATATATTATCACCACACTTATTATACCATGAATTTATATAGTGTAGCAATATATTATCACCACACCACCCAGCCCCCAAAATGCCCTGATTGGCCACCGCAAAAGCCACATTCCCCACGGCCTACGGGGACGCCAAGACATAAATTACACATTCCTTTCAGGGCTCCCCCGAAGCCCTGCGAATGTGGGAGAGGGCCATATCAGGGCATAGCATAGGCTGGCTTCCTGGCACGTTTTCCCGATGAGGCCCCGGAGGGTAGCATATCCCCCATCAAAGCTGGTTGATATCCTACCCCCGGTATTTTGGCCAGTGCCTTCCCCATGACCAGTATGGCGGCCACTGGCAAGCAGTCGCCGCCCCCTGCTCCCGATGAAGCCCCGGAGGGTAGCACTGCACCCAGCTGGGCCCAGTCCTACCCCCGTTTTTTATTTCTCCCCCAGCTCCAAGAGAGTAGCGGACGCTGCGGCCATGGCCAAGGCCATAACCCCAGCCCCCGCAGGCGGTGACTTTCTGCCAGGGCAGAAACTATTTAAAATGACCCGTCTCCAAGTGTAGTGCTATGAGTATGGGCAGGACTTTTAATTTCGCACCCAGCCGCGTTTCACGCTCCCCCTGTCTGTTTTTACCTTCGTCCTGCCTCATAAGCCATTACTGGTGAGCGTCCGATAAGCGCCTTACGTCTATCTGAAGTAAAACCAGACACCAACGACCGCCACCCGCTTTTACTTCCGATAGACACACTTATCGAAAGCTGACCAGCCTTTCCCCCCTGCGGGGACTAGGTCGCTCTGCTCCCGTCGCCAGCTGCTCTCCCTTCCCCCCTGCGGGGACTGGCGTCGCTTCGCTTGCGTCGCGGGACTCCCCCGCCTTCCACCCTTAAATAAAAGGAGCTGCCACAGTAGACCGCAATAACAATATACATAAATTTATTTAAAGGTAAATTATATTTTTAGTAATTTCCTTCGATATAATCGTATAAGGGATTGTTTTTTTAGGAGGCGTTTTATATGAAAGTAGTACATGATGTTACCCAACCTTCCCAGATGAATTATGTAGGTAGTAGCGAAGTAAAGAAGAAAGCATCAGGCTTTGATGCACTACTTGCAGCTGCATGTAGTAACGAGGAAGCTGCCACAACTGATGAGTATGATGATGTTGAGCCAGCAGGAGTGCATAGAAGTAAAAATGTCTGTTATTTTGGTGGTGATGTAATTTTTCCACCGGAAGGTACATCTAAAGCATTTATGAAGGCTTGGGACGAGATGTTTGAAACTTTAGGACCTATAGATGGTGGTGAAGTTCAAAGTGCTATAATGCAAGCATTGGTGTATGGTGATTATCATTATGGTGCTTATGCTGATGATTCAGATATCCGTGCAGCTGAGCGCATGAAAACAATGAGCTTTGAAGAAATTATTCAGTTGGCGATTGATGGACAGAAACACTTTGTAGAAGATTCTGCTGCAGCTGGAGTAGAGCAGAAATATTTAGATATTTATAATTATCGGGTAAAAAATATTGAGGATTTTCTGAGCAAATGGCTTCAAGTAAAGCCTGACGATGATGTGGTGGATCTGTTGCTGAAAGACAAAGATGATAAATAACCTAACTGATAAGGGGGCTATCGCACTAAGAAAAATTAGTGGCGATGCCCCTTTTCTATGCAAAAAAAATAAGAGCGCAGCCCCACAAGACTGCGTCCTTAGTGTAAAATATAAATATGAAAAAACATTTTACATGAATCGAAGTATTTAGGTTGAAGGTTCCTTTGCCAACATAAAAGACGATATGGGATTGCGGAGATATTTGCGCCGTGGGAAAGGAAAATGTACTGACCGAAAGTATAATTGTGGCTCTGGCATATAATATTTCCCGTTTTGAGCATAGGGTAAAGGCCGGAAGAACTGGACTGCATTTATATGAATTTAAAATAGCAGCCTAATTCAGCATATCACACCGTCATAATCTAAACGGTGTTTTTGTTGTACCGTGAATTAAGTTGCCATGGACATTTATTCAAAATAATAAAAAATGGGCATAATAACAGGGGTGTCGCTTTGATGAAAAATCATCAAATGCGACAGCCCCCTTTTATTATGGCTATAAACTATCTAATTGTGATATATGTCTCGGAAGTTTTATTTCTGAATAGGAATAAAACTTACCATACCAGAAACTGGCTTAGCACTACCAGCAGGCATAGCCGTAATGCAAATGGTTGGATAGTAACCGCTAAATTCTGTAAATTTTATCGCTACAGTATGCATCCAACCTTTTCCCAGTGGCTCTCTGCTAATAGTTGTATATGTGTATGGACTACCTGTTACTCTATTAGTTCTGTAAAATACAGTATTCCAACTGGTAGGATGACCATTAAAATATGTTTTTAAATATAAAGTGCCACCGGTAAAGGTGATGTTTGGATTTTCTAATGTACCATCAGCTTTGACCCGCGAACGGTGGTTATCGTTATCATATATTTCTTGAACTGTTATGCTTGTAAGACCTGCAGCTGGGCCAGCATAACTGCTGTTCATATTAAAGGCAAATGCTCCCAGAAGCATTGCCAACATCATTAATCCGCAAATAAATTTCTTCATTTTTTCCTCCTTACAATACCAAACAATGTTTATATTAGTTTCTCGCAAGCATAGGCACCATCTCCCTTATAGGCTGTCAAAACAGTCTTGCTTAATTGTTTTCTACCAAAATAAAGAAGTTCTTGGAGATAAAAATATTATTTTTATAACATTACTGGCTAAATTTTTAGGAAAATATTTAAATACGACTGTATATAAATATAGCACTTTTAACCAGAAAATATAGATACACAAATGTCCTAATTATTTGTGAGCATAAAAGATTATAAAAAACATTTTTTATGCTTATAGCTTATTTACTTATACTTTGCCAGTAATCCGTCACGCCTCTGGCGATGGCGGCGGCTATTTCCTGCTGGTGGTTCATCAGGAGCACTGCATCCATATTATTATCAATAAAACCGCACTCCACCAGGGCGGCGGGCATGGTGGTAGAGTGGAGGACGCACAGCAGGGAGCGGCCCTTTATTTTTGGACAAAAGAAAGAGCCCTGCACCTGCAGGGCCTAAAATCAGTTTTTTTTACTTATTCTAATGATGGCGTCAATCATATCTTTGGTCTTTTCATCAAGTCCCGGATATTCCTGAATGATCCTCTTCAAACGTTTATCTGGCTGTACCTCTTCATCAGGCTCCGGGGAATTATCCGGCATGAAGTAGTCAACCGGTACGGATAAGGCCGTGGAAAGTTTTTGTAATTCTTCATAGCCAATACTGAGGCTGTAGGCCCGTTCCCAGTTGGAAATTACCTGGGAGGATTTTTTGATACGCTGGCCCAGCTCCACCTGGGTTAGCTTTAACTCTTTACGCCGTTGTTTTATCTTATGGCCAATATTCATAACAGGCACCACCATATATTTGTAGAATTGTGTTTGTTCACCTTACACAAACATAATTCTACACGGGGGGGGACAATTCTGCAATAATTTTTCTGATTGTGGATAAGTTATTACCCCTTGCGGCGTCATTACAGAACCAAAAAGCTGTGAAAAAGTGACTTGCCAAAAGTCATTTCTTCACAGCTTTTTTATTGCGCTTACTATTAACTATTCATCTGCCAGTAATCCGTCACTCCCCGGGCGATAGCCGCCGCTATTTCCTGCTGGTGGTTCATCAGGAGCACTGCATCCATATCATTATCAATAAAACCGCATTCCACTAGGGCGGCGGGCATGGTGGTGGAATGGAGGACGCACAGGAGGGAACGGCTTTTAAGTCCCCTGTCGGGAAAATTTATGCTTGTGGGAGGCTTTCTTTTTTTACAAAAAACTTACAAATGTACCATCTTTCCTGGACAACTATTGTGTGCCTTATACACATAATTAGTCTTATATTATTGACTCAACTTTCCCAGCATAAATTCTGGAACAATCCCTTAATATACCTGCTCTGAC
>NZ_CAMYWM010000021.1 GCF_947302755.1 uncultured Anaerovibrio sp.
GCGACGCGCAGCTAGTCCTGTAAGGGCGACGCGAAGCTAGTCCTGAAAGGGAAACGCTAATTGGATGATTTTTCTTCTAAAGAAGAAAAATTTGAACAATGGCGTTATAATTGCTTTCAGTACAGTAAGGATAATGCTGTTTTTCACGACGTCCCGGCACTAAAACTTTTGATTGCTCTTATATAGCGGCAAAAATCATAACTCGCTCCGCTCAAACATAATGATTTTTCCCACTATAATCAAGGTATAGCACTAAAAAGTTTCTTAACGTACCGTGACTAATTGTTCAACACATCATCACCCATACTTGTCTCATGTTTTACCTTTCCATAAGCCATTTGGCGGCGTCAATTGCATGATAGGTAATAATAATATCGGCACCGGCCCGTTTCATGCCAGTCAGTGTCTCCAATACAATGCGCTTTTCGTCAATCCAGCCATTGGCAGCAGCCGCCTTTACCATGGCATATTCACCGCTGACGTTGTAGCAGGCCACCGGACGGTTAATGCTTTCCCGTACCTTGGAAATAATATCCATATAGGCCAGGGCCGGCTTAACCATAATGATATCTGCTCCCTCGGCCAAATCCAGCTCAACCTCCTTCATGGCCTCCCGGCTGTTGGCCGGATCCATCTGATAGGCCCGACGATCGCCAAACTGAGGTGCCGAATCCGCCGCGTCACGGAATGGTCCATAATATCCCGATGCGTATTTTACGGCATATGACATGATAGATACATTAATAAAGCCATTTTCGTCCAATGCTTCACGAATGGCCGCCACCCGGCCATCCATCATATCCGATGGAGCGATGATATCCGCTCCGGCCCGGGCCTGACTTACAGCTACCTTCTGCAGCAGCTTTAATGTAGCATCGTTGTCCACGTAATGGTCACACAGCTGGCCGCAATGACCGTGGCTGGTATACTGGCACAGGCACACGTCGCCGATAATAACCAGCTCCGGCACCTCTTCCTTTATTGCCTTGATGGCCCGCTGAACCGGGGAGGTCATATCCCAGGCACTGGAGCCAATTTCATCCTTGTATTCAGGTAAACCAAAGACCTCCACGGACGGAATCCCCAAGGCGTAAATTTCCTTGGCCAGCTCCACGGCCAAATCCACCGAATAGCGGTAACAGCCTGGCATGCTGGAAATTTCCTCTTTTTTATTTTCCCCCGGAATTACAAACATGGGATAAACAAAGTCCTTGGCGGAAAGCTGGGTCTCCCGCACCATAGCCCGTACCTGCTCACTAATCCGCAGCCGACGCGGGCGCAGCTTCTGGTCAATCATCAAAATGCCTCCTTCATGGCCTTTACCAGGCCATCAATGGTATATTCCTTAGCCTCGATACATACCTCAAGGCCCTGTTTCTTCATGGTTTCCGCAGTAATTGGCCCAATGGCACACAGCTTGGCCCCCTGCAGCAGGCCGGTATCATTCCCCAACAGCTTCAGGAAATTGGTAACCGTAGAGGAGCTGGTAAAGGTTACGGCGTCAATACGGCCTGCCTCCAGCTCCTTCTTTATTTCCCCGGCAGCTCCATCGCCCATAACCGTCTCATAGGCCGGAACCACATCCACTTCCGCCCCGGCTTTTCGCAGGGTATCAGGAAGAATTTCCCGGGCTTCCGCTGCTCTTGGGATAAGCACCTTGGTACCTTCTGTGATTTCTCCCTGCAAAGCCTCAATAATGCCCTCCGCCTGGTAGCGGTCCGGAATTACATCAGCCGCCAGACCATGGGCCTTCAGGGCATCCGCCGTGGCCGAACCGATGGCACAGAGCTTGGCCCCCGCCAGTGCTCTGGCATCCCTGCCGGCCTTTTCCAAACGCTGCCAAAAATGCTCCACACCGTTGGCAGAGGTAAAGATAAGCCAATTATATTTATCAAGACGGGCCAAGGCCTGATCCAAAGCCTGGTAAGCATCGGCTGGTGCCTTGATGGAAATGGCCGGTGCCTCCATGCATTCGGCCCCCAGCTCCTCCAGCTTGGCAGTGAGCTTGGAGGCCTGGGCCCGGGAGCGGGTCACCAGTATCCTTTTGCCAAATAATGGCTTCATGGCCACATTATCAAACCAGGCCAAATCCTTTCTGAGCTTCACCACATCCCCCACCAGGAAAATGCATGGTGGTTTAATGGCTTCTCGCTTGGCCATATCCGCCGCATCCGCCAGGGTACTGGTCCATACCTGCTGCTTCAGCTTAGTTCCCCAACGGATAATGGCGATGGGGGTGGTGGCCGGTCGGCCGTTTTCAATGAGCTTTGATGTAATTTTCGGCAAATTGGCCACACCCATGAGGAATACAAGAGTGTCCGTGGCCTTGGCCAGCTGTGGCCAATTGATGTCCGAGGCTTCCTTGGTGGGATCCTCATGACCGGTAATTACCGAGAAGGAAGCGGCTACTCCCCGATGGGTAACGGGAATACCTGCATAGGCCGGTACAGAAATAGCGGAGGTAACCCCCGGCACAATCTCAAAGGGCAAATTGTTTTCCTTCAGAAGCAGTGCTTCCTCGCCGCCCCGGCCAAATACGAAGGGGTCCCCCCCCTTAAGGCGCACCACCGTCTTGCCCTCCTTGGCCAAATCCACCAACAGCTGACAAATTTTGTCCTGGGTCATGGTGTGCTGGCTGGAGGCCTTGCCCACATAGATGTATTCGGCCTCCTTCGGGGCATACTGTAAAATCCGCGGATCCGCCAGGCGGTCATATACTACTGTATCGGCTATTTTAAGGCAATCACAGGCCTTAATGGTTAAGAGGCGATAGTCTCCGGGACCGGCGCCAACGAGAAATACTTTTCCTGCCATATTGTTCTCCTTATGTTATCTTGACATAGGCATGGTGACCGCTGAGTTTCACGTCGGCCCAGCACTAAAATTTTTTATTGCTTTTATATAGTGGCAAAAATCATAACTCGCTTCGTCCTTACAGGACTTCGCTCAAACAGATGATTTTTCCCACTATAATCAAGGTTAGCAACAAAAAATTTCTTAACGTACTGGTCCTAATTGTTCAACTCATCAGTCACCTGCCAATATCATAACTATCATACTGAACTATTCTCTTTACTCGCGGGGAATTTTTTTCGCATGAAGCCGAAAAAGTTTCACCCCTTCTTTTATATTTATTACAAATCTATGCCCAGCTCTGCAAGAACCGTTCTTCCACCAGCTTCCAAAAGCCGATCTGCCAGCTGCTGTCCCAAGGAGTCTGCCTCCTTGGGCTGGCCCATGATGTGGTCCCGGTAGACCCTACTGCCGTCCAGGGAGGCTATAACCCCCTCCACATTGAGAACGCCATCCTCCATGGTGCCATACACACCCACAGGAACCTGACAGCCACCCTGAACCCGGTTCAAAAAAGAGCGTTCCGCCTTGGTGCAGGTCAGTGTGTCATCATCATTGAGGAAGGCCACCAGCTCATTTACCTCATTATCGTCAGCCCTTGATTCCACAGCCAGAGCCCCCTGGCCCACTGCCGGTAGACAAACCTTCTTGTCCAGCACATCTGTAATACGGCTTCCAAAGCCCAAACGCTTCAGCCCCGCCGCCGCCAGAATAATGCCATCAAAGTGCTCCTCCTCCAGCTTCCGCAACCGGGTATTCACATTCCCCCGCAGGTCACATATCGTAAGATCCGGCCGAACACTTAGCAGCTGGGCCTTACGGCGCAGGCTGGAGGTGCCGATTTTCGCCCCCTGGGGCAGCTCACTGAACAGTTTATACTTGGGACTTACCAGTACATCACCGGGATCCTCCCGGCTGGTAACCGCCGATATTTTTAGCCCCTCCAGCACCTCCACCGGCATATCCTTCAGGCTATGGACTGCAATGTCAATTTCCCCCTTAAGCATGGCTGTTTCCAGTTCCTTGGTAAACAGCCCCTTGCCGCCGATTTTGGCCAATGGGGCATCGAGGATTTTATCCCCCTTGGTGGTCATCAGCACCCGTTCCACCACCAGCCCCGGATACTGCCTTCTGAGCTGGTCGGCTATATAATCGGCCTGCCACAGGGCCAGCTGACTGCTCCGGGTACCTATTACAATTTTTTCCCTCTTTATATCACTCATCTATGGATTCCTCCTGCAGCTTAAACAGCTTACGGATGGCATATTTCAGCACCCGCTCCCGGGAAGTGCCTGCCGTATTATTAACCATGCGCATGGGATCACGCAGCAGCTTGCGCACTATCATATGGGTCATTCGCTCCATGACCTTATACTCTTCCTCACTGATGTCCGGCAGCTTGCGCATAGCCCGCTTCAGCTCCCGTTCCCGGATAAAATCCGCCTTGTCGGTAAGCTGAGCCATAACCGGCTGCATGGACAGGTAATTAAACCGCTCCAGCAGCGCATCCACCTCTTCCTGAATTATCCGCTGGGCCCTGATGGCCTCCCGCTGGCGTTCCTGAAGATTATCATCCACCACTGCTTCCAGATCATCAATATTAAACAGCTTCACCCCTGGAAGACAGCCCACCTCCGGCTCCACATCCCGGGGCACAGCAATATCAATCAGCATCAGCTGCTTATCCCCCCGGACAGCCATCACACGCATCATGTCCCGCTTGTAAATAACATAATGAGGGGCCCCGGTGGAGGTGATAATAATATCCACCTGATCCAGAAGACCAAATACGTCATTTAAATCCACGGCAGTACCACCGTATTTATCAGCCAGCTGTATGGCCCGTTCAATGTGACGGTTGGCCACATACAGCTTTTTCAGTCCCTGGCTCATGAGATGGGTGGCGGTAAGCTCCGCCATTTTCCCTGCACCAAAGAGCAGAACACTGCAGTGGGAGAAATCACCGAAGGTGCCCTTGGCCAATTCCACTGCCGCATAGCTCACCGACACGGCGTTAAAGGCAATTCTCGTCTCGGTTCTCACCCGCTTGCCGGCCGCAATAGCCCGATTGAACATCAAATTTAATATTGTACTGGTGGCCCCTGCTGCCTGGGCAATAGCATAGGCATGCTTCACCTGGCTTAGTATCTGGCCCTCGCCGATTACCAGGGAATCAAGACTGGAGGTCACCCGCAGCAAATGCTCAATACAATCCTCATCCTCATATTTGTAGGTGTATTGCTCAAAGAACTCCGGGGAGCATTCGGTGTTATTCAAATCCCCCCAAAAGCTGGCCAGCACGTTACCGCTGCCCCGTCGTACCACCGCATAAATCTCACTGCGGTTACAGGTGGACAAAACCACAGCCTCCCGGAGATGCTCATATTTATATAACTTTTTTAGGCCATCCCGGATAACCTCCGGTGAAAGGCTGAATTTTTCCCGCACAGCAACGGGAGCCGTCTTATGATTAAGACCTAGCGCGATTAATTGCATTCCTGATTTCATATTTTGCCCTATCCAATTCCTGATTATATATTAACTCGATTATATCCGGTGTCAAAGCCTGCCGCCACAGCCTTTGCCGTTGTTCACTGGTGGTTTTGCCTTCTCCCGCCCCTTCGGCAATAAGCTCCTGACGAAGGGCTTCAATGTACTCCGCCATTTCACCAAAGCCTTGATGATACCGCCTTTCCATATCCTGACGCAGCAGCCGGGTAAAGGCGGGACTGGCTCCCTCACTGGACACGGTAAGCTGCAGCCGCCCCCGTTGCACCACGCCGGGCAAGGTGAAATCACACAGCTCCGGCTCACTGGCCACATTCACCAGCATACCTGACTCTTTGGCCTCAAGAGCCGCCTGACGGTTGACCCCACGATTATCCGTAGCGCAAAAAACACAAAAAGAGCCCTCCAACAACGGCTTGCTGTAGGTCTCTTGCCTCCATGTTATTTTTCCCGCCTGGGCCAAGGCTTTAATCTGAGCCTTGACCATGGGAGCTATTACCGTTATATGGGCATTATTTTCTAATAGCCGCTGAATTTTTCTATAGGCCACCTCACCGCCACCCACCACGGTACATTGTCTGTTATCAAGCTTTAAATTTATCGGATACATTTCAGCCTCATTATTACGCAATTAAATGAACCACATTCACCTTTATAATTATACATCAACCAAGGGCAAAATAAAAGAGCCACAACAGCATGTGCTATGGCTCATGAGTCAGCCTATGTTAATCCAGCTTCAAAATATTGTGCTTCAAAACGTAAATAAGGGCCTGGGTCCGGTCATTGACATTCAGCTTGCGGAAGATGTTGGTCAGATGATTTTTCACTGTTTTTTCACTGACAAAGAGGGCCTGGGCAATATCCTGATTGCTGAAGCCCTTGGCAATACAGGACAGCACATCCAGCTCCCGGGCAGTAAGCCGCTCCCCCCGACCGGTACGCCACAGCTCCCTGGCCTTTTCGTTAATATCATCATCCACACACAGGCTGCCAAAAATCCGTTCCTCCAGCTCAGGATAAATATAAACTCCGCCCTCAGAAACAATGTGAATGGCCCTGATAAGCATATCCGGCTCCACATCCTTCAGAAGATAGCCGGAAGCACCGTTTTTCAGCATCTCCAAAACGTAATTATCATTGTCATGAATAGTCAATGCAATAATTCTGGTACTGCATCTGGCCGCCTGCAGCTGGCTGGCCACATCCACACCGCTGAGGCCGGGCATATTCAAATCCAGCAGCAATACATCCGGCTGCAAAACCAGGGTCCTGGCCAGAGTTTCCTGGCCATCCTCAGTTTCTCCCACAACCTCTATATCATCCTCGAAATTTAATACCCTTTTCAATCCCTGCCTCAAGAGAGCATGATCATCAGCAATCAAAACCCGTATTGCCATCGCTATTCCCTCACTTCATTTATTGCTAAACCTCTGTCAATAATCACCGTGCCTTCACATTATATCATACTTAACACTCTTGGTGAAGATTTTTCATGACGTGACGCTTCATAAATATTGGTTGTAGCATTACAAATTATCAAATTTCTTTGTATATTGGTGAACCCTCATTTTCCATCAATCCTATGTCTCCGGTATACCCCCAATATTATTACCATCAGACAATATATGGGCAGTAATAAAAATTGTAATTTCCTCTTCTACAGCCTTGGTGCTTGTCGACCGGAAAAAATTGCCCAATACGGGAATATCTCCTAAAAAGGGAATTTTTTGCATTTGCTTTATTTCCTCACGATTGATGAGACCTCCAATAATCAATGTCTCCCCGTCCTTCATGCGCACCCTGGTCTGGGCCGACCTCTTTTGAAAGCTGTAGGCATTCATTTCCTTCACATAGCTTGGGGCACTTACCTCAATATTCAATTGGGAATCTATATAGCCGGCGTCATTTACAAAGGGACGGCACTGGAGAATTATCCCTGCCGGCCGATATTTTATGGAGGTAGTGGTGGTGGTGTTGGTAATGGACACCTCCGGCACTGGAACCTCCCCGCCAATGTTTATTATGGCCTCCCGCCCCTGTAGGGTAACAATATTGGGTCTGGACAGCACCTTGGCCTTGCCATTGGCTATCAACATATCCAGGGTAGCATTGTAGGTAAAATCATGGGGAATTTTCGTCCATTCCCAGGTTACACCCAGCTTTTCCAGATCCTCCCGCTTCACGGCCACCACCTTGGCCTCCAGGGCTACCTGCCGGCCCGGCACATCCAATTTCCTTATCAGCCCCCGTATGGCCTGGGCCTCCTCCTCCGTACCATATACCAGCAATGATCTGGTGTTGACATCCACCTCTACCCGCGGCTCCCTGCGATTAGCCTGGGTCTTGTCCCCATTGGCTGTCACCAATGGCTTGGTTTCCTTGGCTTGCTTTTGACCCTTGCTTTGTCCGGCCGTGTCCTTTTTCATGGTCTTTGCCGAAGCTTTATCATTGGTGAGGCGATTTTGAAAATACAGCTCCGCCTCATGACGCAGCTCCTCTAAATCCCCATAGGCCACCGGCAGCACGTGAACCTGGCCCAATTGGGCAGCTATATTTTTTCCCCGGCCAATAATCAGGGTGCCATCCCGTTCACTGAGGCTGAGTCCACTGGCCAACACCAGCTGCTCTATGGCCTCCCGGGGCGAAACCTCCTGAAGGCTGACGCTTACCTGACCGCCGGCCCCGCTGTCCATTATTACATTTAGCCTGCCCTCCCGGGCCGCAAAGCGGATAAGCTCCCCCACATTGCCATTAGTCACCTGCATGGACAGGGCCTCACCATTGGCATAATCACCGGCAAAAACATTTAATGTCATCACCGCAAGCAGTACTATTATTATTTTTCTAACCACGTTCTCCTCCCATTTTCTTTCCCATTTGCTTCCCAGCATACTTGTCCTTTCGCCGGCCAAGGCCCCAGAAAACCCCAGCCCCCGCTGCGGAAAGCCATCAGCACGGACTGGGGCTTAAGGCCCTACATTTATCGCCTGTCTGCCCTGGGGAGTAACCAAAATCACCTGATTATCCCCCACGGTCTCCACCAGCAGGTCCCCCAGCCGATCCCCCGAATATAGAACATGCTGTTGTCCATCGTATTCCACCAGGGCCGCCCGGTCTTCCCTGCCCTGCAGCAGGCCCTGAACCTTGGGCTGTTTGGCGGCTGGAGCCTTGGGGGCTTTGCCGGGGCTGTCCGCTCCCTTCACCAAGGGCTTTTCCTTATTTTTTTGAGGTACCTCCAGCTCACGCTTCCTTCCTTCGGTACCCGGTATTTCTCCAAAGGGGTCATGGAGGCCTGGAAAATCCCTGGTTTCCCTTAACCCCTTTATTTCCTGAAATCCACCCTTGGCTGAAGCTCCGTCATGGGCCGAAGTACCTGCTGAAAGCGCAGTAATGGCCTGAGACGGGGGTCCCAGGCCATCAAAGGTCGTAAGGGAGAATACAGCAATGGCGCAGACTGCTGTAAATAAAGCAATCCGCGCCAGCATACATTCCCTCAATAACGTCCATAGCTGCAATACATGCCGGCCGGCCCCTTCAGCAAGGGATGATAAAAATCCCTGCATTTGTGCCACTCCTTTTCGACATATTATGCTGACAGAAAGACCATGCAAAAGGATACACGCTTGCGAATTTCCGCCATATAATACTGAATTATTTAGTGTGAAAATAAGTTATATGGTCGGGGACTGATGAGTTGAACAATTAGGACCAGTACGTTAAGAAACTTTTGATTGCTATACCTTGATCATAGTGGAAAAATCATTTGTTTGAGGGAGTCCTGAAAGGACGAAACGAGTTATGATTTTTGCCACTATATAAGAGCAATAAAAAGTTTTAGTGCTGGGCCGACGTGAAACGCAACAGTTCCCTGCCCACGGCAATAATATTAAATATGAATCACTTTTTCAGTGCCTGAAGGCTTGGCCCCATAATACGCTTATAGGCTTCAACGCCAGGCTGGTTAAAGGCATCCACATCAGCCAGCTCGCCCTCGTAAGCAATGGTCAGTGCCAGCATGTAGAGAAGCTCACCTAAATGATAGGCATCCAGCTTTGGCAATGAGAACAGGGCATTAAACCGGTTGTTGGAGGCCAGGGCATCCGCATTGGACTGACGGGCCACCTCCAAGGCCTGACTCATCTTTACCCCGGAAATATCAGCCAGCTTCTTCACCTCCGGGAAGGAATTTGGAATTACGAAATCCGTATCCCAATTTTCCACCCTGATGAACTGAACCACCTTGTTCAGCTTGCCCTCCTGATGCTGCTGGGTCTGGGCATGCATATCCGTGGTACCAACGGCCACAATCGGGGTACGGCCATAAAATACGTCCTTGCCATTGCGGTCAACCTGTTTGCCCAGGGACTCGGCCAACAGCTGAATATACCACTCGGAAACGGATTTCAGATAGTCCCCATAAGGCATCATAACTTCCATATCCCGGCCGTATTTCTCGGAAGCAATATATTTCAGCACTGCATTTAGGAGAGCCGGATTCTGCCATACGTCCTCCTGCTGACAGGCAATATCCATATCCTTGGCCCCATTCAGGAAGGCCTCAATATCAAAGCCGCAAACGGCGGCCAGCACCAAGCCCACATCGCAGAAAATAGAGAAGCGGCCGCCTACGCCATCCGGTACACTGTACTGGGGCCAATTATTGTCCATGGCCAGCTTCTTCAGGATAGTTGGCTTTTCCTCATTTGGGTCGGTAACGGCAATAACCTCCACCTCAATATCCGGATTTTTCTTCAGGGCCTCATAAATGACCATGAAATTGGACATGGTATCCAGGGTACCACCGGATTTGGAAATAACCATCAAATCCACCACCAGCTTCCGCTTGGCATGGGATTTGCTGATACGGGCCGAACGCTCCAGCTCCTTGATCAAATCCCCGGTACGCCGTGGATCAATGTTGTTGCCGCTGAAATAAATCTTTGGCATGCCTCCCCGCTCTTCAGCGGTCATGGAATTCCAAAATTCACCGCACTGTACATCAAAAATAACCTTATCCCCCAGGTAAGAACCGCCAATTCCCAGGGAAACCACGGCATCTACCCGATTTTTAACGGAGTCGGTCAATTCCTTGAGATGCTTTATGGAAGCCGGAGAATTGAGATGGCCCTCCTCCACATAAGGCAGCTGGGAAAAATATACCTTCTCCGGCGTGCCGTCCTTGGACAAATGACCGCGGATAATGCCCTCTTCCCGCATTACCTTAATGGCCTTGTTGGCTTCCTCAATTTTCCCCGCCAATTCCTTAACATCTGCCTGGGTAACCTTGCCCTCCCCCACCAAATTGGTGTAATCAAAGGTAAAGCCTGATTTTAATTTTAATTCCATAAATAAATCCCCCCTAATATGTCATTCACCTAATACTTTTCTCTACGAAAGGAAAAAATCCTTGTTATTAAAAAAATATTTTTAGAAAATCTCCTTTTCCCGTTCCCGCTTAATCTGGTGGATTTTTTTCTTCATTCGGCGCAAGGTATAATAATAAGCTATAGCCAATGGTATACAGGAGCCGAACCAGGCCGCCGGACTGGCAATGGTGGCTCCCCAAAAGCCCAGGGTATCCACGAAGCACAGGCCCACGATGGCCCGCATAACCAGCTCCATAATACCGGCAAAGGTTGGCACAAAGCTCTGGCCCAGCCCCTGAAGGGTATTGCGGTAAATAAACAGAAGGGCCAGCACCAGATAGCAGGCACTGGTGGTCACCAGATAAACATGGCCCAGCTCAATAACCTCCTGCTCCTCGGCCCCCACAAACAGCTCCATGAACTCCGAACCAAAAAATACATTGAAGATTCCCACTGCAATACTGAAGGCCCCGGACATGATAATACACTGATTGACCCCCCGCTTAATCCGGGCATACTTGTTGGCTCCGTAATTCTGGGCGGTATAGGCCGCCATAGCAATACCAAAGGACATCATGGGCATAAGGGCGATGGTTTCCACCTTCTGGGCCGCCGCAAAGGCCGCCACCGCCACTGGGCCCAGCCTGTTCAGGGCCATCTGCACAATAATAGTACCCAGGGCAATAATGGAGGTCTGGAACGCCATAGGCAGGGCAATAACCATGTGCTTTTTCATGAAATCCCAATTCAGATACTGCCAGTCCCGGCGACGAATACGAAGATAGGGTACCCGTTTATAAATATAGGTCACCACAATAATCCCACCGATAAACTGGGATACCAATATACCATAGGCCGCACCGGGAATTCCCCACTTAAACACCAACAGGAAAATGGGCTCCACAATAATATTTATGCACAGGGCCGTGGCCAAAATATAGGTAGGTCCCCGACTGTCCCCCAAGGCCCGAATGAGATTGGCTTCCAGCATAAAGACCACGGTGATGGGAATACCGGCGCAGACAATGGAAATAAAGTCCACTGCCCCCTCCAGAATTTCCGGCGGTGTATCCATAAAAATCAATATGTCCCGGGAGAAAATATAGCCTGCTATAGCTAAAACAGCCCCCACCAGCAGGCCCAGCACCAGACATGCGACTGCACTGTGATGGACCCCCTCGTAATCCTTGGCTCCAAACCGTTGACCGGTAAAGATCGACAAGCCCGATGATAAACCGATGACAAAGCCTACTGTAAGAAACATGATACAGCCGGTACAGCCTACGGCGGCCAGGGCCTCTACCCCCAGGAACCGGCCCACAATCAGGGTATCGACAAAGCCGTACAGCTGCTGGAAAATATTACCACCAATCAAAGGCAAGGTAAAAAACAATATCAGCTTGGCCGGATTACCCTCAGTTAATTTTTTCGTCATTATAAGTCCTTACTTTCTATGTTATCAATAGCCCAGATATCTGGTCACCACACCTCTGAGCTTTTCCTGCATAAAAATCACACTGTCACTCAACGCATCTGCATTTGGACGAAGCCGGTTCACGTTAAACCGCTGGGGCCGGTTGGTACGGAAATCCGCTGGTGCGGGGATTACTTCCATTCCCTCCTGGGCGAAATTCAACACAGAACGGTCCATGTGAAAGGCCGAGGTCACCAAAATCGGCTTACTCCAGCCCTGGTCCCGGATTATTTTACAGGTATACAACGCGTTCTGCCGGGTATTAAGGCTCTGATCCTCAATAAGGATTTTTTCCTCAGGAACTCCCAAAAGGACCAGCTCCCGAAGGGCAATATGGGCTTCGTTGCCGCTATCGTCATAAACCTGACCACCGCTGACAATAACGGGCAGCCCGGTCTGCTTATACAGCTGGGCCACCAGAGCCATACGGCTGCCGGCCGCCCCGGACAGGGTTCCCTCACCAGCCAGGGAGGGAGTGCCGGACAGGGCTCCGCCCCCCAGCATTACAATACAATCCCCGGCCAAGCTGTGGGGCATGGAATACTTATTTTCCAGGGAACCTATAAGCAGGCCGGAGATCCAGAAGGTGGACAACAAATAAAAAACCACTGTCACCGCCCCAATAATGGCGGCAGCCTTTTTTTCCCTTTTGCGCCAAAGCCATATTCCCATTGCCAGAAATATTAAAATAAATATTCCCGGCGGCATGAGAAGGCTGGCACCAAATTTTAATATATAAATCATAGTATACTCCAATAGAACTTTAAGAATAATTAGATGGGCAGGGGACTGCTGAGTTGAACATTGAGTCCCAGTGCGTTAAGAAACTTTTTATTGCTATACCTTGATTATAGTGGGAAAAATCATCTGTTTGAGCGACGCGAAGCCAGTCCTTTAGGGCGAAGCGAGTTATGATTTTTGCCACTATATAAGAGCAAGAAAAAGTTTTAGTGCTGGGACGGCGTGAAGCTCAACAGTCCCCTGCCCAAAATTTTTCTTCTAAATAGAGGAAAAATTTGAACAACTACGTTATAATATACCATAAGTGAGATAATATGGTTATCATATTGTGTAATAAAGGAGAGATAAAACTATGCAAACATTGACAAGCAACATCGTAAAGGCTGAGAACAAGGCTGGCGGCAAGGGAACCATTACCATCGAAAAGCTCTTGGGTGAAAAGGAGCTGGGTGGCAACGATATGTTCGCCAAGGTAACCATTCCACCTGGATGCTCCATTGGCTACCATGAGCATCACGGCAATGCGGAAACCTACCACATTCTCCAGGGGGAGGCCATATACAACGATAACGGCAAGGAAATGACCATCGGTGTGGGCACTACCACCTACTGTCCGGATGGGGAAGGCCATGGCATTGAAAATGCGTCCTCTGACAAGGACCTGGTATTTATGGCCCTTATTTCCAAGACTCTGTAATAAGCTGCGTATAAACATCTTAAAGCCCGCTCTGCTGCACTGCAGAACGGGCTGTTTATTTTGTCTATTAAGCTTCTTCCTCCAGGCAGGGTATCATCAAAATAAACTTCGTTCCCTTACCCAGCTCACTTTCCATGGAAATACCTATGTCGTGGTTATCGGCAATCCACTGGGCAATGGACAGGCCCAGCCCGGTTCCTCCAGGCTGCCCCGCCTCCTTGGTCCGGGAGCTGTCCACCCGATAAAAGCGCTGGAAGATTTTTTCCTGATCCTCAGGGGCAATGCCAATACCATTGTCGGCGATTTCCAGACACATATACCGGGGTATGGCATGGCTGTCAATGGTGATGGTCCCTCCCTCAGGAGTATATTTTATACCGTTTTCCAAAAAGATGCGGACAAGCTCCTTCATGATGACCTTATCCCCCATAATATAGCCCTCATCGTTGCTCAGGAGGTTTACGTTATGCCTGGTGGCCGTCAGCTTCAGCTTTTTATATACATCCTCCACCAGCTCACTAAGCTCCAGGGGAACCTTATTTACTATTTGCCGGTTTTGGTCGGCCCGGGCCAAAAACAGTAGCTTTTCGATGAGCTCCTGCATGTCCCCCGCCTCAGTCCTTATGGCAGTTATTCCCTCAGTAAGGGTGGCCTCATCCGATTGGCCCCATCGGCTTAGCATATCGGCATAGCCCTTTATAACCGTCACCGGGGTTCGCAGCTCATGGGAGGCGTCGGAAACAAACCGCTGCTGCTGCTTAAAGCCTTCCTCGATGCGGTCCAGCATTCGGTTAAAGGTGGTAGCCAGCTCGGTCATTTCATCGTGACTTGGCGGTACCTCCATACGGGTACTGAGGTCACTTACCTCGATTGACTTAGCGGTACTGATAAAATCACGCAGTGGCCTGAAGGCCCGCTTAATACCGATATAAACAATCAGCACCACCAAAAAAATTCCCAGGGCACCGCCCAGCACCAGCCATTCCTGCATCTTGGCCAGCATCGGCCGCTCCGCCGTAATAACCCGGCTAAAAATCAGGGTATAATGATGGCCCTTATATTCCATGGGCATCTCATGATGATAAATCATAAAATGCTTCAGGCGCACCAGCTTATACTTGTCGGAAGCCCAAAACATGCCATCATCCACCACATTGTCCCGCAGCACCTCCACGGCAGCGAAGTGCTTATCTGTATCATATATGATATTTCCCGATTCATCGGCTACACGGAGCACTACCCCAGGCAGCAATACCTCTTCGGTGGCCTCATGGGGCTTTTCCTCGGCCTGACTCATAAATTGGGGGTCATTCATTTTATCCAGGGCGATTCCCACGCTGATGGTCATTTCCGTCTCCGCCTGATGATAAATAATGTAGTACATCCCCATAACAGAGGCCAGGCAGGCACAGCCCAGCAGAATGGTAATCACTGCCGCATACACCAGGGTAAGACGGGTGGAAATTTCCCATTCCTTCGGATTGATTATCCTCTTCCAGAGACTAGTCTTTGACGACATAGCCTACCCCCCGCATAGTATGAATGTATTTTTCATTAAACTTGTCATCCAGCTTGGACCGCAAATAGCGGATATACACATCCACCACATTGGTATCACCCATATAATCATAGCCCCACACCTGGGATAAAATCTGATCCCTGGTAAGGACGCTGCGCTTATTGCGGATAAGGTACTCCAGAAGATCAAACTCCTTTTTCGTAAGCTCCACCAGCACATCATCCACCATCACCTCATGACGGGCAATGTTCATGGTGAGATTTTTTAATTTCAGCTCCTCGCCGGCAGACGGCTCCCCGGCATTATCAGCTGCAGTACGCTTCCTGAGGGCCACCCGCATCCGGGCAAATAATTCCGGAATAGCAAAGGGCTTGGTAATATAATCGTCAGCCCCGATATCCAGCCCCTGAACCTTGTCATTAACATCATCCCGGGCCGTAAGCATAATAATCGGTATATCCGACAGCTCACGCACCTTCCGGCAAATTGTGAGTCCGTCCATATCCGGCAGCATAACATCCAGCAGCACCAAATCAAAATTCCCCTGAACAATGCGCTCATAGGCCCGGCTGCCGTTTGATTCCGTCTCCGTCGTAAACCCCTCATGCTCCAGCTCCATTTGCAGGAAACGGGCGATACGGGTTTCATCCTCCACGATAAAAATCTTTTTTCCCTCAGCCATATTAATCCCTCTCTAAACCTTCATTTACCCTATGCCAACGGTTGCCGGGGCTTTCACCTTGCAGTGGAATACAGGCTCCCGCAGGGCTGATTTATTCGCCAAAAACCAATGATAGTCTGCCGCTCAAGCTGTATAAGTTGGATTTTACTTAACGTATTTCTGACGGAACATTTCGATAAAGTGCTGACAGCTGCTGGACAGAGTGCGGCTCTTTAGCCATGATACCACTGTATGGGTATAGATTTCCGCCTCCTCCAGATGCTTGAAAACAATATCATCAGACCGCATCAGGCTCTTGGCCGACAATGGAACCAGGGATATACCAATTCCCCGCTGGGTCCACAGCATATTCTGAATCTGGCTGTCGCTGACGCTTAAAATATTTGGCTCAAATTTCGCCTTCTGACAATGGGACATAAAGGCCGTCTTCCAACGCAGCGGCACCAATAATGGCTTATCCTTCAAATCCTGAATATGGATATATTCACTGTCCGGATCATCGCAAAAGCTCTTGTGCATAGCCAACACCAGTGGCTCATCCGGCAAAATAATGGACTCATAGGAGGCATTATCCACCTGGGTACGGGTAATGGCAATCTCAATAATATGACTGTCCAGGAGCTCCAGCATCCGGGCTCCCTCCCCCTCCCATACCTGAAAGGTAACCAGGGGATACTTCTTGGTAAAATCCTCCACCAGCTCAGGAATAAGCATAGAGCCCGAGGAGGTAATGGTGCCCAGCTTGATGGTTCCGGCTACACCGGAGCCAATATCGATCAGCTCCCGCATGGTGCCATCCACCATGCCCAATATATGCTTCACCCTGGAATACAGCAGCATACCGGCATCCGTCAGGCGGATTCGGCGACTGCCCCGTTCAAACAGCTTTACCCCCAGGGAGAGCTCCAATCGCTTCATCTGGCGGCTGAGGGCTGGCTGGGCCACATTAAGACGAATGGCCGCATGACTGATGTTACCCTCTTCCACAATGGCGTAAAACGCCTGCATATCCTTAATTTCCATATTATCATACCTTCCAAATACAAGAATATATTACATATATAATATACTTTTATGAAGTTCTATGCAAATTTATTTCAAATATATAATGTTTCCTGCACGAATTGTTATAGTAATATTTAGCCTTCCATCAAAAACATCAAAAACTGCAAAGTCAGCCTGCTTTCCCACCTGAATGCTGCCCAATTCAGCATCAACCCCTATGGCCCGGGCCGGGACTATAGTGGCACATTCCACCGCCTGCCATACAGGAATATGAACATTTTGGGCGTAGTTATATATTCCCCTGTCCATGGTAAGCACACTGCCGGCAATGATTCCATCTGCCAGCAGGGCCTTTGCCCCCTTGACAAACACCCTCTGGTCCCCCAGCTCCGATTCCCCATCTCCAAGGCCACAGGCCCGCATGGAATCGGTAATCAGTACGGTCCCTTCCTTGCCCTTTACCCTGTGCACTATACGCTGGGCACCAGGCGCCACATGAAGATTATCCGTTATCAGTTCACAAAAGGCATGGGAATCCAGGGCAGCCCCCACTACTCCGGGATGGCGATGATGCAGTCCCGTCATGGCATTAAATAGATGGGTAATATGGGTGGCCCCCTGATTATTAATGGCATTTATGGCACAGTCATAATCTGCTGCAGTGTGGCCCAGAGCCACCCTAATCCCCGCCTCCCGGCACCTGGGTATGAACTCACTGTCCGTTGGCAGCTCCTCCGGGGCAATGGTGATAAGCTTTATTATATCGCTATACTCCTGTATAAGGCCGAAATCAGCGGTGCGGATATGGCTGGCCTTTTGGGCTCCCTTGTGACTTTCACTGATAAAGGGCCCCTCCATATTGGCCCCCAAAATTCTGGCTCCCTCCCTATGGGACATGGCCTTACGGACCGCCTGCAGGCTTTCATAAATCCGGGGCATATCATAGGTCATGGTGGTGGGCAGCATGGAGGTGACCCCTGTAGTCCCCTGAAACAGGGCCATTTTCCTTAGACTCTCCTCCCGGCAGTCCATGGTATCAGCCCCTGCACAGCCATGGATATGAATATTTATAAAGCCGGGAGCCACATACTGTCCCTGGGCGCAATATACTTCATCAAAGGACTCTCTGCCCCGCCTTTCATATTCTTCCCCGGTGATAATTTCCCGAATGACCTGGTCAAATACCACCACTTTATTGTCCTCCACCTGAAAATTTCCCTGCTCATCAGGGATTATCAGCTTGCCATTTACGATTGCCTTCATGATTTTCACCTTATTTTTATACTATGCTATAATAAAATATCCACAAATAAATATAACACGATGGAGGAGGATTTTCTATTATGAAAGGTGCTGAAATTTTGTCCCATGTGGACCATACCCTGTTAAAGCCCACTGCGACCTGGGCACAAATAAAAGAGCTATGCCAGGAGTCCATCACCTATAAAACGGCCTCTGTGTGTATTCCCGCCAGCTATGTGGCACCGGTACACGAGGAATACGGCGATAAAATTACTATTTGCACGGTCATCGGCTTTCCTTTGGGCTATGACAGCGAGGAAGCAAAAATAACGGCAGCTGCCCAGGCCATAAAAGATGGTGCAAAAGAAGTTGATATGGTCATCAATATTACTGATGCCAAAAATGGTGACTTTGAAAAAATAACAGCAGAAATCGCCGCTATCAAAAAGGCGGTGGGAAATAATATTCTGAAGGTTATAATTGAAGCCTGCTACCTTACGGAGGATGAGAAGAAGGCCCTGTGCAAATGCGTTACCGAGGCCAAGGCTGATTTTATAAAAACCTCCACCGGCTTTGGCACTGGGGGAGCCACTCATGAGGATATTCAGCTCTTTTCCGCCAATATCGGTCCAAAGGTGAAGATGAAGGCCGCCGGCGGCATCCGCACCCTGGAGGATATGAAGCAGTATCTGGCTGAAGGCTGTGAGCGCATCGGAGCCAGTGCCGCTGTGGGGCTTCTAAAGGATAAGATGGATTCAGAGGTTTAAGTAATAAGCAAGATGAAAGCATAGGGGCTTTCATCAGCCCTTACAACGAAATCTAGAGCTCATCTGCATCCTTCGGATTTGCTTCGCTAAGATTTCATAGTAAAAATCTACAAAAGGGACTGGTGGATTTCACGCCGTTCCAGTACTAAAAATTTTTCTTGCTTTTATATAGCGTGAAAAATCATAACTCGCTTCGCTCAAACAAATGATTTTTCCCGCTATAATTAAGGTATTGCAACAAAAATTTTCTTAATGCACTGTCTCTCAATGTTCAATCCACCAGCACCCTTTTCAAACATTATTCCAATAATTACATAAAAAAGACAGGTAAGAATTATAAGGTTGCCTTAAAACTCTATACCTGTCTTTTTAATATTCAACTTAATCCAAGGTCGGGTGCGCCTTTACGTACTCCACGGGACGGCTCCAGTCCACGTGGACCTCGGTGTTCTCCCATAATCTGGTGAGCACGGTCTGGAAGCTTCTTACGTCTGCCAAAGGATCGAAGGTTTCCTCGGTAAAGTCCAGCAACGACTCATGAGGCACCCTGATTACGTGTTTCTCGCTTAGGAATTTCTCAGCATCGGCCACAGCCTTTTCATCATCCAAAAATACCTTTACGGTCTTGGCCTCGGTATCATACTCCACCCAGCCGTTAACCCCACGACAGCTTACGGCCACGCTGTATATTTTATCATCCATAATTATTCTCCTTTATATTTTTAACACTAAAACCGATGTTTCACCATATCAATCAGATATAACCCAATCAATTAAGCTTGGTATCAGAGGTATACACCGCTACCTTCTTGAAGAACCGCTTGTTGATTTCCATTACCTCATGGGCCGGCATCCGATAGAACTTTACACGACCGGCCTCCAGCGGTTGTGGAAGACTGGATGGCTTGGAAATCTCAATCCACCGATATGGCGCAGGATTCCCCTCCTCATCCTCATCATAATAAAGAGTATCCTCCGAACGCGGCTCCTCACTGCCATCACACATTGGGAAATTCAGCTTAATCTGCTCAATGAACATGAGACAGGTTTCCTCGGACATATCCAGGGTCCCTTCCCTGGTTTCGTCATCGCCATTATAGGCAGCAATAAAAATCGCCTTGCCCCAAATAATCTGATCGCTGTCAGCCCCAGGGAAGCGGCGGTTTGGCTTCATGCCCAGAACTGCTGCCAAATCATTAACCAGAATAAACAGGGAAATCCCCGGCTGAATCTGAAAAAATTCCACAGCACCATAGTTGCCCTCCAAGGTATCCTTGATGGCCTCATCATGGGGGCCATGGGCTGCCGGAAGCTTGATAATAGACGGGTCCTTGCCTGGTTCAATCAATATGGCACGCATCAGCTGCTGGTTACTCATCCTTATATCTTCCTTCCTAAATCAGCATATCGGTGGTTTGACCACACTATTCTTTAATCTTACCCATGTTTTAACTGTTTTGTCAAGTCTTGTTATTACCTTAAACCTATGGTATTATACAGCTAAAGAGGGATAATCTTCTTTGACCGTAGCATCCATTCATTGTCTAGCCGACTCTTTTTCATAAGGGAATCTGATTTTGTGCAGCAGATGCTGGATCGTCTCCGAACGAATAGCAGAACCTGTTACTTAGGATACCCACTTTAACATACAGGTTTAGCCTGTTGGACTACGGCATATGCGGATCCCGCTTTCGAGGAGCTGTTACTTCGGTAGCAGCTCCTTTCTTATATTGTTTAATATTTTTTGTTTAATTTATCCTGGGCTATACGCCGGATTGCCTCCCGCATTTGGGCCACATTTTCCTCCACGGAAAGCTCCGGGAAAAAGGCCCGCACCGCATAAATCTGCTCATCATGGTTATTGGCCACCACCACGCTGACCCTATCCCCCATGATGCGCTTGACCTGGTGCATTACAAGGCGGAGATGCTCTGTGTCAGTCAGCAAAATATATTTATTGGCAATATCGCTGTGAGCTGCATTGACAATTTCCTCCACCGACGGTCCGGATGGATCGCTGCCATCAATGATAACCATGGCCCCCGCCTCCTGCAGCTTGTGGGCCCATTCCTCATCTGAGGCCACCGTAAGAAGGGCCTGGGGCATTATGCAGGCCTGCTGAACCATGGCCATGGCATGGGGCTCAGCCATAATATTAATATGAATTTCCCCCACATGACCCCAGGCTACAGCCCGTTCCAAAATGGTTCCCGGGTGCTCAGAGTGCACATGGATAAATATGGTCTTAAAACGGCGCTCCACCACCACAAAATTGCCTATTTCCTGAAGCTCCTTTTCAATCAGGGGAACAGACAGCTTGGGATTGGCCACCAAAAAGCTGACACAGTACGGCCGCGCCTTGTCCTTCAGCGGGCTGACAATGCCTCTGGCCTCATACATTTTTTTGCTCACATCAATGGGTGGAAGGTTTAAATCCCCGGTCAGGCCACGCAAACAGCCCTCCAAAAAGACCTGCAGTATCTGCTCACCACAATCAAGGCGATCGGACTTGTTCTCACGGCTGGCTTTTATGGCCGCCATGAGAATATCACTTATATTTTTACCGGATTTTACTGCATCATGGGCTCCTCTGGCCACTACCTTGGATGCCACAATAATTGGCCGATTTTTCTCGTCGGGAACGGCCTTCTGGGCATAGAGAATGCCATACTGAAAGGCCTTGCCAAACTCCCGGGAGGTGGCAGTATATTTCCCGATAAGCCCCTTGGCCAGGCCGCGCATAATTTGGGACACAAGAACCCCAGCGTTACCACGGGCCCCCAGAACAGAAGCATCCGCCACCCGTCTGGCCAGGCCCCCAATGCTTTCGTTCACCGCCTCCTGCAGTGGTATAAGGGCCGCCCCCATGGTCCGAAGAACATCAGAGCCTGGATTGCCTGAATAAAAAAATGTACTGGATTCCTTTAGGGCATTTATATTTTCAAATTCGGCGAGAAATTCTCCATAGGCACCTATAACCATGCGTCTGTAGTCATTTCCCGTAATCATTTCCCCTGTGTTATCATTATCAATCGTATCTGTCATTTTAAAACTAATGCCTCCATACCAGCATAGTGACTTTATCAGCTTACCAAAATCATATATAATAGTAATGAGTTTTGCAAATAAAAAAAGGATTCTATTGTGTTATTCTAGAAATATCTCAAGAAACCTTTTTTGAAGTCTAATTTTTAAGCAAATGAGGGTTATATAATGGCAAAAACCGTGACCAAGGAAGCTAATAATACAAAAGAACAAATCGAAAAAAAAACAGTGACCAGAACAACCAAAAGGTCCAAACGGGCTGACACAGAGGAAATTGTTCCAGAGGTTTCGGCTGTACCGGCAGCAGAGGCCAAGGCAGCTGATGAGGCTGAAAAGCCCCCCAAGAAGACCACCAAAACACGAGCTGCCAAAAAACGCAGTACCAAAAAGAAGGCTGCTGAACCTAAAAAGGAGCGAAAGGAACGAATTTTTGCCCTGGATATTGGCACCAGAAGTGTTATAGGCATAGTGGCGGAAAAGGAGGCCGATGGCCTGAAAATCGTTGCCACCGAGCGGCAGGAGCATAAAACCCGTGCCATGCTGGACGGGCAGATTCACGATGTACCTCAGGTAGCAGAAATTATCGACAGTGTAAAAAAGGCTCTGGTAAAGCGTACCGGCCAGCTGAAAAGTGCCGCCGTGGCGGCTGCCGGCCGTGCCCTGTATACCATGACCGCTGACGCTGATATGGAAATCAACGGCATCATCACCCCGGAGCAGGAGCGAGCCCTGGATTTTGCCGGCGTACAGGCTGCACAGGCCAAGCTGGCGGCCTCCAAAACCATCGATGATCCCACCAAATATTATTGTGTTGGGTACAGTACTATCAAATATGATTTGGATGGTACCCAGCTGAAAACCCTGGTGGGACAGCGGGGCCGGGTAGCCAATGCCACCGTCATCGCCACCTTCCTGCCCCGTCAGGTTATTGACTCCATGCATTCGGCACTACAGGCCACTAAGCTGGATATGCGGGCCCTTACCCTGGAGCCGATTGCTGCCATCAACGTGCTGATACCGCCGACAATGCGCCACTTAAATCTGGTGCTGGTGGATATTGGTGCCGGGACCTCCGACGTGGCCATAACCAAAAATGGCTCTGTCATAGCCTATGGCATGGTACCCCAGGCCGGTGACGAAATTACTGAGGCTATCTCCCAACGCTTCCTGTTGGACTTCAACGTAGCCGAAAAGCTAAAACGTGACGCCGCCCATGGCAAGGATGTGCAATTTACCGATATTCTTGGAGTGGAGTATAATCTTTCCGCCAAGGAAATTCTGGAGCCTGTTCTACCAAACATCAAGAGCCTGGCCGAATCAATTGCCAAGCAAATCATGGAGCTTAACGGCAGCGATCAGCCCCAGGCCGTCATTATGGTAGGCGGTGGAGCCCTGACCCCACATTTGGCGGACTATGTCAGCGAGGTTCTGGGATTGGCCCCTGGACGCGTGGCCGTCCGTCATCCGGAAAAAATTGACGGAATTCTGGATATTCCTGAAGAGCTGAAGCTGCCGGATGCAGTGACGCCACTGGGTATTTTAAAGGTTGCCGCCCTGACCTCCCTTCATTTTATGAGAATTTTTGTCAACAATGACGAATACAGCCTCTTTAATTTCAGGGAGCTTACCGTATCAGACGCCTTGCTGAATGCCGGTATTCAGCTAAAGAAAATGAACGGACGTCCCGGTCTTGGGGTAATGCTCACCATAAACGGGGACAATAAATTTATCCCGGGTACCATGGGCACCATGGCCCAGCTCAATATAGACGGTCGTCCGGCTACCCTTGACACGGTGGTAAAGGAGGACAGCCGCATCGAAATTATCAAAGGAAAGGATGGAATCCAGCCAGAGGTGACCATTAACGATGTGTTGGATATACCGCCTTCCTACAACGTGTATATAAATGGCGAGGAACGCAATATTGATGCCCAATTCACCATAAATGGCCAGCCAGCCGAACCGGGCCAGCTGTTGATGGATGGGGACATTATCACCAGCAAGGATACCCGTCTTTTGGGTGAAGTGCTTAATTCCCTGAATATGCCGCCTATGGGCCGGAAGATAAAATATACCCTAAACGGCAAGGAATCCCAATATACCATTTCCCCAACTATACTGCTGAATGATAATCCGGCCACCCTCTCTACCGAGGTACATGAAAATGATTATATCGAATATATTGAATCCGAGGAACCTAAGCTGGGCAATATCCTCAATTTGTCTGAGCTGGATGCTACCCTGGTAATCTACTACGAGGGACAGGAGCACAAGATTCCTTCTGCCACCGTTTCCCTGGAGGTAAATGGTCATCCGGCCAGCACAGGCACTATTATTGACGATGGGGCTGAGGTCCGCTACATGAAATCCCTTCGTGGCACAACCACCATCAGCGATGCCCTGTTGGCCGTTGGCTTCCAGCCACCGGCCGCCTCCTCCAGAAAGACCTTTACTATTTTGGTAAACAACCAGCCGGTAAACTTCACCGACCCAATTAAAAATGGAGATACCCTTGAGGTTATTATTTCCGATATTGAGCCACTCCATCATATCACCAGCCCAACTGGTGATACAGACAGTGACAGTCCAAAGGCCCCAGCCAAACCCCAGCTGGATGCCAACGGTATGCCAATATCCCCAACAGAAACCTCCTTTGCCGCCCCGCCAATGACGGAGGCCGCCAAACGGGATCAGGAACGGCTGGCCGATAAAATAAACAGCATCCCGGGATTAAGTGCAGCTCTAAACAGCAGCCGAAATAGTACCAAGAGCCCTTTCCTTGATGATTGAGCCTGGTAATGGCTGTGACCGCCACATTGCCAAGCCCTCACCCTGGAGGAGGCAGACCTGTCCCCCGGTAATATCAAATATTTTTTATATTTTTGTGGAAAAATTTGGAAGTTTGGTTTATAATATTAAATTGAGCGCGGGCGTAGTTCATTGGTAGAATGAAAGCTTCCCAAGCTTTAGAGGGGGGTTCGATTCCCCTCGCCCGCTCCAAAAAGAAATTTAGGCCCTATGACAGAAGATGTCATAGGGCCTTTTTGTATTGCTAAAAATTGTAATTATCGATGATTCATTCCCCTAGAGGCAATTAAACTGTACATCCTTAGCGGGTATTTTATCTACTTTATTCTTTATCTCCATTATTATCTTCTTTAGAAGCAGTGCCACCTGTAGCTTGAAGCTCTTGTTTAGCATTATCACCCTCAGGATTTTTCTTTCTCTTTACAAGATAATAACCTATTCCACCTACTGCCAATACATCCGGCAAATATGGACAATTCTGCTCAATCCACGTCAAAGGATAAGCGATAACGCCTACAATAAACATCGAAACAAAGCCTGCTCCAATAATCGTTCCGTACCAGCTTTTCCACATAGCACCGTCACCGCCATATATATAGACGAATTTATTTCGCCACCACAATGTGATAATGATGGTAAGTGCAATCCAAACTATAAAGGTTCCACCAATCAACAATTTAATAAGCATTTTTACATATCCCCCTTCTTGTTCTGTGACATCAACCAGTGAGTGCCTACATTTATACTATACAAAATATCATATTTAGCACTTGTATAGGTTCCCCTGGGGGACACGATTTATACATACTTTATTCAGTTTATATATTAACATCTGATATCTGATATCTGATCAGATATTACCGAAAAATATTGTGTGTTTCTATCGTAATAATTTCATATTATTTATAAAAATATTCAAATATTATTTTGATTTTATCGCGTTTTTGTTTTATAATTTAAATATATAGCTATTTCATATTTAATATTGTTACAACATACTCTTTCTACCCCAACATTTATTTTCATGCTATACTTTATTTGACGCAAAGGAGATTGACCAATGAAAGACCAGCGTGCTATCGTACATCAGCAAATCGAAAATGACATTGCCAACAAGAGATACAATCCCATGAACGATGTCCTTTTCAAATTCATCTTCGGCAGAGATGAGAGGAAGAATATCACCATCGACCTACTGAATGCCATATTAAATCGTACCGGAAAGCAGGCTATCAAGGACATTCAGTTTAAGAACAGTGAAATTGTTCCATTTTATGAGGATGACAAGCTAACCCGGCTGGACATATTCTGCATAACAGAGGACAAAACCCAAATTGATGTGGAGGTTCAACTGATTAACAAGAAAAATATGGAGAGGCGCAGTCTTTTTTACTGGTCACAAATGTATTTAATGGGGCTTAATAAGGGAAAGGACTATATAACACTCAATCCTGCCATTACCATTAATATCCTGGGGCATACGATTTTCCCTGAGGAACCGCTTCATTCAATGTACAGTATATATAATATTGAAACCGGCCGCCGTCTAAACGAGGATATGGAGCTTCATTTTATCGAAGTACCAAAATTCAAGAAAAAACCTGTTGGTGAAATGACCCGCATGGAACGATGGCTGGCCTATTTTTCAAACGAGCTGGATAATAC
>NZ_CAMYWM010000022.1 GCF_947302755.1 uncultured Anaerovibrio sp.
CAATCATCTGCATAACATTGATATTATATACTATAATCGGGGAAAAATAAAGAAAAAAGGCGTAAAGGGGCACAAAAAAGGGGCTTAAATAAGCCCCAGGGTCTTTCCCAGGAATATCCAGCCAAATATGGTAAAGCAGGACAGCCCGGAGGTCATTATTATACAATTGCCGGCCAGCTCGTAGTCGCTGTCCATTTGCTGGGCCATGGTGAAGCCCACTACGGCGCAGGGGGCCGCGAAAACTGTCATAAGGGATACCAGCTCAATATTCCGATAGCCCAGCCATACGGCAACAGGTAATATAATGGCCGGGGCAATTATCAGCCTGGCAAGGGTACACAGCATAATGGAGAGGCGATTTCTCACCACACTGGAAACCGTAAAGGAGGCCCCCAGAAGAATGAGGGCTAGGGGGGTGGTGGCACTGCCCACCTGGAAAATGGGCTTTAAAATGGCCTCCGGTATTGTTATTTGGCAAAGATTAAAAATAATACCGGTAATACAGCCCAGTATCATGGGATTATGGATTATTCCCAGCAGTACCGGCTTCAGCCGGACCTGATTGCCCCGAAAGGTTTCAAATATGGTTACGGCCAGTATGTTATACAGGGGGATTACTACAGTAATCAGCATGGCGGTAATGGCAATATTATCGTGGCCATAAATATTGGCGGCCACCGGGATGCCGATGATGATAAAATTACTGCGGTAAATGGCATGGATCATGGCCCCACGCCGTTTGTTGTCCGTGACAAAATAACAAACAACAACACAGGCTGCCGCCACGGTGACCAAAATGGCTATCAGGGTAAACAGCAGCAGCCGGGGCTGAAAGGCAATGGTAAAATCGGCCTGATACATATTTTTAAATAAAAGGCAGTAAAATAAAATTTTAAAGACCAGCTTGTTCACATGGGCAATTTCATCCTTGGTGAGAAGCTGCATTTTTTTGACCAGCAGCCCCACACCGATGAGAATAGCTATGGGAAGAACGGCCTCCAGGGATACGATAAAATTATTGTACATATTTTCGCCAGCTTCACTTCATGATGGCTCCGGAAAAGCCCGTAAGGGTGGCAAAATAATCCTCCAGGGTTTCGGCCCGGCGAATAAGCTCCACGCTGCCATCCTCCCGCAGGAGCAGCTCGGCACTGCGGAGCTTGCCGTTATAGTTAAAGCCCATGGAGTGGCCGTGGGCACCGGTGTCGTGAATAACAATGCGGTCTCCCATATCAATTTTTGGCAGCTGCCGGTCAATGGCAAATTTATCGTTATTCTCACAGAGGGAGCCGGTTACATCATAGACATGATCCCTGGGTGCCTTTTCCTTTCCCACAACGGTAATGTGATGATAGGCCCCATAGAGGGCAGGCCGCATGAGATTGGCCATACAGGAATCCAGGCCAATGTAGTTCTTATAGGTGTGCTTCTCATGAATGGCGGTAGATACCAGATAGCCATAGGGACCGGTGATAGCCCGGCCGGATTCAAAGCAGATGGCGCAGCGGCCCTGTCCGGCCGGTACCATGATTTCATCATACAGCTTATGGATGGCTTCCCCCACCTCCTCCAGGTTAACCTCCTCCTGGCCAGGCTCATAAGGTATACCGATGCCGCCGCCCAGATTAACGAATTCAAGGGTAATGCCCAGCTTTTCCTTGATTTCCTTGGCCAGGTTAAACATGATGGAGGCGGTAAGGGCAAAGCCCTCAGTTCTCAGCTCGTTGGAGATTACCATGCAGTGGAGGCCAAACCGTTTTACCCCCCGCTCCTGGGCCATTTTGTAGCCGTCCAATATCTGGTCGTGGGTGAGGCCGTATTTGGCCTCCATAGGCTTGCCGATTATATCATTGCCGGCAATCAGGTTGCCGGGATTGTAGCGGAAGGACATAATCTGTGGCATACCGGCGTGCTTTTCCAGATATTCAATATGGGTAATGTCATCCAGGTTAATGACGGCTCCCAGCTCAATAGCCTTTTGAAATTCATCGGCCGGTGTATCATTGGAGGTAAGCATAATCTTTTCTCCCACAATACCGGCAGCCTCTGAGAGACAGAGCTCAGCCAAGGAGCTGCAGTCGGTGCCTGCTCCCTCCTCCGCCAATATTTGCATAAGTCGGGGGTTGGGCGTTGCCTTTACGGCAAAATGCTCCCTGAATTCCGGGGCCCAGCTGAATGCCTTGAACAGACGGCGGATATTGGCCCTGATGGCCCCTTCATCGTATATGTGAAATGGGGTAGGGTATTTGGCAATAATTTCCTCCAGTCGTTCCTGTGAAATGGGGAAAATCTTTTCTTTCATAAACAAGCCCTCCATGTATTGTAGTTTGATGATATATTACTCCTTGATAAGGATTATAACGCCATTGTTCAAATTTTTCTTCTTTAGAAGAAAAATATTCCAATTAGCGTTTCAACGAGCTGGGAGATATGCTCGCCAGCTGTTGTAGTTTGTTTTCCCCCACCTAAAGAGGTGGGGGACATCTTAAAGCTCGTTATTATTTACATAAATAGTATAAAATGTCATAGAAAATATGTCAATTATATATTATTTGTTATAGAAACATTTTTTTTGTTCATTTTGTGGTATGTATCAAAAATATGATAAAATATACGGATAGGTAAAGCTGTATATTGTAGTGAATCCACAGGGAGATGAAATATATGAAAAGGCTGTTTACGATTTTTAAACTTATTCGCAAGGACGTTGTGGTAATGCTGTTTGCCCTGATAAACAAACGTACCCCCAGGGCCTTTCGCCTGGCTATTCTGGCGGCCCTGGTGTATTTGATCAGCCCGGTGGATATTGTACCGGATGCTATTCCGGCAGCGGGTCTGGTGGATGACGCCGTAATTGTACCGGCGATTTTAGCCGGACTGCGTCAGCTGCTGCCCCCGGATGTGCTGGAGGATTGTACGGACAGAGCAGGTAATTATGGGAAATATTTCCCTATAATAATGGGGGCAGCCACCCTGTTGCTCCTTCTGTGGACCGGTTTGGTGCTTTATGGTATTTATAGGCTGCTTTTTTCCTGATGATATATTTTTTTGCGAGAGGTTTTGACAGTGCGGTTATATATAGCAGAGAAGCCCAGTATGGGTGCCGAAATAGCCAAATGCCTTCCGGGGCCAATGCACCGGGGGGATGGCTTTATTGAAACCCGGGGTGGGGTTGTTACCTGGGGATTTGGTCATATATTACGACAGGCTGAGCCCCAGGAGTATGATGAACGATATAAGAGCTGGCGGGCAGAGGATTTGCCCATAGTTCCCCGGCAGTGGAAGCTGTTGGTGGAGGATTCCTGTGCCAAGCAGTTTAATATAGTAAAGGGGCTTATTGAGCGGGCTGATGAGATAGTTCATGCCGGGGACCCGGACCGTGAGGGACAGCTGTTAATTGATGAGGTGCTGGACTTTGTGGGGAATACCAAGCCGGTGAGGCGTATTCTGCTCAATGCCCTTGATGAAAAGAGCATTAAGGAAGCCAACAGCTCTCTTAGGGAAAACAGTGAATTTTTCAATCTTAAGCAGTCAGCTCTGGCCAGAGCCCGGGCCGACTGGCTTATTGGTATGAATTTATCCAGGGCCTATACCCTGGCAGCCCAGCGGGCCGGTCACAGACGGCTGGTGCTTCCGGTGGGGCGGGTCAAGACGCCGACCCTGGCTCTGGTGGTCAGACGGGAACGGGAAATAGAGAATTTTAAGCCAGTGGACTACTACACCATAAAGGGTAAATTTCACCACGAAAATGGGGATTTTTACGCCACCTGGAAGCCCAGGGACATTCAGGCCGGTCTGGATTCAGAGGGCAGATTGGTGGATAAGGCCGTGGCGGATGCCAAGCTGGCGGAATTCCTGACAGCCCCCACAGAGGGGGTTATATCGGCCTACACCAAGAGCAAGAAGCAGGAGCAGCAGCGGCTGCCCTTTTCCCTGTCCTCCCTTCAGGTTTTGGCCGGCAAACGCTTTGGCTATGATCCCCAGCAGGTGCTGGACACGGCCCAGAAGCTGTATGAGCGGAAGCTCACCACCTATCCCCGTTCGGATTGCGAATATTTGCCCACCAATCAGTTTAAGGACAATGGAGCAATTTTACAGCATTTGCAAAATTTTGGCGACGAACAACTGGCCCAGTGGGCGGCGGGGGCGGACAGCACCATAAAAAGCCGGGCCTGGAATGACAAGAAAATTTCGGCCCATCACGCTATTATCCCTACCCGGGTACCGGCCGGGGCGGAGAAGCTGACCCCCATGGAGCGAAATATTTATTTTTTGGTGGCCCAGGCCTATATTGCCCAGTTCTATCCTGTGCATACATATAATCAGACCAAAATCGAGATTGATTACAAGGATGAGCTGTTTACCGCCAGCGGCCGGGTAGAATTGGATTTGGGCTGGAAGGCCCTTTATAGCTTCCAGGCCAGGGATAAAAACGAGGACAACGGCGACAACGGCGATAATGGCGAGGAGGACAGTGCTTCCCTGCCGCTGATGAAGAACAAGGATGGGGTAATCTACCTGGAAGGTGAAATGAGCCAGAAGGCCACCAAGCCACCAGTGCGATTTACCACCTCCACCCTGTTGGCGGCCATGAAGGATATTCATAAGTTCGTAAAGGATCCGGAGTCCAAGAAAAAGCTGAAGGACGTGTACGGTATCGGTACAGAGGCCACCCGGGCCACCATTATTGATGACCTTATCCGTCGCAGGTTTATGACCCAGACCGGGAAGAAGAAATATCTCCAGCCCACCCAGTCGGCCTATATGCTGATTGATGCTATGCCGGAGGAGCTGTCATATCCTGATTTTACGGCTATTTGGGAGGATAAGCTGCATTCCCTGGCCGATGGTGATGGTTCCTTGGAGGATTTTCTCGCCAATCAGGTGAATTTTACCACCGAATTATGTAAAAAAGCCTATGGGGCCCGGTTGCAGGTGGCCTCCACCACCGAGGGGGGAGAAGCCGCCCAGGTATGCCCCCGGTGCAAAAGTGGGGTATTGGTAAAACGCCATGGCAAAAACGGAGATTTTTGGGGATGCTCAGCCTTTCCAAGGTGCCGCATGAGCTGCGACGATAAGGAGGGTAAACCGGATTTGGCCGGGGCCAAGGCCCGCAGACAGCCTGCCGGCAGCATTCATAGTCCCGCTAATGTCCATACGGCGGCCGCAGCGGTGTACGATGATGCGCCCTTTGGCAATCCGTATATCAGCGAGGAGGAAATGGAGGCCTTCAATCAGGAATTCCGCCTGATGGACTCCTTTACGGCGTCTGCCGGCAGTGGGTACAATGAACCAATCCCCTCCTTTGGCGGCAGAGGTCATAATAACTATAATGGGCCTGGCGGCAGGGAGGAAGCCAAGGTGTCGGCGGCCCCCATGGAGCACCTTTCATCGGCCTCCCCCCAGGCGGCTTCAACGTACCTGTGCCCTAAATGCCGGGAGGGGCATCTGAGACCCATCAAGGGACGGAACGGCAGCTTTTGGGGCTGCAGCAATTATCCGCGCTGTACGGCCACCTTTGACGACGAACATAATATGCCGGTGTTTAATAGCTAGGAGGAAGCTTTCTTGGATATAACAGAGATTATAATTAAGCTTATAATCATAGTAATATTGGTTGCTCTCAACGGGTTTTTTGTGGCGGCGGAATTTGCTATTGTAAAAATGCGGATGTCCCGCCTGAACTCCATGATTGAAGCCGGCAACCGCCGGGCAGTATATGCCAAGCCCTTGGTGGAGCATGTGGATGTGTCCCTTTCCGTAACCCAGCTGGGGATAACCTTGGCCTCTTTGGGCCTTGGTTTATTGGGGGAGCCTACCATCAGCCGGATTTTGGAGCCGGTCTTTGAAATTATTGGCCTGAGTGGTGCTCTGTCTGCCACCATTTCCTTTATTATTGCCTTTTCCCTGGTAACGGCCGCTACCATTATCATCGGTGAACTTATTCCGAAAAATGTGGCTATTCAGCAGGTGGAACGGGTTATGCTGGCCGTGGCCATTCCATTGATGTTTTTTCAGAAAATCATGTATCCCTCTGTGTGGCTCCTTAATAAGGTGGCGGTGTTTGTGGCCAAAATATTCGGCATCGATATATCCAATAACGGAGATGAGGTGGCCCATACCGAGGATGAAATACGCCGCTTGATGGAGGAAAGTCACAAGCAGGGCTATATTGATAAAACAGAGCTGGATTTCGTGGACAATGTATTCGATTTTGCCGACCGCAACGTGCGGGAAATTATGATCCCCCGCACGGATATGGTGTGCCTTTATCTGGAGGACAGCTTCGAGGAAAATATAAAGGTGGCCATGGAGGAGCACCTGACCCGTTACCCGGTATGCGGTGAGGACAAGGATGATATAGTGGGCTTTTTGCACATCAAGGATTTAATGCAATCCCTGTATAAACGGCGGCGTCCAATTCTCAGAAAGCTAGTGCGCCGGACCCTGGTGGTACCGGAAACCATGAAGATAAGCATGCTGTTAAAAATGATGCAGAAGCAGCGCTCCCAGCTGGCTATTGTGGTGGATGAATACGGCGGTACCTCGGGAATGGTTACCATTGAGGATGTTATTGAGGAAATCGTGGGTGAAATTCAGGATGAATTTGATCAGGAGCGTCCCGCCATTGAAAAGCGGTCTGAGCTGATATATTCCATCGACGCCATGCTGCTGCTGGAGGAGGTCAGCGATATCTTTGAAATGGAAATTGAGGCGGACAACATTGATACCATTGGGGGCTGGCTGTACAATAACGTCCAGTCCCCGCCGCTGATTGGTATGAAGGCGTCCTGTGACTGTGTTGATTTCTTCGTGGAGGAAATTGATAACCTGCGCATTACCAGAATATTGCTTCAATTAAGGAAGCCATTGGTGGAGGACCATCCGGAGATAGCCGCCGAGGAGGAAGTGTAAGTTGGTTTTAACAGTGGAAAATCTGGGCAAGAGCTACGGGGAAAAGGTCTTGTTCAGTCACGTAAATCTTAATGTAAATGACAATGACAAAATCGGTATTGTGGGGGTAAACGGCACCGGAAAATCCACCTTCTTGAAGACGGTGGCAGGCAAGCTGTCTGCCGATACCGGCAATATGGTGACCATGCGGAATCTCCGCATCAGCTTTTTGGAGCAGTCCAAGGAATTCGATATGGAAAATACCGTATTGATGGAGGTTTTTAAGGACGACAGCCCGTTAATGGGCGCCCTCCGGGCCTATGAAGCTGCCCTGGCCAAAACCGAGGCCGGGGATCAATCTCCGGCGGTACAGCAGGCCCTGGTGGAGGCCTCGGCCCAAATCGACAGTGTAAATGGCTGGGGGATGGAAAATGAAGCCAAAACCATTCTTAATCACCTGGGAATTCATGATTTTGAGGCCAGGGTGGGCAGCCTGTCCACCGGTCAGCAGAAGCGTATGGCCCTGGCCACGGCCCTGATTCAGCCCTGTGATTTGCTGATATTGGATGAGCCCACCAACCATTTGGACAGTGAAACCATTGGCTGGCTGGAGGACTATTTGGCCCACTGGAAGGGGGCCCTGCTGACCGTAACCCATGACCGCTATTTCCTGGACCGGGTTACCACCGGGATTTTGGAATTTGATAAGGGGCGGACCTACAGCTATGATGGCAACTACTCCCAATTTCTGGAGCTGAAGGCGGCCCGTATTGAGCGGGAGGAGGCCGGGGAGCGCAAACGGCAGAATTTTTTGCGCAACGAGCTGGCCTGGATCCGGCGGGGAGCCCAGGCCCGTAGTACCAAGCAAAAGGCCCGTATTCAGCGTTATGAGCAGGTACGGGATCAAAGGGTGGACCTTAGCCGCAATCAGGTGGAAATCGGGCTGGCCGGCAGCCGCCTTGGCCGTAAAATTATTGAGCTGGACCATGTAAGCTATGAATGGCAGGGGAAAACCTATTGCCGGGATTTTACCTACACTGTCCTCCGCAATGACCGTATCGGGATTTTAGGGGGCAATGGTACGGGAAAGTCCACGCTGCTGAATATTATTGCCGGCCGGCTTCAGCCTACCGGGGGACGGGTGGATATCGGCCAGACGGTGAAGCTGGGCTATTTTGCCCAAACCAATGTGGAAATGGATGGACGGCTGCGGGCCAAGGAGTATATTCAGGAGGCAGCCCATTATATTACCATGGCCGATGGCACAAAATTATCGGCAGGACAGCTCATGGAGCGGTTCCTCTTTCCTCCGGAGCTTCAATGGACGGAGATTTCCCGCCTGTCAGGTGGCGAAAAGCGTCGCCTCTATCTGCTGCGCATCCTTATGGAGGAGCCTAATGTGCTGCTGCTGGATGAGCCCACCAACGATTTGGATTTGGATACCATGGCCGTGCTGGAGAATTTTATTGAGGACTTTAACGGGGCCATTATTTTCGTGTCCCACGACCGTTTTTTCACTGACCGTATGGCCCGGAAGGTCTTTGTCTTTGATGAGGCTGCCCGTGTACAGATTTACATGGGAGGCTATTCAGATTATAAGGCAAAGGCTGATGAGGAGCAGGCAGATAGGCTTCAGCAGCAGCGTAAGGCCGAAAGGGCCAAGGCTGTGGCCGAGCCGCTGACGGACAAGGTAAAGCCCAAAAGCAAAAAACAGGGCCTAAGTGCCAATGAGGCCCGGGAATATGGGGAAATTGAGGCGGTAATTGCCAGCAAGGAAAGTGAGCTGAAGGTAGTGGAAATGCAGATGGCCATGAATGGGGCCAATTACGATATGCTGCAGGAGCTTACCGCAGAGCAGGAACGGCTGGCCGCCGAGCTGGATAAGCTTATGGATCGCTGGGCATACCTGGAAGAAAAGGCCCAGGAGGTATAAAATTTTAACTAGGGAGTTTTTGGTGATGAAATTTACAATGTCCCACAGCAGTATTGCCGTTAAGGACGTGGAGCGTTCTGTGGAATTTTATAAAAAGGCCCTTGGGCTGAAGGTTAAGGGAAACAAGGATTTGCCCCACATAAAGCTGACCTACCTGGTGGATGGGGAGGATTCCGGTTATGAGCTGGAAATAACCCTAAGGAAGGATCACGAGGGGGAATATAATTTGGGGGAAAATCCGGTCCATTTGGCCTTTTGGGTGGATAACTACAAGGAAGCCCTGGCCATGCACCAGGCAATGGGCTGTGTGCTGAGGGTGGTGGAGCCGGCGGGGATTTATTTTATTCAGGACCCGGATGGCTACGTTACGGAAATCATGCCGGGGCTGTAATACCTGGGCAGGAATATGGCAAATATGTCCGCCTGACAGGAGGAATGGGTGTTCTGTGGAATTTTAACAGGCGGAAGCAATCCATTGGCAGGGCTATGATATTACAAGGGGGAATATGGGGTGGCACTTAATGAAGGCTTATATAAGGAAATAATGGATGAACTGGCTGTCACCAAGGAATTTATTGCCGATGTGGCCGGGGCTTTTCGCTGGGATTTGGAGCAGGGCTTAAGAAGGAGCGAGTTTTCCTCCCTGCCCATGCTCCCCTCCTTTATTGGTTTGCCGGAGGGCACGGAGAAGGGGGAATACCTGGCCCTGGACTTTGGGGGCAGCAATGTGCGGGCCTCAGTGGTGCGCCTGTTGGGCAATAGCAGCTTTGAAGTGCTGAACTGGGTGGAAAAGCCTCTGGTAACAGATGAATATAATCTCATTAGCAGCTCGGCGTCTTCCACAGCCCTGTTTGATTTTTTGGCCGAAACGGTGGGGGAGGCTGTCCATGGCAATGGGGAGCGGGAAATATACCTGGGCCACACCTTTTCCTTTGGTACGGAGCAACAGGATATTAATCGGGCCAAGCTCATTAAATGGGCCAAGGAAATTGCGGTACCCGGGGTGGAGGGGCAGGATATAAATGGACTGCTGGAGGCTGCCCTGGTTCGCAGGGGCTTTCTCCACATAAAGCCGGTGGCCATTCTGAATGATACGGTGGCGGCTCTTCTGGCGGCGGCCTATACCTATCCTGATACCAGGGTGGGCTCCATATACGCCACAGGCTACAACACCTGCTATATGGAGGCTATGCCTGATGCCGGGCGGCCGGCCTGTATTATAAATATGGAGTCCGGGGCCTTTTCCAAGCTCATTCCCAGCAGGTGGGATATGGAGCTGGACAGGAATTCGGAGCAGCCCGGGCGGCAGCGGCTGGAGAAAATGGTGTCAGGCCGGTATATTGGGGAACTGTTCAGCCGCCTGCTGCAGGCGATATTTGATTTAAGGGAAAAGCCGGCCCTTTCAGCGGTGGATATGTCATCTGTCATGGAGGGGGCCGCCGGGGCAGCTGCTGTAGTGAAGCCCATTGTCCCGGAGGCTGAGGTGGATGATATAGAGAAAATTCGTCAGCTGGCCAGGGCCATAACGGTGCGCTCGGCCCGTATTGTGGCCGCATCCTGGGCCGGTACCCTGTGGCATTTGGCAGGCAGTGGGCGGGTGGAGCCCCAGCATATAGCAGTTGATGGTTCCGTTTTCCAGCATATGCCCTATGTGCAGGAGAGTGTGAGACGGGCCCTCTACGAAATTATGGGCGAAGAGGCGGCCGGCCTGGAGCCGGTTTTAGTCAAGGATGGCTCCAGTATCGGTGCTGCCATCGCCGCTGCCGTTGCAACTTGTTGTTAATCGTGATAAGCTATTACGGTAATATTTTTATTAACCTATGCAGAAAGAATAATTATCATGGATATGTAAATTTATCCGATTGAGGTATGATGTCATGAATTTTTCCAAAAAAATTATGGCCGCAGTTATGGTTGGCCTGCTGTCCTTTTCCGGGGCCGCCCTGGCCGAGACCGCTAACTATGGGGGAGCCGAGGACCAGCTATATCAGGGGGATTTTTTAAAAAAGGTGCGTATCAATTGGGATACCATCCCCGGAGCCGTAAGCTATCGTCTGGTTATTTTGAAAGGCAATTCCACCAGCCGTGAGGCGGAGATTAAGCACATTAATCAGGTGCCGAACAATGGCTTTGAGCTGGATACAGTTAATATGCTTAAGGCCAAGGGCTATTATTGGCGGGTGTGTCCCCTGGATTACGATGGCCATGAAATGGGAGCCTACAGTGCGCCGAAGCCATTGGTGGGTGAGGAAGTAAATCCCAAGGCACCCCGGGCCACCACGGAATTTGAAGAAATGGCCTATTCCCCCCTATATCCGGTTTTCTCCTGGATTCCGGTAGATGGCAGCGGCGGCTATGAAATAAGGGTAAGCCGTGAGAATAAAGATAATCCGGGCCATTATGATGTGGTGCGGGATATGACCACCGACAACAACAACATATATTATGAGGATGGCGGCTACACCTGGCCAGGTCATTACATGTGGCAGGTCCGTTCACAAAACAAGGTGGGAGTTCCCAATACCGACTGGTCAGAGCCAAAATATTTTGAGGTGGAGCAGCACGTAAGGGTGGCGGCCTTAGGTGACAGTATTACCCATGGCGGCGGTGTTTGCAATGTGCCCCCTGGCTATGTAATGTACAGCTGGGAGACTTATTGTAAGGTACCAATAAAAAATCTTGGCCGCAGCGGCGATAGTGTCCAGGATATGGTTAACCGGTTTGAAAAGGATGTTATTCCCTTTTCACCGGGCATGCTGATAATAATGGGCGGCGTCAATAATTTTCGGTCCGGTGAGGATGGCTGGGAGACTGTAGCCGCCATGGAGGAGCTATTGGAGGAATGCAAATATTACAATATCATTCCGGTATTTGTAACGGCAACGCCCATAAATCCAGGGCTGATGGCCAAGGTAGATGCCATAGAGAACCCGGCCTGGAATTGGAAGGACCAGCAATTAATCCTCAATCAGTGGATAATGAATCAGACCTATCACGTTGATGTTACCCCGGCGCTGACGGATATGTACGGCCAGCTTAAGGAAGAGCTGACCACCGACGGACTTCATCCTGATCATGAGGGAAAGCGTATTATTGGTGAGGCTATTGGCAACTACTTGCTCACCACATTTCCGGCATACAATTTAACCTTTAAATAAAATGGAGAGCAGCTTTTGGGCGTAGGACGATAGTGATGGCCACAGTAGAAACAACCAGAATTCAATATACCCCCTCCCCCTTTGCCAGGGCCTCCCTGTTGCATTTGGCGGAGGTGGGACAGCTGACGGCCCTGAAGCCCCACACCTCCCGGCGCAGCAACCTGGGCGGCTGCTTGTTCCTGGTAGTGGAACGGGGGGCAGGGGTAGTACAGGTGGGAGAAAAAGCCTATGAACTGGAGGCAGGGGATGCGGCCTTTGTGGATTGCTCACGTCCCTATTCCCATCGTACGGCGGAGGACCTTTGGACCGTGCATTGGACCCATTTTGATGGTCCGGCCCTGCTGGCGATTTACCATAAATTTTTGCACCGCTCCGGCAAACCCGTATTTACGGTACGGTCTGTCAATGAGTACATTGAGCTGTTGCAGGATATCTACCGGACGGCGGAGGGGGCCTCCTATGTGCGGGATATGGGCATAAATACCCTGCTGTCCTCCCTGCTGGAGCGGATAATGGGGGATTGCTGGGCGGAAAATCACCAACGGGCCACAGGCAAGGTGGAGGATATACGGCTGTATTTGGATAATAATTATATGCGTCCCATTACCCTGGAGGGACTTTCACAACATTTTTTTATGGAGAAAACCTATTTGGGACATGTTTTCAACCGGTCCATGGGAATTTCCCCTATTCGTTATCTGACTACGGTGCGGATTCGTAAAATAAAGGAGCTGCTGCGGTTTACGGACAATACCCTGGCGGAAATTGCCGGGAAGGTGGGCTTTTCCTCGGAGCAATATTTATCAAGGGTGTTTAAATCCGTGGAGGGAATTTCCCCCGGAGAATACCGGAAGCGTTGGAAATAAGCCTATGCTCCGGCTCACCAGCCTGTGAAAATAAAATGTAGACTTATTCAGGTGAAGTTTTAAACTCCACCTGAATTTAGTCGAATTTTACCCATTGCTTTACGGGTGCTTAACTCCCACCTTAGAGGAGGGAGTCTTAGCACCCGTTAACATCGGATAAACACAAGATTGTACAAGTTTATCCCAAGAAAATGGGTGGCAGGAATAAACATAATATGAAAAAATAGTGCAAAAGCCGGTGGGGCGATTGCACATAGACAATCTCTCTGCATAGGCGGAGAGATTTTTATTTTGGAGGTATTTACATGAAAAAAGCGTTGATTACTGGTGTCACTGGTCAGGACGGTTCATATTTGGCCGAATTTTTGTTGGAAAAGGGCTATGATGTCCACGGTATAATCCGCCGCTCCTCCGTGGATTATCGGGAGCGGATTGCCCATCTGGAGGGAAAGCCAAATTTTCATCTTCATTATGGGGATATGGGGGATTCCATGGGGCTCATGGCGGTTATCAGCACTGTGCGCCCAGATGAAATTTATAATCTGGCGGCCCAGAGCCATGTTCAGGTGTCCTTTGATGCCCCTGAGTTTACGGCTGATGTGGATGCCACCGGCGTGCTGCGTATATTGGAGGCCGTTCGCCTGTGCGGCCTGAAGGATAGTTGCCGCATTTATCAGGCCTCTACCTCGGAGCTTTACGGCAAGGTGGAGGAGGTTCCCCAGAATGAGAAAACCCCCTTCCATCCATATTCCCCCTATGCGGTGGCCAAGCAGTATGGCTTCTGGATTACCAAGGAGTACCGGGAGGCCTACAATATGTTCTGCTGCTCCGGTATTTTATTCAATCACGAGTCCGAGCGGCGCGGTGAGACCTTCGTAACCAGAAAGATTACCCTGGCGGCGGCCCGTATTGCCCAGGGCAAGCAGGAAAAACTGTATCTGGGTAATTTGGACAGCCTGCGGGATTGGGGCTATGCCAAGGATTATGTGGAGTGCATGTGGCTGATTTTGCAGCATGACAAGCCGGAGGATTTCGTTATTGCTACCGGCGTACAGCATTCGGTCCGGGAGTTCTGTCAGCTGGCCTTCCATCATGCAGGGATTGAGCTGGAATTTACCGGTGAAGGCCTGGAGGAAAGGGGCGTTGATAAGGCCACCGGCAAGGTGGTAGTGGCGGTCAGTCCCGATTTCTATCGCCCAACAGATGTAGTTAATCTTTGGGGGGATCCAACCAAGGCCAAGGAAGAGCTGGGCTGGAATCCCACCAAGACCAGCTTTGAAAAGCTGGTGGAAATCATGGTGAAGCATGATATGGAAAAGGTGGCGGCCGAGCGTCTCACCGAACGGGTAAATTTAGCTGAATTCTTGGAAAAGGGTGTAATAAAATGATGGAAAAAAATGCGAAAATCTATGTAGCCGGTCACCGGGGCATGGTGGGCTCCGCCATTGTACGAGAGCTGGAGCGGCAGGGCTATACCAATATTATTACCAGAACCCATAAGGAGCTGGACCTTTGCCGTCAGGACCAGGTGGAGCAGTTCTTTGCCCAGGAAAAGCCGGAATATGTCTTCCTGGCCGCCGCCAAGGTAGGGGGGATTGTGGCCAATTCTGAGGCGTTGGCGGACTTTATGTACGATAACATGATTTTGGAAATGAATGTCATTAATTCAGCCTGGAAAAACGGCTGCAAAAAGCTGGAATTTTTGGGCTCCTCCTGTATTTATCCCCGCATGGCGCCACAGCCTATGCCGGAAAGCTGTCTCCTTACCTCGGAGCTGGAGAAGACCAACGAGGCCTATGCCCTGGCCAAGATTTCCGGCCTGAAATATTGTGAATTTTTAAATCGCCAGTACGGCACGGATTATATTTCTGTAATGCCCACCAATCTCTACGGGCCAAATGACAATTATCATCCGGAGCACAGTCATGTGCTGCCTGCCCTCATCCGTCGGTTCCATGAGGCCAAGGAAAATGGTGCCGCCAGTGTTACCTGCTGGGGGGATGGCTCCCCGTTGAGAGAGTTCCTCTATGTGGACGATTTGGCCAACCTCTGCGTGTTTTTGATGAATAACTACCGCGGCAATGACCCGGTTAATGCCGGCACGGGGAAGGACTTGACCATCAAGGAGCTGCCGGAGCTGGTGGCCAAGGTTGTGGGCTATGAGGGAGAAATCCTGTGGGATACCTCCCGGCCCAATGGCACTCCCCGGAAGCTGCTGGATGTATCGAAGGCCACCAAGCTGGGCTGGACCTATAAAACGGAGCTGGAGGACGGTATCCGCCTGGCCTACAAGGATTTTTTGGAAAATCCCATGCGGGCAGAGCGTTGATGGAGAAGGATAGATTATGAATATAGTATTGTTGTCCGGGGGGTCGGGGAAGCGCCTGTGGCCCCTGTCAAATGATGTACGAAGCAAGCAGTTTATCAAGCTTTTTAAGGGGACGGATCAAACCTATGAATCCATGGTACAGCGGGTGTACCGTCAGATAAAACAGGTGGATGCCGATGCCAGTATAACGATTGCCACCAGCAAGGCCCAGGTGTCCTCCATCAATAACCAGCTGGGGGACGGGGTGCGGATTTCCGTGGAGCCATGCCGCCGGGACACCTTTCCGGCCATTGCCCTGGCCACAGCCTATTTGGTTGATGTGATGCATATCAGTCCAGAGGAGCCTGTGGTGGTGTGCCCGGTGGATCCCTATGTGGAGGAGGACTATTTTCAGGCCCTGAAGCAGCTGTCACAGCAGGCGGAGAAGGGGGAGGCCAATTTGGTGCTTATGGGCATCGAGCCCACCTATCCGTCGGAAAAGTATGGCTATATTATCCCTGCCTCCAAGGAGCCCACCTCCATGGTGTCCACCTTCAAGGAAAAGCCTACCAGGGAGGTGGCGGAGGACTATATTGCCCGGGGAGCCCTGTGGAATGGTGGGGTATTTGCCTATAAATTACAGTATGTCCTGAATATTGCCCATGAGCTCATGGATTTTACGGATTATTATGATTTGTTTGCCAAATATGACACCCTGGAAAAGATTTCCTTTGACTATGCGGTGGTAGAGAAGGAGGACAAAATTCAGGTTCAGCGGTTTGGCGGTCAGTGGAAGGATTTGGGCACCTGGAATACTCTGACGGAGTCCATGGATGAGGCGGTCATTGGCCCCGGGGTGCTGAATGAGACCTGTACCGGCGTCCATATCGTCAATGAGATGGATGTGCCCGTGCTGGCCATGGGATTGCATGATGTGGTTATTTCGGCCTCCCCGGAGGGCATATTAGTATCGGACAAGGAGCAAAGCTCCTATATTAAGCCCTTTGTGGAGCAGTTTGACCAGCAGATTATGTTTGCCGAAAAGTCCTGGGGCAGCTTCAAGGTGCTGGATGTGGAGACGGGCTCCCTTACCATTAAGGTTACCCTGAATGAAGGCCATTCCATGAATTATCACAGTCACAAAAACCGTGATGAGGTTTGGGTGGTGGTGTCCGGTCATGGCCGCACCATCGTGGATGGCATGGAGCAGCGGGTAAAGACCGGTGATGTTATTACCATGGCTATTGGCTGCCGGCATACCATTATTGCGGACAGTGATTTGAAGCTTATTGAGGTTCAGCTTGGGGAGGATATAAGCGTCGATGATAAGCAGAAGTTTGACCTGGAATAGGCCGTTCTCCTGCGCCTCCGTTTGTGTTACAATGATATGGTATATATATATTGTCTTGGGAGGTATTGCATTGAGCTTTAAAAATAAAAATACGTGGCTGCTGTTGTCCCTGCTGTGGGTGGGGGTAATGTTTTTTTTATCCCATCAAAATGGAACGGACACGTTTAATACCAGTCATGGCTTTACCGTATATCTGGCCAATTTATTCCATGTGGACCCGGAGCTTCTGCATACCATTGTGAGAAAGGCGGCCCATCTGGGGTTGTATTTTATCCTGACTTTGTTCCTGTATGGCTATCAGCTGCTGCGGGGGAAGGCCGGCTGGCTGGCTCTGGCGGCGGCGGTTATTTTTTCGGTGCTGGATGAGGGCACCAAGCCCTTTATTCCCGGCCGGCACTGTGATGGGGAGGACATTCTGCTAAATGATGTGGGAGCCGTATTGGGCTATACTTCAGCCCTTTATTTTGGGAAAAAATGTTTGAGCAAACGGGATGAGCTTGCTTAAGTGGTGGTTATTCGCCCATTAATGTAGTATGATGTGTTCGTAAAGGGAAAATTGGGGCTGGAGTAAGCTCTGTTTTTGAGGTTGATTATGGAAAGAAAACCCTTTTTATTAAAGCCTACCGGCAAGGATTATATCTGGGGCGGCAGGCGGCTAAATGATGATTTTGCCAAGAATATCGATATGAGTCCCCTGGCGGAGACCTGGGAGTGCTCCACTCACCCTGATGGGCCCAGCTATGCGGCCAATGGGGAATTTGCCGGGCAGAGCCTTGGTGAAATACTGAAGGCCCATCCGGATTTTTTGGGCCAGCATCCCCACACCAAAGGGGAGCTGCCTATATTAATAAAATTTATTGACGCGAAAAATGACCTTTCGGTGCAGGTGCATCCCGATGATGATTATGCTAGGGAGCATGAGCATGGCCAGCAGGGGAAATCGGAGATGTGGTATGTGCTGGATGCCGGGGCGGCTTCCCAGCTGGTATATGGACTAAACCACGATGTGGATGCGGAGACCATGCGGCGGAGCATCGCCAATGGAACCCTGGAGAAGCATTTGCAGCGGGTGCCCATAAAGCCGGATGATGTGTTCTTCATCGAAGCGGGCACCATCCATGCCATAGGGGCCGGCTCCCTGGTGGCGGAGATTCAGGAAAGCTCCAATCTCACTTATCGCCTTTACGATTACGATCGGGTGGACAAGGAGGGCAACAAGCGGCCCCTCCATGTGGACAAGGCCTTGGAGGTGGCCAATTTAAAGGCTGCGGCCAGACCAAGACAGCCCATGCGGGCCGTAAAGTATCAGCCGGGCTGTGCTACGGAGCTGCTGTGCCGCTGCCGGTATTTTGAGGTACATCGACGGCTGGTGAACACGGAACGGGTGCGGCAGCTGGTGGATTATCGGGCTGATGGGGATTCCTTCAGGGTGCTGCTGTGTACCAACGGGTGCGGCAGTATCTATATGGAGGATGGAAGCTATATTCAGGTGTTCCGGGGGGATTGTATTTTCTTCCCCGCTGAGTCCGTCAAGGTTAAAATTCACGGGAAGCTTCAATTTTTGGATGTCAGAGGATAATAGGGCCGGTACAGATAACGCGACAGGCCTCCACTGGGTCCGGCCGGGGTCCCGGCTAAAGCTGTTTGGGCTGTGCCCGGATCATGCTCCGGTGTTGGCTGCTGTCAACGGACACATTATCGCCAGGTGATAAAATGATAACTTATTCAGGTGGAGTTTTAACTCCATCTGAATTTAGTTGAATTTTACCCAGGGCTTTGCGGACGTAACCTGTGAGCAGGAAGGGATGCTGTAGGAAGCATTCCTCCTGCTCTGTTATTTTGCCCTAAAATATGCTAAAATTAATTATTATATTTTACCATATGGAGATTTTGTTATGCAGAAAATAAGAAAAGCAGTTATTCCGGCAGCGGGCTTTGGCACCCGTTTCTTGCCGGCCACCAAGGCAACCCCCAAGGAAATGTTGCCAATTGTCGATAAACCAACTATTCAATATATTGTGGAGGAAGCCCTGGAAAGCGGCATTGAAGAAATCCTCATTATCAGCGGTCACGCCAAGCGGGCCATTGAGGATCATTTCGATTCCGCGCCTACCCTGGAGGCCATGCTGGAGGAAAAGCACAAGGATGACCTGCTGGCCATGGTGCGGGAAACGGCGGATATTAACGTTCACTATATCCGGCAAAAGCATATGCGGGGCCTGGGGGATGCCATCCTCTGTGCCCGGTCCTTTATGGGGGGAGAGTCCTTTGCGGTGCTGCTGGGTGACGATGTGGTTTACAATGAGGGCAAGCCGGCCCTGAAGCAGCTTATTGAGGTACACGAGTCCTATGGCGGCAGTGTGCTGGGCTGTCAGCTGGTGCCTGATGACAAGGTAAGCTCCTACGGCGTGGTGGCCGGGGAGGAAATTGCCGGGGCAGGGCTCCTTAAGGTCACCGATATGGTGGAAAAGCCGGAAATCGGGGAGGCTCCCAGCAATATGGCGGTATTGGGCCGTTACATCATTTCTTCATCAATCTTTGATATACTGGAAAACACTCCACCGGGGAAGGGTGGGGAAATTCAGCTGACGGATGCCCTGAAGGTGCTGGCGAAGAACGAGCCGGTTTGGGCCTTTAACTTTGAGGGCAAGCGGTATGACGTAGGTGACAAGCTGGGCTTTTTGAAGGCCACCGTGGAATTTGCCCTGCGCCGGGATGACCTGGGGGGAGACTTTAGAGCATATTTAACAGATGTATTAAAGGATTGAGGTCATTTATGAAAATTTTATTAGCTGGGGGAGCCGGCTATATTGGCTCCCATACGGCATTGTCCCTGTTGAACAGTGGGCATGAGGTCGTTGTTGTTGATAATTATGATAATAGCTCTCCTGAGTCCATCAAGCGGGTGGAGCAGCTGACGGGCAGGTCTGTGACTCTCTATGAGGATGACGTTAAGGATAAGGTTCGGATGCTGAAAATAATGCAAAAGGAGCAGCCGGATTGTGTTATCCATTTTGCCGGCCTGAAGGCAGTGGGGGAATCCGTTCAGCAGCCTGTCCGCTATTACCGCAACAATATTGATACCACCCTGACCCTCCTGGAATGTATGGCGGAGACCGGCTGCAAGGAAATCGTTTTTTCCTCCTCGGCCACCGTTTACGGGGCGGAGAATTCCTCCCCATGCCATGAGGGAATGCCCAGGGGAATTTGTACCAATCCTTACGGTTGGACCAAGTCTATGATGGAACAGATATTGCAGGATGCCTCGGTGGCGGATAAGGAGCTGAGTGTGGTACTCCTTAGGTATTTCAATCCCATTGGGGCCCATGAGTCTGGCCGCATTGGGGAGGATCCCCAGGGGATACCAAATAACCTGATGCCCTATGTTTCCCAGGTGGCTGTGGGTAAACGGGAGAAGCTGACTATTTTTGGTGATGATTATGATACCCCGGATGGTACCTGCCTGCGGGATTATATTCACGTTATGGATTTGGCTGAGGGCCATGTAAAAGCGGTGGAATTTTGCGCTCATCACCATGGCACGGAGATTATTAATCTGGGTACTGGTCAGCCATACAGCGTGCTGGATATTGTGAATACCTTTCAGCAGGTCAATGATGTTAAGGTAGCTTACGAAATTGGCCCACGGCGGGCCGGGGATTTGCCGGCGGTGTATTCCGATGTCCACAAGGCAGAACGGGTCCTGGGCTGGCGGGCCAAGCGGACCCTGGCGGATATGTGCCGGGATAGCTGGAACTGGCAAAAAAATAATCCTAATGGGTATAAAAAATAAATATCATTGGCCGCCCGACGAAGGCTTAGGCCAATTGTCGTAAAGAAAATGCTGTTTGTCAGCCTGCATTAGCTTAAAAATAAATTATTTAAGTGTAATGAGATTTGACTTTAAAAATATTTTAAGTTAGAAATAGTTTTAGCCAAGAGTGTTGTGCTGATATTGACACTCAACGATGAATTGTTAGATTTTTTTAGTAGGGAGATATGAACAATTGAGTAATTTAGAAGTAGGTATTGTGGGTTTGCCTAATGTGGGCAAGAGTACCCTGTTCAATGCAATAACCAAGGCCGGGGCAGAGGCGGCCAATTATCCCTTCTGCACCATTGAGCCCAATGTGGGGATTGTGGATGTGCCGGATGAGCGGCTGCAGGTGCTCCATGAAATGTATAATTCCAAGAAAACCACCCCGGCGGCCTTCCGCTTTGTGGATATTGCCGGTCTGGTAAAGGGGGCCTCCAAGGGGGAGGGCCTGGGGAATAAGTTTTTGGAGCATATTCGTCAGGTGGATGCAGTGGCCCAGGTGGTACGCTGCTTTGATGACGGCAATATCACCCATGTGGAGGGGTCCATTGACCCTATCCGGGATATTGAGATTATAAATACGGAGCTGTGTCTGGCGGATCTGGAGGTGCTGGAGCGCCGTCTGCTGAAGCTCACCAAGCTGGCCAAGTCCGGGGCCAAGGAGGCCAAGGCGGAGGCTGATGTGCTGGAGCGGATTAAGGCGGCTCTGGATGAGGGTAAAACCGTTCGCAGTGTGGATTTATCCGATGATGAGCGGGATATGATTAAGGAAATGAATTTCCTGACCCTGAAGCCAACCCTGTTTGTGGCCAATGTCAGCGAGGATGAGGTGGCCACTGCCGATACGGATAATCCTCATGTACAGCGGGTAAAGGAATATGCCAAAACCGAGGGGGCCGAGGTGGTTACTATTTCTGCCCGGGTGGAGTCGGAAATCGCTGAGCTGGATGAGGAGGAAGCCAAGGAATTTTTGGCAGATATGGGCCTAAAGGAGTCCGGTCTCCAGAAGCTCATTAAGGCGGCCTTTGATTTGCTGGGACTGATGACCTTCCTGACGGCAGGGCCTGATGAATGCCGGGCCTGGACCATCGTAAAGGGCACCACTGCCCCTAAGGCGGCGGGCAAGATTCATTCCGATATTGAGCGGGGCTTTATCCGGGCCGAAATTGTGAACTTCGACGATCTGGTGGCCGCCGGCTCCACGGCAGCTGCCCGGGAAAAGGGCCAGGTCCGCTTAGAGGGCAAGGATTACATCATGCAGGACGGAGATGTAACCTACTTCCGTTTTAATGTGTAAGATTATGAATTTATAGAGTGTAATTCATGTGTACGGTAGTAGTGGCTTTCACACGGTCATATTGCTAAAACTTTTCCTTGCCATTAACAATAGCGAAAAAAGCTGCAACTCGCTGCGCCCCTACGGGACTAGCTGCGCGTCGCTCAAACAAGCAACTTTTTCCGCTAAATAAATAGGATATGGCAAGTAAAAGGCTTCTTAGCGCAACATGACCTATTGTTCAAGCCATCTGCTGCCGTATACCTTAAGTCAGCTGCCTATGTACACTATACGTGGCAGTACGAAAAGCGGGCAGGTGGTTACTGTGTGAAGCATTAGGGCGATGGACGTTAATAAACTGGCTTTTGCACTCCTGCATTGGCTGAAAAAATCAATTGTTTGAACGAGCCATGAAAGGCGAAGTGAGTTTTGATTTTTTCAGCTATTTCAATAATGCAAAAACAGTTTTAGTCCTGAGACCCGAGCTGAATACAGTAGCTACTTGCCTGCTGGTGTTAAATTGACATTTAAGGAGATTAATATGAAGGGCATAATACTTGCAGGAGGGTCTGGAACCAGACTCTATCCACTTACCATGGTAACCTCCAAGCAGCTGTTACCGGTTTATGACAAACCAATGATTTACTATCCCATGTCCGTCCTTATGCGGGCCGGGATAAGGGATATTCTCATTATTTCCACTCCCCAGGACACACCGCGCTTCAAGGAGCTGCTGGGGGACGGCAAGCAATTTGGCGTCCACCTGTCCTACGCCGTTCAGCCCAGTCCTGATGGGTTGGCCCAGGCCTTTATTATCGGCGAGGAATTTATCGGTCAGGACAGCGTAGCCATGATTTTGGGGGATAATATCTTTGCCGGACATGGCATGACCAAGCGCCTGAAGGCGGCAGTACAGCACGCCGAAACCGGCAACGGGGCCACTGTATTCGGCTATTATGTGGATGACCCGGAGCGGTTTGGTATTGTGGAGTTTGACAATAAGGGCAGAGCCATTTCCATTGAGGAGAAGCCGGCCAAGCCAAAGAGCAATTACTGCGTAACGGGCCTTTATTTTTATGACAATCGGGTTATAGAGTACGCCAAGGGGCTGAAGCCCAGCGGCCGGGGTGAGCTGGAGATTACCGATTTGAACCGCATATATTTGGAGCGGGGTGAGCTCAGGGTGGAGCTGCTGGGTCAGGGCTTTACCTGGCTGGATACGGGGACCCATGAGTCCCTGGTGGATGCCACCAATTTTGTTAAGACCATTGAGACCCATCAGCACCGCAAAATCGCCTGTCTGGAGGAAATCGCCTATCTTAACGGCTGGATTTCCAAGGCGGATGTGATGAAGGTGTATGAGGTATTGAAGAAAAATCAATATGGTCAGTACCTGAAGGATGTATTGGACGGAAAATATATTGATGTAACGGGAGTTTAAAATATGACGATTATTGTTACCGGTGGTGCCGGTTTTATTGGCAGTAATTTTATTTATCATATGTTAAAGGAGCATCAGACTTATCGGATTATTTGCCTGGATAAGCTCACCTATGCCGGGAATTTGTCCACCCTGGAGCCGGCCATGGACAACCCCAATTTTTTGTTTGTAAAGGGGGATATCTGTGACCGTAACGCCGTGTATGAGCTCTTCAAGGAGCAGAAGCCGGATATGGTGGTGAATTTTGCGGCGGAAAGCCATGTGGACCGGTCCATCGAAAATCCTGACGTATTTTTGGAGACCAATATCAAGGGGACGGCTGTGCTGATGGATGCTTGCCGCCAATATGGGATTAAGCGGTATCATCAGGTGTCCACCGACGAGGTGTACGGTGATTTGCCGCTGGACAGACCAGACCTGTTTTTTACCGAGGAAACTCCCCTCCATACCAGCTCTCCATACAGCAGCTCCAAGGCCGGGGCTGATTTGCTGGTAATGGCCTATCATCGGACCTACGGCTTGCCGGTGACCATCAGCCGGTGCAGCAACAATTATGGACCCTATCATTTTCCGGAAAAGCTCATTCCCCTGATGATTACCAATGCCCTGGCGGATAAGCCGCTGCCTGTGTATGGTGAGGGCATTAATGTCCGGGACTGGCTCTATGTGGAGGATCATTGCAAGGCCATTGATTTGATTATTCACAAGGGCACCGTAGGGCAGGTGTACAATATCGGCGGCCATAACGAGATGCGCAATATTGATATTGTAAAGCTCATTTGCAAGGAGCTGAATAAGCCGGAAAGCCTCATTACCTATGTAACTGATCGGAAGGGCCATGATATGCGGTATGCCATTGACCCAACCAAGATTCATAAGGAGCTGGGCTGGCTGCCGGAAACTAAGTTCGCAGATGGTATCAAGAAGACTATCAAGTGGTATCTTGAGAATGAAAAATGGTGGAAGCCGCTTCTGCATGAGTAATATGCGGTCAGGGACAGTGGTTTTTACACGGTCATATTGCTAAAATTTTTCCTTGCCATTAACAATAGCAAAAAAAGTTGCAACTCGCTTCGCCCCTACGGGACTAGCTGCGCGTCGCTCAAACAAGCAACTTTTTTCGCTAAATAAATAGGATATGGCAAGAAAAAAGTTTCTATACGCAACATGACCTATTGTTCAAGCCATCTGTCCCTGCCCGCTGTGTCATACTGCATATGAAGTGCTGGTGCTGTTGCCTGAAAGCATTAGGGCGAGGTGCGTTAAGAATCTGGCTTTTGCATTCCTGCATTAGCTGAAAAAATCATTTGTTTGAGCGAAGCGAGTTATGATTTTTTCTGCTATTTCAATAAAGCAAAAGCAGTTTTGGCACCGAGACCCGAGCCGAAGGCAATTGCACCAGCACGGATAAGAGGTTAGTGATGAAAATATTTGTTACTGGTGTGGCGGGGCAGCTGGGCCATGATGTGGTAAATGAGCTGTGCAAGCGGGGCCATGAGGCTGTGGGCTCAGATATTGCCCATGCGTATAGTGGTATTCAGGATGGCAGTGCTGTTTGCTCTGCTGGGTATGTCCAGCTGGATATTACAGATAAGGAAGCGGTATCCAAGGCTATAGCTGATATCCGCCCTGACGCAGTGGTTCATTGTGCTGCCTGGACGGCGGTGGATGCGGCGGAGGAGCCGGCCAATAAGGACAAGGTGTGGGCGGTAAATGTTACCGGCACGGAGCATATTGCCCAGGCCTGCAAGGAAATTGACTGCAAGCTGCTGTATCTCAGTACCGATTACGTATTTGACGGTGAGGGGGAAGCCCCATGGCAGCCGGATTGCAGGGCCTATAAGCCCCTTAATGTTTACGGGGAAACTAAACTGGCCGGAGAGCAGGCAGTAAGCCGCCTGCTTTCCAAGTATTTTATTGTGCGGATTGCCTGGGTATTTGGTAAAAATGGCCATAATTTTATTAAGACCATGCTGAAGCTGGGGCAGACTCATCCGGAGCTGCGGGTAGTCAGCGACCAGATAGGGACACCAACGTATACCTATGATTTGGCAAGGCTTCTGGTGGATATGTGCGAAACTGAAAAGTATGGCTACTATCACGCCACTAATGAAGGTGGCTATATTAGCTGGTACGAGTTTGCTTGCGAGATTTTTAAGCAGGCCAATATGGATGTAAAGGTTACGCCTGTTACCACTGCCGAGTATGGCCTCAGCAAGGCCAAGCGACCCTTCAACAGCCGTTTGGACAAAAGCAAGCTGGTAGAAGCAGGCTTTAAGCCATTACCAACCTGGCAAGATGCTTTGAGCAGATACCTAAAAGAGATTTTATAGGCGGTCAGGTACAGTGGCTTTCACACGGTCATATTGCTAAGACTTTTTCTTGCCATTAACAATAGCGAAAAAAGTTGCAACTCGCTACGCCCCTACGGGACTAGCTACGCGTCGCTCAAACAAGCAACTTTTTCCGCTAAATAAATAGGATATGGCAAGTAAAAGGTTTCTTAACGCAACATGACCTATTGTTCAAGCCATCTGTACCTGCCCGCATTTAGCACTCGATTATGAAGTGCTGAATTCAATAGTATCAGCACATATATAGTAGGAGATAAAATGGGACAGATAAAGGTTACAAAAGCACCTATTGAGGGGCTGTATATAATTGAGCCAACGGTTCACGGTGACAGCCGTGGCTATTTCATGGAAACTTATAATCAAAAGGATATGGAAGAAGCAGGCCTCACCATGACCTTTGTTCAAGACAACGAAAGCATGAGTCGTAAAGGCGTACTTCGTGGTCTTCACTATCAGAAGCAGTACCCTCAGGGAAAGCTGGTACGGGTAATTGAGGGGCAGGTCTTTGATGTGGCCGTGGATTTGCGGAAAAACAGCCCCACCTTTGGTCAATGGTATGGGGAGCTGCTCAGTGACGAAAACAAAAAGCAATTTTATATTTCCCCGGGCTTTGCCCATGGCTTTTTGGTGCTTTCTGATGTAGCCAGATTTTGCTACAAGTGCACCGATTTCTATCATCCGGGGGATGAAGGTGGGCTGGCCTGGAATGATCCGGAGATTGGCATAAAATGGCCGGAGCTGGTGGGCACCTATCAGGGAACCGCTGACAGTGCCGGTTACCAGCTGGCTGACGGCACCGCGTTAAGTCTCAGCGAAAAAGACAAGAAATGGTCAGGACTCAAGGGTTCCTTTATATTTAACTCAACTTTCCCACCACAAAAATAAAGCCAATTCCTTGAAAATATTGG
>NZ_CAMYWM010000023.1 GCF_947302755.1 uncultured Anaerovibrio sp.
GCCCCCATAGAGGCCCAGACGGGTGTCCTTTACATCGTCATGGGATAAATTGTCCGCAAAGGAGAAGGTGCCATAGCTTACAAAAACACCGGCCCGCCAGCTCCGGCCATAGGCCCGATCCCAGCCGCCGCCAATAGTGGTGCCCTGATAATAGCTGCTGCCGGTGCCATCGCCCCAGTTGCGGGCTACCTTGAACCAGAAGTCGTTGTCCACCGGCTGATCCAGGTTCATGGTGATGGTGGCAGTCTTGTCAGGGGACTGGCCATCCAGCTGGGCCACGGGAATTGGTACATTGACGGCCTGCTTGGCAAATGCCTCAGTGAGGCGGGCGGACAGGATATGGCTGGTCATGGTGTTGCGCTGGGTCATTACCATATTATTGGCTACCGGACTGGAGCCCAGGGCCGTAAGAGCGGCTTTGGCTTCGCCGCGGTCCATGGCATATAACAGACGCATATTATTGACCCGACTGTCCCCGGCCTCTGTCAGGGACTGGGCCATATTGTTCATGGCCGTAAAGGCCCTGATCTGGTCCTCGGTCAGGGGCCCCATGTTATTGCCAGCCGCGGAATGAACAATCAATTCCTTGTCCTTCACCTCGCCATAGGTATTCAACATGGCAGAATACGCATAAGGGTTGTCCTTACCATTGGTAACGGACCCGGATATGGAACCGGTGGCTTCCATAAATACATGCTGCTCCCCTGGCAGGGAAGCCTTGGCCAGCACCGTGGAGCCCTCAATATCAGCATCACCATCCACTAAAATCTGTCCCTTGGTACCATCGTCATAGGCCTGAAGATATCCGTCAGATACCAGATTTCCCTCAATGTACATTTCCGTATCCCCATTTTCGGCCCCAATGGTGCCATGATTGATAAACTTCCCAGTTGTTTCATCTGTATAGCCTGCGGCCATCCTTTCGGACATATCATTTACCCTGTAGGAACCACCATACAGCTGGGCTCCCTTGGCCACCGTTACATTCACTACGTTGGCCTCGCCACTGTAATTGAGAATACCGTCGGTTACATTCAGCTTCATATTATCCTCGCCATTAATATTGCCATCATAGCTCATGCTGCTGGTATTAAAGTTAAGATTGGTCACTAAATCAGGGATATAGGTGCTGTACTCATAGCCTTTTTTTTCATAATTGTTTTTGTATTGAATACGGAGAACATCTAAATCCTCTCCATCCCCATCGTAGGAGCCTTCACATTCATCAGTACCAAATTGCTTCCAGTCAGATACAATTTCCCCCTGAATGACGGCCCCATTATTTATATTGATGTTTTTTACAAAGGCACTTTTGCCAATGTAAATGGCGGCGTCTTCCCCCGCCAGCTGGCCGGACAGATTATAATTGTCTACCAGGGGACCCTCCAGTTCATCATTGCTGGCACTATAATGCTTTGGATTTATAGAGGTTAACTTTAAATTTTCTGCTGAGGAGATGGTTCCCGGCTCAGCCTTGCTGCTATAGCCGTTTACCTCACGATTATAGCGAATGTATGAGCCACGATATTCTTCAGCGGCACCATTGGTGCTAGAACCAAAATCAAAGCGCATGCCGATACCGCCATTGCCCTTGGCGGTAACTGTGCCGGCCTGTTCCACGGTCTGATTGCGGCCATAGGCAATGAGCACACCATTGCCCCGCTTGCCCTCCGCATGAATTTCAGTGTCCTTGGGTATTATAAGGGTGTTTGTCATACCATCCACCCGTATGCCGGTACCGCCGGTTCCACGGGTCAGAATATTGGCTGACTGGGTAACCTGGTTGCCATAGCCGTAAATATGCAGACCGATGCCAAGGGGTATTTCGCTGTAGGAACCATTGATGTAAGCCGTCCCCTCCTCATTTCTGGCAAAGAAGCCCTGAGTATTGTTGATAATTCCCCCATTTACATAGATGGAGCGGCCATATAATTCTCTGCGGTCCAGCTTATAGCCCAAATCCTGTAATGCAGCTAATTCAACCTCTAAAAAGGTGGTATAGTTGGTATAGTCGCGATGACTCATCATGCCGGCAGTCTGAATATGGCCTCCATCAAAGCCGCGGCTGCCCCAGCCATTAACCGGTATGGCATTGCGGCCGTAAAACTTGGCCCCGTCCAGGGCTTCCACCACATGCTCGCCGGAAAAATAAGCAAAGCCCTTGCCGTCAGCTGTAACCTCCTTGTCAACAATAAAGTACCTACTGGCCGATATATCGGGATTTGCTGCCTGAATTTTGGCAAATTCCTCTGAGGTTAAAATCCGCATACCGGCCTCGGAAGGATTGCCGTTCTGGTCCTGTAAATGCAGTGACCAGCTGGTTTCGTCAGTTAGATTGGGGTGGAAATAAGTCCTTCCATTATTCGTGCGTTTTATTGCCGTGATACCTAAGGCATGACCCAGCTCATGACGAATGGTTCCCACATAGTCAACTGCCTGCTCGTTGGTAGGCAATACCGTATCAGTATCCACCCACCAGCCATCTACGGCTTCTTCCCGGTTGGCCCCCATATTTTTCCCTACTGTTATTTCACTAAAGCCATATTTTCCGGCAGGAAGCACCCCGGTTTCAGCACTCTCCGGGGTTAATTTCTCTAATTCGTCACCATATTTTATCTGATTTCTTACAAAGGATTCAGCAGGTCTGTAGCTGTAATATGCTTTCCTTACCCCATTTGACACAATATTAGTGGAGCCAGCATAGGCATTTGAATCAAAATCCGTTCCCACAAAAATCTGCCAGGGTGCTTTATTCTTGGCATCATCCCCCAGAATACCCACCCAGTACATGCTGCTGTCGGCAGTAGCAGCAATAAGTTCATCAGATAAATCATATTTGGCCGGATTTACCAGCCATTGACCAGTAGTCCCTATACCATTGTCCTTCGCCAAAAAGAGGAGCTCAGCAAATTCTTTATCGTTATATTTTAGGGACTCCTGGGCCAGGTAATAATCCTCATCCTCGGCCAAAGCATAGGAGGTAATCGACATAAGTCCAATAAGTACAGCTGATACCAGGGAACCACAATATTTATTGCCCCTTGTCCTTCGCCACGTTTTCATACAACCACTCCTTAAACAAACTATATTAGATACGGGTTTCCTTTGTTATCTGCACATTTGTTTCTAAACTATATGGAAAAAGAGCAATGAAAATTCACTGCTCTTCTCAAATCGAAATTTACCACATTCTTCTTAAGGTCAGTGCCGCCATCAGGTCCTTGTCGTGGCTGCCCTTCTGGAGGGCCACATCCCCGGCCAGGGTCCAGCCCGGGGCAAATTCCGCCTCGCCGCCCAGGGACATAACGAAGTGGGTCTTGTCATTCTGACCCCGCATTTCATAGCGGTTATGGTCGTCCCCTGCATAGCCATAGGTGAATTTAGGGTCACTGCCGGTAAAGGCGTGCTTTACCCCAAGGCGCATGGTGTAGCTGCCGCTGCTCAGATACCGCTTGAATTCCAGGCCCAGGCCTCCGGCAAAATAGGTATTGGACTGACTGTCCACCTGCTGACCCCAAATACCGGCCCCATGTTCGGTATAGCCATCCTGACTTAGCCGGGACAGCTGTATATTGGCATAGGGGCTTACGTGCCATACCTTCATATTCCTGGCATTAAGGTCGTATTTATATTCGCCCCCCAGCTCCAATATCCGGCTCTTATAGTCGGCCTTAGCCTGATAGCCAAGACCGGCCTGGCGGGTAAGGTCATTTTTCAGCCAACCATAATCCAGATATACATAGCCGGAGTGCGGGCCGTTGCTGTAGCCCCCATAGAGGCCCAGACGGGTGTCCTTTACATCGTCATGGGATAAATTGTCCGCAAAGGAGAAGGTGCCATAGCTTACAAAAACACCGGCCCGCCAGCTCCGGCCATAGGCCCGATCCCAGCCGCCGCCAATAGTGGTGCCCTGATAATAGCTGCTGCCGGTGCCATCGCCCCAGTTGCGGGCTACCTTGAACCAGAAGTCGTTGTCCACCGGCTGATCCAGGTTCATGGTGATGGTGGCAGTCTTGTCAGGGGACTGGCCATCCAGCTGGGCCACGGGAATTGGTACATTGACGGCCTGCTTGGCAAATGCCTCAGTGAGGCGGGCGGACAGGATATGGCTGGTCATGGTGTTGCGCTGGGTCATTACCATGGTATTGGCCACGGGACTGGAGCCCAGGCCTGTAAGGGCGGCTTTGGCTTCGCCGCGGTCCATGGCATATAACGGACGCATATCATTGAGCCGACTGTCCCCGGCGTCAGACAGGGACTGGGCCATATTGTTCATGGCCGTAAAGGCCCTGGTCTGTTCCTCGCTCAATGGCCCCATATTATTGGCAGCCTTCGCCTGAACCGTAATATCATTTGCATTGACGATACCGCTGGTGCTCAGCATACCGCTTTCCTCGTGGGGCTTGTCCGCCGTATTGGCAATGGTACCATTGATTGCATTGGCCTTCAATACGGTAAAGGACTCACCCGGCAGGGCATTATGGACGGTGACGGTGGAGCCCTCCACCTCTGCTTTGCCGCTAACCGCAATCTGCCCCTGCTCACCACCGGCATAGCCATACAGGGTGCCGTCAGAAATCAGATTGCCCGTGATGGTCATGTCCTTATCGGCATGGCCGGAGCCAATGGTGCCATGATTGTAAAATTTTCCTGTGGTGGCATCGCTTAACCCCTCAGCCATCCGCTCGGTCATATCATTGACGGTGAAGCTGCCCCCCAACAGGGTGGCTCCCTGGGCTACATTGACGTTTACCAAATCGGCTGTGCCCCCATAATTCATGGTACCGGCTGTAACGTTCAGCTTCATGTTATCCGTACCGGTAATATCTCCATTATAGTTAAAATCCGTGTTAACATTCAGATTGGTTACCAAATCCGGTATGTACCTATTGTATTCATAGCCATCCTCTCCCATCATATCATTATATTGAATGCGGAGAATGTCGTTATTGGGCCACTCCTTATCATAATCATAGGCCTCTTCATATTGTTTATCCCCAAATTGCTTCCAATTGGAGGTTATATTACCCGTTATTGTGGCTCCCGGATTTACATTAATGGTCTGTACAAAGGCATTTTTGCCGATATAAATGGCATTGCCGCTGCCGGACAAGGCACCTGACAAATTGTATTCGCTGACCAAGGGCCCCTCCAGCTCCGGCTTACAGTTAATCAAGGTCTTATCCTTGAAATTTACATTTTTCGCAGTATCAATATCCCCGTTATCCACATCTATTGCCCTTAAATAGGAAATATAGGAGCCACGATAGATTTCACAGGCTCCCAGCATATTGGAACCAAAATCAAAGCGTACACCACTGCCCTTTTCCCCATTGGCGGTAACGGTTCCCTGCTGATTAAAAACTTGGTTGCGGCCGTAGGACAGCTGCACGCCTACACCCTCCCTGCCATCGGCATGAACCTCATAGCCCTTGGCCAGGGTAAGCTTGTTTTCCGTGGCATCCACCAAAATCCCCACAGCACCTTCGCCCTGGGTATAAATATTGGCGGCCTGGGTAATATCGTTCTTGGCCCCATGCACATGAAGACCGATGCCCAGGGGAACCGTACTGTATTCATTAATATAGGCTGTACCATCACTGCTGCGGGCTGAATATCCATGAGTGTTGGTAAAGGTTATACCAGTATTGTAAACGGAATGACCAAAAAAAGCCCGCCGATCAATGGTATAGCCAATATCCTGCAAAACAGCCAGCTCAGCTTCATTAAATACAGTTATATTACGGTAAGGATCATGGCTCATGAGGCCGCCTATCTCAATATGAGCCAGGTCAAAGACTACCTCCTCTCTTATATCTCTTTCCCAGGTGTTCATGGGCAGGCCAGTCACTCCATCATAGGTTCGGCCATTTAATACCTCGGATACGTTATCTCCTATGAAATAGGCTCTGCCCTGCCGTGGTTTACTTGGATCCAGCTTCTCGTTCAGCATATTATCCACGATAAAAAAATCTGATGGTACCAGGTCAGGGTCAGCCGCCTGACGTCGCTTAAATTCCTGTGAGGTAATAATCAGCTGGTCAAATTGGGCCCGGTTAAGATTTTGATCATAGAGATGGGTCAAAAATATGTTGTCCTTCGGTAATTTTTCCGGAAAAACATATATCGTATTGCCGTCCTTATCCACCACCGGTTTGCCATCATCATCGTACACTATCCGTTCCTGGGCAAGAATCCCCAGGGAATGAGCCAGTTCGTGGCGTGACATGGCCACCCCGTCGGTAGCATGTTCATTGTCCGGCAGGACGGTATTGCTTTTCATCCACCAGCCATCGGTGGTGCCTTTTCGCTTGCCTCCCATATACTGGCCAAAGGTAATGGAGCCATAGGCTGCATCATTCACCAGCTGTCCATTTTCATAAAACCTATAATCTGGGCCGGCCACAATATTTTCGATGTTTATATCCTGCAAATTCCGTAGGCCTTGAAGATACTGCTCCCAATAGGGATAAATGGTAAATCTGCCCTTATCGATGGCAAGCGCACCGGAATAGGCATTTTGCTCCTTTTCCATACCAGCCACAAAAATCTGGGCCGGATGGGTAATATTAGCCCCTGGCCCCAAAATATCTGCCCAATATTGTATTCCCTTTAAAATACCGGCCTTATTATCCTCACTTAAATCCATAGCTGTTCTGTCTTCCATACCCAGCGGAAAGATGAACCTTCTTATTTTATCCTGATTATCAGCCGCATCCTCCATAAAAGTTACATCAAAGACCTTTTTATCACCAGCGTAAATTATTTCACCGGCACTGGCTGCAGACATTGCGGACATCCCAAGAACAATGGAGGCTGTTAATGCACACAGGGCTTTGTGGGACAGCTTAAGTTTATGGGACAGCTTAACTGATTTCTTCATAATACAGACCGCCTTTCTGTAAAAAACACCAATAAGCTTCCCCATGGTGCCCTTTACTAAAATCACAATTTTATTTATCGACTATTGGAAATTATCCTCAGTCGCCTCCAGCTGCCCAGGAGTGTGGAACCGCACCCCCAGCATGGAAATATCGTCATATTGAACCTCGCCGTCAGTAAATTGGAAAATATCCGCCGTAAGGGTCTTTAACAGGTCCTTCACGGAAACCCCGTCCCCTCCGATATGCTCCAAGCTGCTCAGCAGTCGGTTTATGGAATAAAATTCACCATCGTTATTAATGGCACCGGTAACACCATCTGTGTAGAAAAACAGTATGTCCCCGGCTTTTAAATAGGTCTTCTTTACCCGGTAAAGGGCCTTATCAAATATCCCTACCACATAGCTTTTCCTGTCCACCGGAATAGGGCTCCAATGCATATGTCCGTCCACCGAACGGCCCACTAAAGGAGTCTTGTGACCACCGTTAACATAGGAAAAGGCCCCGGTCCGGGTGTTAAGTACCCCGAAAAAGACCGTTACAAACATTAATTCGTCGTTATTCTCCACCAATTGCTGATTGGTGAGCCGCAAGACCTCGGACCAATCGATTTCCTCCACCGGATTGGCGTTTATCAGGGCCAAAGCATTATTTTTCAAAATTGTTTTGGATATTACCATAAAGAGGGCCGCCGGTATTCCCTTTCCGGCCACATCAGCCATGGTAACAGCTATATGGTCCTTGTCCAGGGGATAAAAATCATAGAAATCCCCTCCCACAGACTTGGCCGCCTCCATGGTAGCGTACAGCTCAATGCCACTGTTTTCCGTATATTTAGGAAACAGCTTTGGCAGCATTCCCGCCTGTATTCCCTGCCCCAGGGACAGCTCGGTGGCTATGTGCTCTTTATCCGCCGTTACCTGGGCCAGATTAGCCATATATTTTTTTAGCTCTCCGGTCATATGATTTATGGAAGCGGCCAGCTCCTGTAATTCATCGCCGGTCTGAATATCCAGCTGCTTATCCAGATTGCCCTTGGCGATTTCCCCAACGCCATCAGTGAGCCGGACAATGGGCTGAACAAATTTCCTGGCCACCAGCTTGCTGACCAGGGGCAGCACAATTAAAATAACCAATAAGGAGGCCGCCATGCGCCCAAGGTTTTCCTGGAAAAAGCTGCCCATAGCAAGGGCAAAGGTTTCCGCCTGGGCCAAAACCACCCCGCGGGACGCCTGGGCCGGGGCCACCACCTCCGAGGCCTTCATTAGGTTGCCTACACTCCAGCCAATGGAAGGAATAGGGGCATAGGCCAGATAATATTCTGTTCCATCCACCGTTACCGTGGACATACCCTTTTCACCAGCCACCATTTTTTCCGCCTGGGCAGCCAGGGTTGGTTCTGATGACTGCCGCAAATCGTTGTTTTCCAGGGAAGCCGTCAGGGCTCCGGTGGTTTCCGAGGAAAGGACCACCTTGCCTTCATTGGTCAAGACGAAATTAATTCCCTCCGTGTTCATTCCCTTATTTTTAATGGCCTGATAAAGGGAGCTGAGGCTGAAATTAAAGGCCACTATACCATAAAACTCCCCATTATTTCTGTAAGGCACAACGTAGCCCACAGCGGGATAACCGTTGGTGTCGTAATACATTTCTGTCACCGTGGCCCGTCCGGCCTCTTCGCCGAATTTGTACCAGGAGCGTTCACTAGGATCATAGGTAGTAAAATAATCCTTGGGAAAGGTGACCTGCTTTACCCCATCCATCAGCACATCGGCGCAGAACATATATCCATTTTTTGAGGCCACCAGAAAGGACCCCTGATAATTGCGGTAAAAGCCCACCATATTTTCCAGGGTGTCGGTTATGGTGGATACTGTATTGACTTCATGGGCCAGATTATTCATGTCCTCCGGGCTGCGAATGGAGGGAGAATAATAGAGATATACCTCTCCGCTGTTTATTACCTGCCCTTGAGGATCCTTTACCTGAATTGGCTTCCGGTACTCAGGGTGGGCTAAAATCCGCTCCATCATGGCCGCCACGTATTCAGTATCCTCTTTTATGGTAAACATCTCTCTGTCCACATAATTGGCCTTTTCCTGGGCCTGGGACAGCAGTCGTTTCTGGGCCAGTTCTCCCGTAATCTGTTCCATGGACTGTCCGGCTGCTTCCCCCATTTCCAGGCCATTATCCATGGCTTCCTGCTGGGCATTGTGCAGTCCCCACAGGGAAAAGCTGCCCAAAATTACAAAGGACAGGAGACCGGCCATAAATAACAGCAGGAAAAACCGCCATTGGATATTAAACTTATTTATTATCATAGTATCACCCCAAAAAACGGATTCCCAGCATAGTTATATCATCAGATTGGTCCGCACCGGCCACATGGCGGTCAACATCCTCCCGAACAGCCGCCAATATATCCTTTACCGGTCGGTCAGCTGTTCCAACTGCCTGCATGGCAGCCAATAAACGTTCCTCACCGTAGAGATTATTGTCATTGTCCATGGCTTCTGTCACACCATCTGTATAGAAAAACATCATATCCCCCGGATTAAGCTTTAAATATTCCTCTTTATAGATCGCCAGCTCACTGACCCCCATTATATTATTTTTCTTGGTCTTTTTCAGGTATTCCCAATGAATGGTTCCATCCTGCCTGCGCCCGATAAGAGGTGGGTTATGGCCGGCGTTTACATAGGTAAATTCACCGGTTTGGATATTTATAACACCAAAAAATACCGTTACAAACATCATTTCCTCATTGTTGGCACAAAGCTGCTCATTGGCCAGTTCAATACTTTGTCCCCACATGTTGTCCTCTTTCTCCATTTCCATTCCCGTGGTCAGGGCATAATTTTTTATAAGGGTCTTGGAGATAACCATAAAGAGGGAGGCCGGCACACCCTTACCGGAAACATCGGCAATGGTCAGGGCCACATGCTGTTCATCGATATTGTAGAAATCGTAAAAGTCGCCCCCCACCTCCTTGGCCGCATCCATAGTTGCATACAGCTCATAATGGGGATTGCCGGAGAATTTGGGGAAAATATTTGGCAGCATACCCTCCTGAATGCTCTGGGCCAGAGACAGCTCCGTGGCAATACGCTCCTTCTCTGCCGTGGCCTGGGTCACATCATTCATGTAGGATTTTAAATCATCGGTCATATTGTTTACCGACTTTGCCAGCTCCTCCAGCTCATCACCGGTGTTTATCGTCAAACGACGGTCCAGATTTCCCTTGGCTATTTCCATTACTCCATCATTCAGGACCGTAATCGGCTTTACCAATTGCTGGGCCAGGCGACGGCTGCAATAAACCAGGGACCAGATTATTATCATAAGGATTACAATAAATTTTAATAAGTCTTTAAAAAATTCCAGCCGAATGAATTTCTTAAATTCGTTGGCATGGGCGATAACATTGGCCCGGGCCTCATTGGCCGGAGCAAGCACCTCATCCCGCTTCAGCATGGTGCCGAAGCTCCAGCCCATGGTGGGCATGGGGGCATAGGCCAAATAATATTCCTCACCATTAAGGTGTACCGGTACCACATTGGAATATCCCTTGAGCATATTATCCGCTTCCCTGGCCAGGCTTTCCTCCTCCACTTGGCCCAGAACCCGTTTGCCGTCGCCGGGGGCAAGTATTCCCTCCTGTTCGGAGGAGAAAATTATCTCCCCTTTGGAATTGATGGCAAAGTTAATATTGGAGGTACCAAGGGAACGGTCTGAGGCCAGTCGGTAAAGGGATATCAGATGGACATCCAGCCCGGCCACCCCGGCCAGTCCATTGTTGTCATAATACGGCACTGCACAGGTTATTTCCGGATAGCTGTCATTGCCAATGTACACATCGGTAAAAATAGCCCGGCCCTCTGCTGCCGCCTTTTTATACCATGGGCGCTTCCGGGGGTCATAATTGTTGTGGTAATTATCCGAGTGAATTTTGGTATACATTTCATCGGAGTCATAGCACTCCAGGGTAATGTAATAACCATATTTTGAACCAAAATAGCAGGATGTCTGATACTTCTTGTAAAAGGTGGCCATTACCTCCATATCATCAGCCACATTGGCCGCCAGCCCGATTTCCTGCTGAACTGCAGGGTTGTCGCATTCCTCCTTTAGGACAGAGGCGATCAGCAGGTAGGCTTCCCCCGCCTCCATGCGCCGCTCCAAGGGATTGGGCAGTTGCTTCATGGAATAGCGTTCAGGGTGAGTGAGAATTCGGGTCATGGCATTGGCCAGGTATTCTGTGTCCACCCGGATCATGTTCATCTCCCGTTCCACCTGACGGGCCTTTTCCTTGGCATTTTCCTGTATCTGAGTCCTGGTTTTTTCCGTGGCCAGCTCGCCGGCGAAGGCGGCCACCGTATCCCCCATCCGGGAGCTGCTCTCATTGGCACTTTTCTGCATATCGTACAGGCCGTTGAAGCTGACCATACCGATAGTAACCACTGTAAGCAGGCCCACCATCAAGAATATCACCAATATTCTTTTTTGAATATCAATCTGTTTCATAATACTAACTCACCTCAAAGGGATACCGTCCACCGATATTTACCTACCACAAAAATACTCCTAAGAATAGTTATTCTACATTTTTGGAAAAAATCCCCCTAAAAAAATAGATTTCCTTCACCATAGGACCAGAAAGCGGATAAAATGATAACTTATTCAGGTGGAGTTTTAACTCCATCTGAATTTAGTTGAATTTTACCCAGGGCTTTACGGGTGCTTAACTCCCACCTAAGAGGAGGGAGTCTTAGCACCAGTTAGCATCGGATAAAATGAAGACTTATTAATATGAAGCATTAACCGCCGGCTGAATTTAGCCTAAATTGCACCATATATATTACGGGTGCCTAACGTCCACCTAAAAGGAAGTCATCAAGCACCCGTTAACATCCGCTAAAAAGCTTACCACATTCGCCTGAGAGTTACTGCCGCCATTACATCCCGGTCATGGCTGCCCTTCTGGAGGGCCACATCACCGGCTAGGGTCCAGCCTGGGGCAAATTCGGCCTCGCCGCCAAGGGACATGAGGAAATGGGTTTTATCCTGCTGACCCCGCAGCTCATAGCTGGACTCATCATCACCGATATATCCGTAGGTAAATTTAGGATCACTGCCGGTAAAGGCGTGCTTTACACCAAGACGCAGGCCATAGCTGCCGTTGGCCAGATACCGCTTAAATTCCAGACCCAGTCCCCCGGCAAAATAGGTATTGGCTTTGCTGTCTACCTCCTGGCCCAAAATACCGGCTCCCGTTTCACTATAGCCATCCTGCCACAGCCTGGACAGCTGCACATTGGCATATGGACTGACGTGCCAGGTCTTCATATTTTTGGCATTAAGGTCGTATTTATATTCGCCCCCCAACTCCAATATCCGGCCCTTATAATCAGCCTTGGCCTGGTAGCCCAGACCAGCCAACTGACGGGTCAGATCATTCTTTATCCAGCCATAATCCAGGTAAATATAGCTGGAGTGAGGGCCGTTGCTGTAGCCGCCATAGAGGCCCAGCCGGGTATCCTTGACATCGTTATGGGAATAATCATCTGCAAAGGACATCTGGCCATAGCTGACAAAGGCTCCTGCCCGCCAGCTTGGGCCATAGGCCCGATCCCAGCCGCCGGCCATGGTAGTGCCCTGATAATAGCTGCTGCCCTGGCCGTCCCCCCAGTTGCGCAGGGTCTTAAACCAAAAATCATTGTCCACCGGCTGAGCCAGGTTCATGTTCATGGAAGGGTTGGCTGACTTGCCGTCATCCAGCCCGGCCATGGGCACAGGTACCTGGACAGCCCGTCGGGCAAAGGCCTCCGTCAACCGGGAGGATATAATATTGCTGGTCATGGTATTGGCCTGGGTCTTTACCATGGTGTTGGCCACCGGCGAAATCCCAATGGTGGACAGGGCAGCCTTGGCATTGACCTCATTCAGACGATACAGGGGACGCAGCTCATCCGCCCGTTCATCATCAGCCTCCACAAGCTTCATACTCATCTCATTCATGGCCTCAAAGGTCTGCTGCTGATTATCATCCAGCTCACCCATATTATTGGACCCAATGCCCTCGATGCTTACGGTATTGTTCTCCACTACACCAATTTTACTCAGCATGGCGGAAACAGGCTGGGGATTGTCTTTGGTATACTTCAAGGTTCCGATTACAGAGTCAGCCTCCAGAACCTCTGCCCCTTCTCCCGGCAGGGCAATATCCCCCAAAACCGTTGAGCCATTGATATCCGCCTGGCCGGAAACCACAATTTTTCCCTTATCACTGCCTACATAGGCCTGCAAATTACCGTCGGAAATCAAATCACCCTGAATGTGCATATCGCTGTTCTCATCGGCCGCCCCAATGGTGCCATGATTGTAGAACGCCCCTGTGGTATCGTCTTCAAAGTCATCAGGCAATCGCTTGGACAAATCATTTAACTGGTAGCTGCCACCAAACAGGGCGGCATCCTTGGCCACCTGCACATTTATTACATTGGCTGTGCCAGTATAGGTAAGGGTACCCTGATTGACATTCATTTTAATATTGTCCTCGCCGATAATGTCGCCATCATAGGTCATTGCCTTACTGTTAAAGTTGAGATTGGTCACCAAATCCGGGATATAGTCGGTGTAGGCATAGCCATCCTTTCCTAAATGGTTATTGTATTGTATACGCAGAACATCCCGCTCATCATCATCCCCGTCATAAGCCCCTTCACAGGCCTTATCATCAAACTGCTTCCAGTCAGACACAATATTGCCCTGTATGCTGGCTCCCGTATTTATATTGATATTCTTGACCAGGGCATTTTTGCCGATGTAGATAGCTGCATCATTACCTTCCAGGGTCCCGGACAAATTATAATTGTCCACCAACGGTCCCACCAGCTCGTCTTCAGCCACATTACGGCGTTTGGCATCCATATTATGGGTAAGGTTGATATTTCTTGCTGAATAAATTTCCCCAGGCTCCCGCCCACTATTTTTGCTGTTTACCTGACGCTTATAGCGGATATAGGAGCCCCGGTACTCGTGGGCAGCTCCCCCCCGGGAGGAACCAAAATCAAACCTGATGCCTGTACCGCCTTTGCCGGCAGCCGTTACTGTACCGGCCTGGTCCACCTGCTGGTTCCGGCCGTAGGAAATCATCACGCCGTTGCCCCGATAGCCATCAGCGTGTATTTCAGTATTCTTGGGGATAATCAGCTGGTTTTCCATGCCGTCCACCCGTATGCCGGTGGCACCATCACCACGGGTTAAAATATCCGCATTTTGGGTGACCTTGTTGCCATAGCCGTATACATGGAGGCCAATACCCAAATTTACATCACTATAGGTATTCTCCAGATAGGCGGTTCCCTCATCGTTTCTGGCGAAGAAGCCCTGGGTATTGTTAATAGTTCCCCCATTGCCATAGATGGAGCGGCCATAATAGGCCTTCCGGTCAATATCATAGCCCAAATCCTGGAGAGCGGCTAGCTCCACCTCCAAAAAGGCGGAATAATTGCTGTAATTGCGGTGACTCATCATACCGGAGGTCTGAATGTGGGAGCCCTCAAATTTGTCTCCCTCCCAGCCGTTTACCGGTATGGCACTGCGGCCGAAGAAGGTGGCACCATCCAGGGCTTCCCGCACGTTTTTGCCGGAAAAATAGGCAAAGCCCTCCCCTGTGTCCGTAACCTTTTTGTCAACAATAAAATAATCCTTTTCAGAAATGCTTGGATCATCATCCTTCAGTTCATTAAAGTCATCAGTGGTGATTATCTTCATTCCGGCCTTGGCCTGGTTGCCGTTCTGGTCGTACAGCTGCAGGGTCCAGGAATTTTCGTCCTTCAGCCCCTTCAAAAATTGATAATAGTCATTCCGCCTCTGCTTTTTGGCAGAAATGCCCAAGGCATGGCCCAGCTCATGCCGGAAGGTGGCCGCAAAGTTGGTGGCCTGCTCATTGGTAGGGAGCACTGTTTCAGTATCCACCCACCAACCATAGTCAGCACCGGTACGCTTGGCGCCGGAATAATAGCCTATACTGACGCGGCTAAAGGCATACTTGCCCTTGGGCAGTACACCGGTTGCAGCCTTGTCATAGGTCAGCTCATCATAATTGGTACCCTTCTGCAGCTGCTTGGCAACGAAATTTTGGTTATTCCGGTAGGTTTTCCTGATAGGCTTGACTCCATCGGCCACAACACTGAGCGAATTGGAGGAGGCATTGCGACGCCAATAGGTGGTGACAAAAATCTGCCAAGGCTCCTTATTCTTCACCGTAGGTCCCAGCATATCCGTCCAATAGGCAGCACTATCGGCAGCACCGGAAATAAGTGAGTCGGGCAACTCATAAACGGCCTTGGAAACCATCCATTGACCAGCTTTTCCAATCCCCTGACCATCCTGCAAAAAATTCAGCTCGGCTATATGTCGGCCATCATAATCAAGATACTCCGTGGCCAGATATTCACCATCATCTGCCGAAGCATAGGGTGTCATTGACATCAGGCCGATCAACACGGCTGATGCCAGGGTACTATATTTGGCTTTACTTCTTTTTCTAAACTTTATCATATGACCACTCCTCGTCAAATTATCAATAAATCTCCTGGGAAGGTGTGCTTCCCGTTACATCCTTGTACAAGGTCCAGGCTCACGCCGCCCCCTTGTCTTGGGCTAATAAATAAATTCTACATATTAAACGACATTTACCAAATTTTTCTTAACTAAAATATCCCCTGCTATGACGCCATTGTTCAATGAGACCATGGTCTTAGCTGAGCAGCTGACACTGACCGCTATGGTGGCTTTTCTCCCAACTAAAAGGAGGGAGAATTAGCCCCCTTAGCGTGGGGTTCAAAATTTTTCTTCATGAAAAAGGCTGTCCTTAGCTTTTCCTGGTTACATTTACTCCCCGAATGGTATCCGGCAGCATGGCGGCCGCCTCCTTATCAATAATAACCGCCACATCCCGATGGAGCTGAAGAATAGAGGCCGGGGCCTCCGGGGTCACGTCGCCGCACAGGGCCTTGTATACAGCCTCCGCCTTGTTCCGTCCATTGGCCAGCAAAATAACATGCTCGGCCATCATAATGGTTTTTATGCCCATGCTGATGGCATAGCGGGGCACCTCATCCTCACTGGCAAAAAACCGGGAATTGGCCTGAATGGTTTCACTGTCCAGCTCCACCTGATGGGTGGTGGCGGCAAACTTTACATCCGGCTCGTTAAAGCCGATATGGGCATTTTGGCCAATCCCCAATACCTGCAGGTCAATGCCTCCCCGGGCCTCAATCAGCTTTTCGTAGCGCTCTCCCTCGGCCACCATATCCTCAGCCAAACCATTGGGCAAAAAGACATTTTCCGGAGAAATATTGATGTGCCGAAAAAAATTTTCCTGCATGAAATAGTGGTAGCTTTGGGGATTGTCCGGACTCATGCCAATGTATTCATCCAAATTGAAGGTGGTAACCTGGGAAAAATCCAGTCCCAGACTTTTATGGACTGCTATAAGCCGTTGATACATGGACACAGGGGTACTGCCGGTAGCCAGTCCCAGTACACTATTGGGCTTCAAATATATTTGCCCGGCCACAATATTGGCCGCCTCAATGCTCATTTGCTCATATGAGCCGGTAATAACCAATCGCATGGCCCTGCCCCCCCTTTTGCTTCATGTAATTAATACAATAGGTCATATGCCGTGGCATATACCACATTTTTATTTCGTTCCCATATATCCGCAAAGCGGTCCATGGGCACCGGGTTTATAATACTGCGGTCCATTTCGTCCCCTGTTTCAATGGTTATCGCTGGGACACTCATGTGGTAAACCGCCCAGTCCTTATATCCGGCGGCGTCTACAGCGGTGTAATCATCATCCAACGGGTAACCGGTTTCATCACTTATCCCTTGGGCAAAGCGGTGTGATTTGGCCAACACATCCCCCTGCTGCTTGTAATACCAGTAAATCAGGGCTCCACAGGTATGATAGCTGATGGCCCGTTGAATATGGTACTGACTGGTCAGGTCAATTAGGGCGGCCGCTTCCGGTTCGCTGCCGGGGTAAGCTCCCTTATACCGGGAGGAGGACGGAGAAGGTGCACCGACATAATTCTGCCAGTCAGCATCAAAATTCCGGTTCAAATCCACTCCCCGGGCATTGGCCTTCCACTGCTCATAAGCTCGATGAGGCATTTCAGATACCCGCTGGCGCAGCTCCGGGTCCCTTATTCCTGCCAAACCGAACTGACTTATGGAAACTCCATCCGGATTGTTCATGGGAATAAAATGTATCGTAACCTTATCCAGGAGAGACCTCTTTTCTGTGTCGCGGTATGTGGTTTCCTCACTGACACCATTGAGTACATCCACGGCATCACACAGCTGCCCCATGACCAGCTGGGCCGTTATGTATTCCCTGGCGTGCATCGCACCAAATATCAGAATTTGATTGCTGCCATGGGGATTGCCCAGAATAATATCATAAACGCCCCGTCCGTCAGCCGTATCACATAGCCTTACACATTGAAGCTTATCCCCGTTTTCCTTCTCCAGCTTTTCCATATCAGCCAGGAAATTATCGTAGGAGTATTTCTCCGGCAGGGAATTAATAAAATAGTCCTGCCAGGCTATTGGTACAGCCTGATGACCGGCTATATGGTTACCTGCCCCTGATTGAGCATCGGCCCGCAGCTCCTGTGAGACTGCAGCCCCGCTGCACACCGGTACCGTAATATTAAGCATAAAAGCCATGACTGTTAACCACCAAATTCCCCTTCGCACACTACCACCACCATATTAATATTATGAACCACAAAATCGATTCGTTAATAACATTTTATTCCTTTCGGGGATAATTTGAAACAAAAAAATAGTTATATGACCGAAGGGGAGCCTTTATGCGGCTATACAACTATCATATACCTATATCTCAAAAATCATTAAGTCCACCTTTATTGCTGCTTCGGCCCTGGATATTGGCATTACCGGCCGCGGCAGCGTAATCCAGCTCATCATCTGTCAATTTATTATCCTGCCACAGGTCAGTGCTTCTATTAAATAATTAATAAAGAGAATTTGGGCATTGTACGCTGCGTAAAAATGGGCGTCTTTACATGTTATGAAACTTGACAGGGTCAAATCATTTTTTTACGGATGGTAAGTATATTCTTATTGTCCTTCCGTTCATAGGTTATATCGTCCACTTTTTTCTTTACCAAAAAAATACCCAGACCGCCAATTGGCCGGTCATCCAAATCAACATCCAGATTGGGATCAGTCTTCTCCAAAGGATTATATGGAATTCCCTCATCGATAAAGGACAGCTGGATTTCCGGTGGATCGCCGAATAGCTTGCCCTTGATGACAGCCACAGCGTTCTTGTCCTTGTAAGCATATTCCGCTATATTGACAAAGATTTCCTCCACCACTAAAAGAAGCTGATTTTTAGCCCGTTCTGAACAAAGGGCTTCACTGAATAATTCATTGATAAACTCGTTGACTCTCAGCAATTCATTCACCTGGGCCGGAACAATAATCTTTTTTTCTTCCACATCATCACTTCCTAATAGGTTCAATACCAGCATGGTTATGTCATCGGATTGTTCCAAGGCAGTACCATTCCCCGTCACGTGCTGTAATACGGCCTGTTCCACCGCCTCAATAATTCCTTGGGGTGAAGTATTGTTGCCCAGCTTCCCCAGCAGCTCCTCCAGGCGCTTTATCGAAAATTTTTCCTTGGAAGGATTAACGGCATCGGTAACGCCATCGGTGTAGCACACGATGGTCGCCCCCGGCTTAAGTCTGGCAGCGGTTTCCTCATAGGAAGCCTCCTCCATGACCCCCAGAACAATATTTTTCGACTGCCGTGGCAGGCTGAAAATATGGTTATCCTCTAATATAATTGGTTGATTATGGCCGGCATTGACATAGATCAGCTCTCCGGTAGAAATATTCAATAAACCGGCAAATACGGTTACGAAAAAGCACTCCCGGTTGGCGGCGGTAAGCTGACTGTTGGCCATGGCAACGGCCTGGGCCAGACTCATATTCTTTTGTACCGCCACGGATATATAGTTTTTCAGCACGGTTTTGGCAGCGGCCATAAACAGGGCCGCCGGTATACCCTTTTCTGATACATCACCAATGGTTATTACCAGCTGATTATTGCCGATTAAGTAATAATCATAAAAATCTCCGCCGATTTCCCTGGCCGGCTTCATATCAGCCGCCAATTGAAAGGCAGACTGGGTTTCCAGGGGAGCCGGCAGCAGACTGCTCTGTATGTGGTTGGCCACGGACAGTTCCGCCTCTATACGGCTTTTTTCCTTGGCCCGGAAGGCAATTTCCCGGGAATATTGCTCCAACTCATCAGTCATGGTATTGAAGTTAGCGGCCAGATTTTCCCATTCATCCCCGGTCTGAACGGAAATCTTATGCCGGAAATTGCCCTGAGCAATTTCCTTCGCCCCTGACATCAGGGACCGGATTGGCTTATAAAAGCGGTCTGCCGCCCAATTAATACCATAAATTATAATGCTGAACACCAGTAGCAGGGCAAACACAAATAATAAAACGATTAACCCGAATAGCCGGATAAAGGCCGTATAAAAATTATCCATGAGCTCGATCATTTGCTTTTGGGCCACAGCAGCATCCTGCATAACCTGGTCATTATCCAGCAGCATGCCCATGCTCCAGTTGGTTTCCTTGATGGGAGCATAGGAAAGATAATATTCCTTGCCGTTTATATACATTTTATGATAACCGGAATTGCCCTGGGTCATGCGCTTGCTGACATAGGCCAGGCTGGCAACATTGCTTTTCCGCAGGTCATCACCATTGGCAATATAAAAAAAATCCTCCGGCATAGTATTCAGCAGCAATTTCCCCTTTTTGTTGATAATAAATATATCAATGTTTTTTCCCCGCTCCGCCTGCCAAAAGAAATTCTTAGGCAGACAATCCACCCCGATTATGCCGGCCACTCCCTGATTATCATAATAGGGCATTACACAGGAAAAAATCTTTTCGCCGCTTATACTGTTGTAAACATCGGTAAAGGCCGGAGCCGAGGTGGACAGACCCAGCCTGTACCAATCCCGTTTACGGGCATCATAGGTGGTGCGCCACTGTTCGCGGCGCAACAAAGACATGTCACCGGACTCCTCCCAATTATCCAGAAAGAGGGTATAGCCATGCTGGGAACCAATATATATCCGCACATAATACTGGCCTAATATTTCCATGGTTTCAACAATATTTGACACGATGCCGATTTCCTGCTCAATGGCGGGAGTAATCCCTTCCGCCTCCAATGCGGGACTGTAGTGAACATAGGGCTTACCGTTGGCTATGTCCCGGTCCGAGGCCCTGGGCAGCATTCTTGGTGAATAGTTCTGCCGGTTCTGCAATATTTCCGTCAGCTCATCAGACAGCAATTGTACATCGGCTTTAATATTATTGGCTTCATCTCCCGCAGTTTGGGATAAAATCTCCGCCTCATTGACAATCCGCTCCTGGGCCTGTTCCCTGGCAAAATCCCGGGAATAATCGGTAACCACCACCGTCAGCTTTTCCCGGGTTTCACTGATGGTATCCCACAATCCATACATGCCATACAGCAATGGTGAACCTAGGAACACAAAGCTTAGGACACTGCCCAACACCATCAAAAGAAGCAATCTTCGTTTTATACTAAGCTTTATCAATACCATCACCCTTTTTACCCTGGTATCTTACAACCACCATGGTAATGTCATCTGACCGGGGAGCAGCCCCCACAAACTGTTCCACAGCCGTTTCTATGGTGGCAATGCACTGGACCGGTGACAGCTCTTCCATGGACAGCAACGACTGCTTCATGCGGTCCATGGTAAACATTTCCTTGTGGTCATTCATGGCTTCAGTAACCCCATCGGTATACAAAAACAACAGGTCATTGGCGTCCATTATAATGCTTTGCTGGCGGAAGGGAATACCTTCCATCACCCCAAGCATGGGATTTTTCTCCTTTGGCAGGGTAACTACCTCACCATTTTTACACATTACCGGCGGATTGTGGCCGGCATTAACATAGGTCAATTGACCGGTATCAAGATCCAAAATTCCGGCCCAAACCGTTACAAACAGGCCTTCATTGTTTACCTCCACCAGCTGGTCATTGGCTATGGCCACGGCTTTGCCCAGCCCTTCACCGTGAAAAATCGACAAACAGTTTTTCAGAATAGTCTTGGCCACCACCATAAAAATAGCTGAAGGTATGCCCTTGTCCGACACATCCGCAACCGTTATGGCCAAATGCCTGTCATCAAGGAAATAGTAATCATAAAAATCACCGCCCACCTCAATGGCCGTTTTCATGGAGCCGCTGACCGTTACCTGGGAAGCTTCTATGGTTTCCTCCGGCAGCAGGCCCTGCTGCATTTTGGTGGCAATATCAAGGCCGGCCGTCACCTTGGCCTGTTCCTCCGTAACCTTGGTCAAATCCTCCATATATTGCTTCAGCTCCCGGGTCATATTGTTAAATTGCCCAGCCAGAAGCTCCGTTTCATCTCCGGTGGAAATGGTCAATTTTTCATCAAAATTGCCGGCGGTAATACGGCTTACACCTTCGGACAAGGTCCGTATAGGACGGGAAAAATGGGCCGCCAGCCTAATTCCTACCGGAATGATAACCAGCAAAAACAGACCGAAGCCGCAGAGGGCGATGGTTTTAATATTATTGAACCTTGGGGCCAGGGAATTTTCAATTGCCTTCATTTCCCGCTGGACCACCACTCCAATATTTTTGGCCGGTTCCCGTATCTCATTTACCTCCACCAGCTCACCCAGGCTCCAGCCCCGATCGCCGATGGGAGCAAATACCAAATAGTATTGTTCTCCGTCTACCCCCACCACCATGGATCCATTTTGACCGGCAGCCATTAGGCGGGCGGCCTCAGCCAGCTGTTCATCTGAGGTCTGGCGCAAATCAAAATTGGGCCGGTCAGGGGCCAATACCCCGGCTTTACGGGACGAGAATACAATTTGGCCCTGGGGATTTAAGGCAAAGCAAATCTCATTTTCATCTACGATATCAGATTGGAGCATTTGAAAAATCACAGCTGATGATACAGAAATTCCCACAACGCCGGCTACTCCAGCCTTATCCTCATAGGGCATGGCCATGGATAATAAGGGTGCCCCACCAGCCGAGGTATACAGGGGAACATATACAGGCTTATCCTTCTCCCGGTTTTTTTCTCCCAATTTATACCAGGTACGCTCCTTGGCATCATAGGAGGGCAGCATGGCGGAGGCAGGCAAATTTATCTGTTCATGGTCATCGGCCAAAAAATCCATGCGCAGACTCCAGCCCTCCTTGGAGCCCACGTAAAACAGCAACGGAAAAACCGGGGTGTTTTTCCCCAATAGAAGCAGGGACTCTGACAGGTGGGCCGCCCGGCCCATTGCCGCCTGAGCTCCCTGGGTAGATGGACCGGCCAAATAGTAGAGCTCACCGCTATACACCGGTTCAAAGCGGGGGTCCTTGGGCATTGGTCCGGTATAATCCACAGGATATTTGGACATTTCAGTCATTTTATTGGCTAAAATCAGCACATCCCCCTCCATCTCGCACAAAAGGGAATAAATGTGATTAGCCTTTATTCGGACAACACCCTCCATCAGCTTCCTGGTCTGCTCCTCGGCAAACACCGTAGCTTCCTCACTGAGGCCCAAGGCCATCATTTTCGACTGTTTATTTAAGGTATCCTCGGCAGAATTTAAGCCCCAGCAAATCATTCCCCCCAATAACAGGGAGGTTATCAGTCCGGAGGTGCCCATCAAAAATAATACCCTGCGTTTAATTTCCAGTTTCATAGGCACCTTCCTTCAAAATTTTATCCACCTAAAAAATTAACCATAAATAGCTAAATAGTCCAATACCCCATTATGATTATGACAGCTGGCTGGCAGAATCCAGCATGGTAACCAGCATATCCAGATTGGAATCCTCCAAAACCTCCTTAACAAAGCCTGCAGCTCCGCACAAGGCAAAGCTCTTATTCTCCGCCTTGGCTTTTTTGGCCAGCCTGAGCAGCACCCGGATACCAGCACTGGAAATATACTCCAGGCCGGTCAGCTCTACAGCCAGCTTTTCATGGCTGGACATTTCCTTTTCCCCACTGGCATAAACCTCGTCGGCATTAACTCTGTCCAAGCGGCCGGCTAACGATATTACACCCCAGTTATCCTTCTGATTTATTTCCAGTTTAATATCTTCCATAGTAAAAAACCTCCTACCTACATATATGTACAACAATTCGACACAGAAAAAAAAATTCCTTTTTTTCTATATTACAGCCCTTGGCGAAAAATTCTACAGCCCTTGGAAAAAGGGCACCCTCTAAAGAGTGCCCTTTTCATTGAACGGTCAGCCATTGTATTTTTCTCTTTGGGATTTAATAAGCTCTTCATCGGAGAAATAATTTATCTTCATGGCATTGCGCACATCCTGAAGCGTATGTTCAGCCACCTGTCTGGCCTCTGCGCTCCCCTTCTTCAGAATTTCATATACACCGGCAATATCCTTTTCATATTCCTTGCGGCGGGCCCGAATTGGCTCCAGCTCCTCCTGCAGAATGCTGTTCAGGAACTTCTTGATTTTTACATCACCAAGACCGCCACGGGTGTAGTGATCCTTCAGCGCATCCAGATTTTTGTACTCAGGAAGATACTTCTCAAAGTGCTCCGGCTTGCTGAAGGCATCAAGATAAGTAAATACAGCATTACCCTCCACATGGCCCGGGTCAGAAACCTTGATATGGGCTGGGTCAGTGTACATATCCATAACCTTCTTGCGAACGGTTTCCGCATCATCAGAAAGATAAATGCAGTTGCCGATGGATTTGGACATCTTGGCCTTGCCATCAGTACCAGGGAGGCGACGGCAGGTCTCATTTTCCGGCAGCATAATGTCCGGCTCCACCAGGGCCTCACCGCCATATATCATGTTGAAGCGGCGAACGATTTCCTTGGTCTGCTCCAGCATCGGCAGCTGGTCCTCACCCACGGGCACCAGGGTTGCCTTAAAGGCCGTAATATCCGAGGCCTGGCTGATAGGATAGGTAAAGAAGCCCACCGGAATGCTTTTTTCAAAGTTCTTCTGCTGAATTTCCGCCTTTACCGTAGGATTGCGCTCCACCCGGGCAACCGAAACCAAATTCATATAATAGGTGGTAAGCTCCGTAAGCTGAGGCACCTGGGACTGAATGAACAGGGTGGATTTGGCAGGATCAAGACCAACAGATAAGTAGTCAAGGGCCACCTCAAGAATGTTCTGACGCACCTTGTCCGGATTTTCAAAATTATCGGTCAAGGCCTGGACGTCGGCAATCATAATATAAATCTTATCAAATTCACCGGAATTCTGGAGCTCCACCCGACGCTTCAGGGAACCCACATAATGACCAATATGGAGTCTGCCGGTTGGGCGGTCTCCAGTTAAAATAATCTTTTCCATTTGTATATAAACCCCTCTCAGTTAAATAAATATATTTAATATTGTTTCAAAGGCAGTCAATATTAAGCTGGATAATGGTATCAAAATGCTGCCAAGTATGGGTGTCATCATCATTACTATGAGAATGATAAAGGAATAACGTTCTATCCCCATGTACCTGTAGGCCAGGTCACCGGGGAGAAACTCCAATAAAATCTTGGAGCCATCCAAGGGCGGCAGAGGAATGAGATTGAAAATCCCAAAGTTAATATTATAGAGGACAATCATGGAGAAAACCGTCTTTACCCCCAGCGTCATCCTGATGCCCATTTTATACATAACCATGATGGCGGCCAATGCGATAAAGGCCACCAGAAAATTGGCTGCGGGACCGGCCAGGGCCACCAGAATATTGCCCTGCTTCATATCCTTAAAGTTTCTCGGATTTACCATAACTGGCTTGGCCCAGCCAAAATGAGCTACCATCAGCATAATAAAGCCAATGGGGTCAATATGGGATAAGGGATTGAGGGTAAGGCGTCCCGTCAGCTTTGGGGTAAAATCCCCCATAGCCACCGCCACCCGGGCGTGGGCGTATTCGTGCAGAACCAACGCCAGCAATAAACCGGGCAATCCGGCAATAAAGGTCATCAAATTAAAATCAAACATAAAGCCTCCATCTATTTATTCAGCATGCGGTCCAGCATTAAAATGGCGGTTACGGATTTGGCGTCATTTATGCGGCCATCCTCCACCATTGCCACAGCCTCCCTAAGGGGCAGCTTAACCACATTAATAAATTCATCCTCATCTGTATGCTGCTTGCCTGGCTCCAGCCCTCTGGCAGCATAGATATAAATTACCTCGTTGCAAAAGCCTACACAGGTGGCCAGCTTGGTGAAGAATTTGTACTCCCTGGCGGTATAGCCCGTTTCCTCGCTAAGCTCACGCCTGGCACACTCCAAGGGGTCTTCCCCGGGCATATCCAGCTTCCCTGCCGGAATTTCCAGAGTTACTTCATCAATGGGGTAACGGTACTGGCGTACCAAAATAATTTGTCCATCCTCCGTCAGGGGGATTACTGCCGCAGCACCGGGATGCTTTATCCATTCCCGATAGGCAGTGTCACCATTGGGCAGCTTAACCCTGTCCTTTTTTACATGAAGCAGCTTGCCGTCAAATATATCTTCTCCTGCTTCCTTTATCTCCATCAAATCCTCGTACATGAAACGCCTCCACAAAAGTTAGTATACATACCTTTTATTTTCCTGATCTCCTCTTACCAACCGCTTCATCCTATTGAGTCCCCGTGAAGGGAAGGAAAGGAGCCAGCTGCGCCGGTAAGGGGTGCTGTCACCCAATGACTGAGGGTACCAGCCTATCGGCTGGCATATTGCTGCTTTTTTATGCCGGCATTGGCCAGCATTTCCCGGGCATTATCCAAGGATGCCGCCGAAACATCCACGCCGGAGGCCATCCGGGCTATTTCATTGACCCGTTCCCCATCAGTAAGGGGCCGCACGGAGGTATAGGTCTTTCCCTTGATAACCTGCTTGTTAATATACAGATGAACATCGGCCATGCAGGCAATCTGGGGCAAATGGGTAATACACAGCACCTGCTTGTCAGCAGCCACCATGGCGATACGCTCCGCCACCATCTGGGCCGTCCGGCCGCCGATACCCGTATCTATTTCATCAAAAATCATACTGGCCGGCGAATCATCCCTAAAGGCGGTAACTGCCTTGATGGACAGGGCTATACGGGACAGCTCGCCACCGGAGG
>NZ_CAMYWM010000024.1 GCF_947302755.1 uncultured Anaerovibrio sp.
CAGGGCGTAATGGGCAGCATAAGCACAGTTTATACCTTCTAAAAGGTCATCTGATGTTGAACAATATGTAAAAAGAACAGTGAAAAATCCGCTTGTCGGTCAAAAAATTGACAGGCGGATTTTTTTGAAAAAGGATAAAAGTAATTTTAGTCGAATGTATAATTGGAAAAATTATTTACAAAGGAGTTTTTTATGAATACCAAAGCAAAAGTTTTTAAAAAGTATCTTGATGAGAAGGAGATTAAGGTATTTAAGGTGGAGGAGCTGCCTGAGGATGAGCATAATACAGTAGTGTTCCGCTCTAATATAGTGGTGGAGGGCCAGCAGCTTCCTACATTGGTAATTTTGGATGATACAGCCTTTTCCGTAATACGGGTGCTGGTATTAAATAATGCACGGACAAAGGAAAATGAGACTAAGGTTTTAAATATGGCCAACACCCAGAATACGAATTACAAGCCCTTCAAGCTGTTTTTTGACAGCAACGGTGCCCTGCTCATGGATGTATGCCTGACAACTCCAGGCCAGAAGGAAAAGGATTTTGAAACCCTTGGAGACGAAATATATGGCATGCTGGATCTGGTAATAAAATTCATGGGAGAAAATTACCGGAATTGGATGAAGGAAATCTGGTAAATAAAGAAGCAAAAAACTGGTGGCTGGATATTCAGTCACCTTTTTTATTGTCGTTGGACGTTCAATTTGACTGGTCAATATTGAATTATCGGTGTATATCCTGTAAAATAAGGATAATAAGTGGAGGCAAGACATGGATTATAACGATAAAATCAAGAAATTATACGACGCTGCCTGTCGAGATGTATTATCCGAGCAGGGCATTGCCGCCTATATTATGAAAACCTGTGTGGAGGAATTTAAGGACACGCCGATAAAAGAGATTATTCGCTACATTCATGGAAAGCCGGAAGTTGGCGCGGTACTGGTCAATCCGCAGGGCGAAGTGACGCGCATTGAAGCCTTGCAGAATGAAGACAAGAACGAGAGCGAATCCACAGTGACCTTTGATATCCGCTTTACGGTGACCGCACCGGACACGGGCGACGAAATCAAGCTCATCATAAACCTTGAGGCACAAAACGACTATAATCCTGGCTATCCCTTGCTGAAACGGGGCGTATACTATTGCAGTCGTTTGATTTCCAGCCAGTATGGCACGGTGTTTGTAAAATCCGGCTATGGTAAGATACAGAAGGTGTATTCTATCTGGGTGTGCGTAAATCCTACGCAAAAGACAGAATATAGTATTACCAGCTACCACATGACAGAAAAAAATATTGTGGGCAGTGTCCAAGCTGACCGTCATCATTATGACCTTCTAAATGTGGTGATGATTTGCCTGGGCAACAAGAAGTACACAGAGCTTACCGGCCTGCTGCGGCTCTTAAATATGATGATGGTGGACAACTACCTCACCAAACAGGAAAAGCGGCAGATATTAACCGATGAATTTGATATTGAGATAACTCCTGAATTGGAAAGGGGCGTGAGTGAAATGTGCAATTTAAGTGAAGGCATTGAGAGAAAAGGCATAGAGCAGGGACGCATTAAGACTACAATAAAAACCCTGAACCGTTATATAAGGCGTAATCTGCCGATAGATAATCAGGTGCTGTCGGATATTGCAGAAGATAATGATCTTACTGTGGAAAGAGTAAGGGAAATAGCCAAGGAAAATGGTTTGGTGATTCCCTGCTGATAATGTTATGGAATATAAATACTAGCAGGAATCAGCAGCTCCTTTGTCGCATTACGTTCAAGCGGCAAAGGAGTTTTTATTTATGACAATTCCTTTTATTTAAGGAAAACTCATTTTATTGGAGTTGAACGGTCAATATTGAATTTGAAAAGCTGGCCAGTGTACTACGTATGATTGCCAAGGGGAAAGCTCATCTGCATCCTTTGGATTCACTACAATAAACAAAGTTATTTATTAGGCAAAAACCACAGCTCTTCAGCTACAGCATTTTTAGTCAGCAGACCGTGGATTAGGGTAAAATATTTTGGCAGACTATCTTTGCACCACTGAATATCAATATCAAACAGGTCCTTGGTAATAGCTGTAAGGTCGAAGCCAAAGGCATCCATGGAATAGCGCATTTTGTCGGGCAGGCGGCAGGGAATACCTTCCCTTCTGGTGCATACCTCACAATTATTGCAGCCTCCGGAGGACAGGGAGATGCTGTCCGGCACTAATTCTTCCATGCCGCGGAGCTGTTCCTCCAGCTTTGCTTTTACCTCACATAAAATTTTCCAGCCCATATCCTTTACCTTGTCTGGTGTATCTGCTTCACGAATGATTTGCTCCTTTAGGGTTATTTTGGCACAGACCACATAGACATAGGTATACTTATCCAAGTATTCGTTTACATCAAAGGCAAGGGGCGGGCAGGACCAGGTATTGTCGTATCTGGGGCATTCCTTACAGTAGGCCAGAAACTTTTCCCGGTTCTGGTATTTTCCTTTAAAATCCGCCACAGTAATAAAATTTTTTTGATAATTCACTGAATACATAAGGCAATTCTCCTATTATTTACACATATCATTGCTCCTATTATAACCCTATTGCGCAAAAATGGCGATTTATTAAATGAGACTTATTCAGTGGGAGCTTTATACGCCACTGAATGCAGCCGAATTAATCCAGAGCTTACGGGTGTTTTTCCCTCACCTAAGAGGAGGGAGACTTAGCATCCGTTAGCGTGGGGGTAAATATTTTTTCATGCAGGATAAATGGCAGTATGTCACGAATTTGTTAGAAAAATTGGATAGGAAAAGTCATATTGAAGTCACATACGGTGATTATAATTCTAATCAAAAGTATTTTCAATGTGGTGGAGGGCGGTATATGTTTTCTATATTAGTGGCTGAGGATGATAAAAATCTCAATCGTATGATATGCACCAAGCTAAAGCAGGCCCAGTATCAGGTCTTTCCAGCCTTTGATGGCCAGGAGGCCTTGGATATTATAGAGAAGGAGCACATTGATTTGATTATCAGTGATGTTATGATGCCCCGAATGGATGGCTTGGAGCTAACCTCTGCCCTGCGGGGGGCAAAGATGACCTTGCCTATTCTTATTATTACAGCTAAAGGGCAGATGGAGGATATGGAAAAGGGCTTTCGGGCTGGCACAGATGATTATATGGTAAAGCCTATCAAGCTGCGGGAGCTTTTACTGAGGGTGGAGGCATTGTTACGCCGGGCCCAACTAATGAGTGAAAAACACTTAACAATTCGTGGTACTGTGCTGGATTATAGTTCATTGACGGTACAGACAGGAGAACAGGTGGATATTTTGCCACCTAAGGAGTTTTATCTGTTGTTTAAATTGCTAAATCAGCCGGGCAGGATATTTACTCGTCAGGAGCTTTTGGATGAGATTTGGGGCGTAGACAAGGAAACGGATAGTCGTAATGTGGATGCCCACATCAAAAAATTGCGTCATCGGTTTACTGATCATCCTGATTTTGTTATTGAAACGGTTCGTGGACTGGGGTATAAAGCGGTGTTTAAGGAGTAGTCCCTATGAGTTTATGGCGAAAAAATGCAGAAAATGGAAAAATCATTTTGCCTCTTCGTCTTTATCACAGCTTGTCCACCTTGCTGACCCTGGCTTTTTGTTGTGGGGTATCCAGTATATTTGTGTATTTTTTGGACGAGGTTGTAGGCCTGGAGCTGGAGTTACCAGTGGCATTAATCATTTGCAGTCTGTTTACGCTAATTTCCAGCGCATTACTATTGGCTTGGGAAACCGGATGTTATATAAGTCCCGCTCAAGCTGTAGTACAAGCTGCCGAACGCATTTCTAAAGGTGATTTCGATGTGCAGGTGCCGAAGCCTGGTAGATTTATTGGTATAGAGGAAGGCTATATGCTCATTGATAATTTCAATCGTATGGCCAAGGAGCTGCAAAGCATTGACCACATGCAAAAAGGCTTTACGGGTAGCGTTTCTCATGAATTTAAAACGCCGTTAGCCTCTATTGTAGGGTTTTCCGAAATTCTGTTGGAGAATGGCTTGTCAGAGGAGGAACGACGTGAGTACACATCCTTAGTGCATGAGGAGGCCTTGCGTCTGTCCAGATTGGCAGAAAATCTTCTGCGGCTATCCCGGCTGGATGCTCAGGCCATTGTCATGCATCATGAGGACATTGACGTAGATGAACAGATAAGGCAGTGTGTAATTCTACTGGCTGACCGTTGGGAAGACAAGGAAATTTCCTTTGCTATGGATTTGCCTGCCATGCATGTTAAAAGTGATTCGGATATGACTAAGCAGGTATGGTTAAACCTTATCGACAATGCAATTAAGTATTCGGTAAAGGGAAGTACAATTCATGTTACGGGCGAGTCTACACCTAATTATGTATGTGTACGCATTGGGGATGAGGGTATTGGCATTCCTGAGGATAAGCAGGCCCATATTTTTGAGCGGTTTTATCAATGTGATGAATCACATCAGGAGAAGGGTCATGGATTGGGACTTTCTATCGTCAAGCGTATTCTTGAGCTGCTGGGGGGACAGATTTCTTGCCAAAGCCAGCCAGGCAAGGGGACAGAGATGATTGTGCTTTTGCCTCTTGATAGTAGCAAAAGTAGTTTGCCACTTATATCTTCAGAATAAAATTTTGTATACGAAGATTGTAAGAAAACAACTAAAGGTCATATTGAGGTCATGTTTGTGATATATAATATATTAGTTAGCTAGGATAGTAACTAGAATTGGATGGTACAAAGTACGATTCGCCACAAGTTTTTCAAAAGTGAAGGAGAGTCATTATGAGCGAAAACAAAATCAAATGTATCCATATTGTACACTTTAGCCCCAGTGGCTCTACAGAAAAAATCGTCCGCAAGGTAGCTTCGGGAATACAGGGGATACCGGTAAAGAACTATAATCTTTTACCTTCTGCAGCAAGAAAACAACAGTATGTCTTTGATAAAGATGATTTGGTAATTTATGGCTCATTGTCTGCCGGTATGCTTTTTACAAAAGCAGAGGAATTATTTGGGTGTTTGAAAGGAAATGAAACACCGTTTATCGGGGTTATATCCTTTGGTAATGCATATTATGGTGTAGCTCTTAACGAAATGAAAGAGAGAGCAGAAAATAGTGGCTTTCGCGTTTGTGCCTTGGGGGCCTTTGTGGCACAGCATACCATGGCACCGGAATGTGGTTCCGGCCGTCCTGATGCAAAGGATGAGGCAATAATGGTGGATTTTGGGTGTAAGGCCTATGAAAAAATATTGGCTGGAGATTATGAACTTCATAACCAGCCGGTTACGAATTGGTCATCATCAGAGCAGTTTAATAAATATATTGAGTTTAGGGAACAAAACAAAGAGCCATACTGCTTCCCGATAGAATTCAGAGGGAAGAAGATTTCGGATGCTTGCATTAAATGCAAGACATGCGTTCGTAATTGTCCAGCGGATGCTATAGATATAGAGAATAAAACCTTTAATCTTGAAGCTTGTATTGGATGCTACGGCTGTATCAATCGTTGCCCAAAGCAGGCTATTTCTGTAACAAGCTCAGAGGTAAAGGAATTTATGAAGGGCTTTATAGAAGCCTTTAAAAATGACCGACTGGAGCCGGAGATTCTCCTTTGATCCTGTTTGGAATGTCAAGTAGAATATTAGTGAGATGAATGGAGATGCAGTAGTGAAGATGGGCGAAGAAAACTCCCGGGAAAAAATCATTGTTAGGACAAGTTCAACGGGAATTTTCTGATTACGCGTTGCAGGTGGCTATCGATATGGATTTTTCGGAATTATAACGAGGTGAAGATGTCCCCCTCCTCTTTAGGTGGGGGTGAAAACAAACTTCAACAGGTGGTGAGCATATCTCCCACCTCGTTGAAACGCTAATTGGAAGATTTTTCTTCTAAAGAAGAAAAATTTGAACAATGGCGTTATAAACTAATATTCCAAAATCTTATTTGAAAAGTTCACATATAGGTCATAAAACACTGCTAATATTATAGAAGTGAGGTCTTCTTTTTCTGAAGCTGTGAGTTGTGGAACAGCAATGTTTATTTTGGGTTGGAAAAGGCGTAGTAATATCATAAAGTGAATTTTTTTAGTATGTGTGTATAGCAATTGAAGGGAGTAGTGAACGCATGGAAATCAAGGCAGTAAAACTTTATGAGAATGGCTTCATGACCCAGCCCTTTGCAATGGGGCTGGAGGAGGGCGAGGACAAGTTTGACAAGGATGTGAAATATCGCAGTACCTTACAGAATTTCCTCATTGACACTGGAGATGAAGTGATTTTGGTGGATACCGGAATGCCTTTGGAGCAACCGGATATGGCGGTGGATTTGAATGCACCAATCTACCTTGGCTCAAGAATTGATGATTATGTGACGGCCCTATCCAAGTTGGGGTATAAAAAGGAACAGGTTACTAAAATCCTCATTACCCACAAGCATCCAGACCATACCGGCGAGCTTCGCAGTTTTCCTAATGCCAAAATTTTTATTTCCCGTATCGAGGCAGATGCCATGGAACTAAAGGGAGATAATGTAGTTCGGGTGGACTTTACCGATGGTGCTTATGAGAACTTCGATAAATGCCAAAAAATTGCCGATGGTGTATATTATGTTTTTGCGCCGGGGCATACTACGGGCAATAGCATTATTATCGTTGAGAATGAGGGCCTTCATTATATCATCCACGGTGATGTGACCTATACTGACGAAGCACTGTACTGCAACAAGCTGTCCGTAGCTACTGAGGACAAGGTGGCGGCTAGGGATACCTTGAATAAGGTTCGTGCCTTTATTGAAAATCACCAAACAGTGTACCTGTCAACCCATACACCATTAGGTTATGAAAATCTGGATAATAAAAAAATCGTTGACCTGACTAATATGCCTGCGCCTATCCCACCAGAAATGAATTATGGGGAGCAGCAGGCTACTGGTAAATATGTGTGTTCAATATGTGGGGCCGTTTACGACCCATCTGTAGGTGATCCGGAACACGGCATCCCGGCAGGGACGGCCTTTGAGGATTTGCCTGCTGATTGGAAATGTCCTGTTTGTAAGCAGGGCAAAGATAAATTTAATAAGGCATAAGGAGAGTTAATAAGATGATGAATGATGAAGAATTAATTAAGGCCTTTCATGTAATGTGGAATGGTTTTCCCGAAGCAGTTATGGTGATTAAGAAGGACAGAGAAATCATTGCTGTAAATAAAAAAGCAGCGGAATTTGGCTTAAAGCCGGGGATCAAATGCTCCTCTATTGGTAAGCCGGAGCAGCACAAGGGCTGCTTGTGCAATAAGGCGGCTGACAGCAAGGAGACGGTGGCAATTACCTACGAGGGAGCCTTTGGCAAGGCCTATGGCTATTGGATTCCTATTGAGGAACGTCCGGAGTGGATTATTCACTTCGGTGTAGGCTCGGCCTTTGCCTATGAGGATAGTGGCTTAAAGCGGTAAAGGCTAAAAAGAGTGTGTTAGTGGTGTGTATTATGTTTAGGAGGTACTTTAAATGAAAATTGCAATTTTTAACGGCAGTCCAAGAAAAATGAACACAGCAGCCATGGTACAGGCCTTTCGCGAGGGGGCTGAGGCAGCAGGCCATCAGGTAGAAGAATACCATGTAGGCAAGATGAAAATCGGTGGCTGTATGGGCTGTGAGTACTGCCACACCAAGGGTGAGGGAAATTGCATTCAGAAGGATGATTTTGAGAAGCTGCTGCCGGCCTATAAAGAGGCAGACCTGATTGTTTTCGCTTCCCCAGTGTATTATTTCACCATGACGGCCCAGATGCAGGCAGCCATTCAGCGGGTATATTGCATCGGCAAGCCACAAAAGGCCAAGAAATGCGTGCTGATGCTTTCCTCCGGTTCCCCGGGAACTCACGATGGCTCCATTGCCCAGTTTAAGGATTATATGGCCTATGCCAAGATTGAAGTAGCTGGTATTCTTACCGCTGCAGGTGAGGAAAACAAATCCGAAGCAAAATTGAATGAAATCAGAGATTTTGCCAAGGGCTTGTAAAATGATAGTAAGTCAGTGGGAGCTATAGAGTCTCACTGAAGTTATTCGAATTCCCATAGTGGCCTGACAAGGTGTGTGACTTTGTCAGGCTATTTTTTAGCATAGCATGTAATTTTTAGTTGGTGTCGAAAAGGATACCCAGGTATTTGTGTATGAAAATAGGAGGGCTTGAATGATGAAAAAAGTAATTGCCATTAATGGTAGTCCACGGCGTAATGGTAACACGGCAGAGCTATTGCACCAGGCCTTAAAAGGAGCGCAGGAAGCTGGTGCGGAAACCGAGCTGATCAATCTTTATAGTCTGAACTTCAAAGGCTGTATCAGCTGCTTTTATTGCAAACGCAAGGACAAGGAGCATGGTACCTGCGCAATGAAGGATGATTTAACGCCAATTATCGAGTGCATTAAGGAAGCAGATGCTTTGATTATGGGCGTACCCGTTTATTTTATGAATCTTTCTTCTGGAATGAGTGCATTTATCGAGAGGCTGCTGTTTTCCAATTACATTTACAGCAATGAAATCCCAACCGTTTTTCCAAAGTCGTTACCAAATGCGTTTATTTACACCATGAATATGACCGAGGAACATGTTAAACAGTTTGGTATGCGGGAAAAATTTGCTGTTCATGAAGGTTTTGCCAGCAAAATCCTGCAAGCGGAAACCAAGACGCTATATGCGTATAATACAACACAGTTTAGCGACTATGCCAAATATGAGTCCTCGATATTCGACCCGAAGGCTAAAGCTGCTTATCGTGATGAGATGTTCCCTAAGCAATGTGCGGCGGCTTATGAATTGGGCAAGGCCTTGCTAGCTGATTAAGCTTGAAAGTACCTGGTTGTGGTTGAGATGCTGTAAAAGTGGAGGGCTGTAAATGGACAATAAGGAACACCCTAAAAATATCATAGTTAGGGGTGCTCGCGTACATAATCTGAAAAATATTGATGTGGATATCCCCTTGGGGAAGTTGGTGGCTATTGCCGGGGTATCTGGCTCGGGGAAATCCTCTTTGGCGCTTGGCACCTTGTACGCGGAGGGTTCACGTCGTTATCTGGAGGCACTGTCTACTTATACGCGTCGCCGCATCACGCAGGCCGGCAAAGCCGATGTGGAAGAAATTCGTCATGTACCGGCGGCGCTGGCTCTCCATCAGCGGCCGGGGATTCCCGGAGTGCGCAGTACCTTTGGTACGGCTTCAGAACTATTGAACAGTCTGCGCCTGTTGTTCTCCCGTTTGGGCAATCATACCTGTCCTAATGGACATCTTTGCCCACCTAATATGGATGTGGCGTTAATGTTGCCCACTAAATGTCCGGTGTGTGGCGAGGAGTTTTATGGCCCAGGTGCTGAGGCGATGGCCTTTAACTCAGAAGGGGCCTGTCCCCATTGCTCAGGAACAGGGATTGTACGTACGGTTGATGAGGCCAGTCTTGTGCCGGACGAAAGTCTGTCTATTGCAGAAGGAGCAGTGGCTCCGTGGCAGACGCTTATGTGGTCGTTGATGAAGGATATTGCTAAAGAAATGGGTGTGCGGATTGATGTACCCTTCCGTGACTTGACACCGGCTGAAAAAGATATTGTCTTTCATGGTCCCGCCGAGAAAAAACATATCCTCTATGTCAATGAGAAGACTAATGTAGCTGCGGAAATGGATTTTACCTATTACAATGCAGTTTATACGGTGGAAAATGCGCTGGCGAAGGTCAAGGACGAAAAGGGCATGAAGAGGGTCGAAAAATTTCTGCATGAGTCTGCCTGCCCGAAATGTCAGGGCACGCGGTTGTCGGCGAAGGTGCGTTCAACAAAATTGGCTGGAAAAAATCTGGCCGAGGCCACGGCCATGACCTTGGATGAATTGATTCCCTGGGTAAAGGCGGTGCCGGATACCCTGCCCCAGGAAATGCGCCCTATGGCCGAAAGCATCAGCGAATCATTTTTGGATAATGCTCGTAGGTTGAAGGAGCTAGGCTTGGGGTATTTGTCCCTTGATCGTGCCAGCAGCACATTGTCAACCGGTGAGCGCCAGCGCGTGCAGCTGGCCAGAGCGGTGCGCAATGAAACCACAGGGGTGCTTTATGTACTCGATGAGCCGAGTATCGGCCTGCATCCGGCCAATATCGAAGGGCTTTTGGATGTGATTGACAGCTTGCTGTGTGACGGAAATTCCGTAGTCTTGGTCGACCATGATGTACATGTGTTGCAGCATGCCGATTATTTGATTGAGCTTGGCCCACTGGCTGGCAGTGAGGGCGGTAATTTGTTGTTTACCGGAGAAATTCAGGCGGCAGTAAAGAGCAAGGTATCTAAGATTGCACCTTTTATGCGGGGTGGGGCAAATCGCAATTTGCGGCAGTGTGCGTCCATGGATGAGATGTTCTCCCTTGGTACGATTCATTTGGAAACGAATTCCCTGCATACGGTAAAACCTTTGCAGGTGGACATACCCAAGGGGAGATTGACGGTGGTTACTGGTGTATCTGGTTCGGGCAAGACCACTATGGTGCTCGAATGCCTGATGCCTGCACTGGCGGCAAATGCCGAAGGCCACAAGCTACCGCCACAGGTCAGGACCATAAACGCTGAAGGCATACGCCGAGCTAATCTGATTGATGCCTCGCCTATCGGTATTAACATCCGTTCCACAGTGGCGACGTACAGTGGTGTGCTCGATGAATTACGCAAGCTCTATGCCGGTACTGACATGGCCAAAGAGAAAAAATGGAAGGCAGGGGCCTTTTCCTATAATACGGGTAAGCTCCGTTGTCCGACTTGTGATGGAACTGGCCAAATTTCCCTTGATGTACAGTTCTTGCCTGATGTGACCATTACTTGCCCAGACTGTAACGGTCAACGATATAGCGATGCCGTCAAGGAAATCACCTGGCGGACAGATGGCGTAGAGCGTGGCTATACTTTGCCGGAAATACTTTCTCTTACCGTAAAGGAGGCACTGCCTCTCTTTGCTCATCAAAAAAAGATATATGGGAAGCTGTCGACCTTGAACAACTTAGGGCTGGGCTATTTGACCTTGGGTGAAGATACACCTGCCCTCTCCGGCGGTGAAGCCCAACGCTTGAAGCTTGCCAGTGAGATGGGCCGCTCACAGGAGGATTCGGTCTTTATCTTTGATGAGCCGACAATTGGGTTGCATCCATTGGATGTACAGGTTCTTCTACAGGTATTTGACCGTTTGGTGGGGGCCGGTGCGACCGTGATTGTCATCGAGCATGATTTGGATGTTATCATAAATGGGGATTACCTGATTGATATGGGGCCCGAAGGTGGCGAAAAAGGCGGCCGTATAGTGGCCTGTGGCACCCCGGAATTGGTAGCAGAAAGCAAGGATAGTATTACGGGAAAATATATTGCCAGAGAAATAGGTCAGTAAGATATAGTTGGGATCCAAAATAAAATGTGAGTAGGAGTAGGTATTGTTCAGCCAGGCTGCCCTTTAGTGTATGGCGGGTAAGTGCGGCATGGGCAACATTGTCCAGATGCGTCAGATACAGTCTGGCGTTCAGGCTTTTGTTATTTGATAAGGAGGACAATATGGAAAAGGGGTTTTTCGTGGCAGGCTGTGTTTTTACCGAAGGTGAGCCGGAGCTTAGCCGTAAAGTACAGGCCTATGTGAGGGACAGGTTTTCTTTGCCAGTCCTTCGCTGTTGTGTAGCGAAGTACAAGGTGCAGGAGTTTGAAGGCCGGATGCCGGAATGGTATCGGGAGGAATGGAAATCCGTCACGCATTATGAGGATTTCCCGGCAGGCAGTAGGATGGTTTCCATTTGCCATAACTGCTCGGCGATTTTTGAGGAGCGCCATCCAGAAATCCGGCGCCAGTCCATTTGGGAATTGATTTTGGAGGATAACAGCTTTCCTTATCCCAACTATCATGGCGAAAGGATGACCGTGCAGGACTGCTGGCGTTCCAAGGAGAACCGTGCCGAGCAGGAGGCCGTGCGCGAGCTTATGCGGCGTATGAACATCAATATCGTGGAGTTTGCCGAAAACCATGAGCACACCAGGTTTTGCGGCTATTCTCTCTACCAACCGCAACCGCCGCGCAACGCCAAGCTTGCCCCAAAACGCTTCGTAGAGGGGGCAAAGGGATTGTTCGGGGAACATACCGAGGAAGAAAAAAGACGGTTGATGGAGGAGCATTGCTCGCGTATTTCCACGGATAAAGTTGCAGCTTATTGCCACTACTGTATTCGTGGCTTAAATCTAGGCGGCAAGCAGGGGATTCATCTCGCAAGGCTTCTTTTTGAGCCGGAAAATTATTAGCAGGGTATGACAAAAGCAATTCATCGAAAAGACAGAGCAGTGACGAACTGACAATAAACGCTCTGACAATAACGCCAAGCCCTGCTTTGGCCTTGGTAGTGACAGCATATAACCCATTTGGACGGAGGAACTGGTGCCCCGTGAACAGGCCCTCACCGCCATGACCATCAACTGCGCAAAACAGATGTTCCTTGAGAATGAAAGGGGCAGCATCAAGGCAGGCAAATATGCCGATTTCCTTTTGGTGGATAAGGATGTGCTGACTTGCCCGGTGAAAGAGATACATGAGGCAAAGCCTACGGCGACATACTTCGAGGGGAAAAAGGTATTCTTCAGGGAGTAAAAGTCTTCGGCAATGCCGCACAAGCCTTTCACGGTGAGGATCATGGACATATAGGAGATTTTGGAAGCGCAGAGATTGCGTTCCCGTAAATGTGAGCGAAAAAAATTAACGGGAGGAATAGCGAATGAACAGAATGTTTTTCAGGGTATGATGGCGTTCGCAGCAATGGGTTCTGCCAAATTTAGCATACAAGCAGTCCTATAGAGGGACGTACAGTGTAATATGAATGCCTCTTGGCAGAATGGACACGGCAGCTGTTGCCGAGTCCATTCTGCCATTTTGATGTACGGATGTTTTGTATTGCTTTGCGAAATTTTTTGGATAATTTTACAGGGAAAAACATGCAATAGAGCGAATAGCAATATTGTGAGAAAATTATTAGTGAGAAAGGAATGATTTTATGAACAGAAAGATTCGTGTTTTTCTTTGTTGGGTAACGCTGATGCTGCTGACCGTGGGAACGGTTTATGCGGGACATTTGGAAGACATTGCCGCCAGAGGCACTATCCGTATCGGTACAACTGGTGATTATATTCCAATGTCTTATCTAAATCCCCGGATAGGTGCTTATGAAGGCATCGATGCCGAACTATCGCAGCTGATTGCCGACTCTTTGGGCGTGAATATCGAGTATGTGCCTACGAGCTGGCCAACACTTACTGCAGATACGTTGGCCGGGAAGTTCGATATTGCCCTGTGCGGTATCTCCAGAAACTATGCCAGAGCCAAGACCATGGCCATGTCGGATGCGTACGGCGAGGGTGCTTTTGGCAAAACAATTTTGTGCCGAAAAAGCGACGCCAAGAAATATCAAAGCCTTGCCGATATTGACAGGCCGGAGGTGCGCGTCATGATTAATCCCGGCGGTACCAATGAAAAATTTGCCCATGCGAACCTGAAACAGGCCAAGCTGATTGTTCATCAGGAAAATGCCGATATTCCCCGGCAGGTGGCAGAGGGCAACGCCGATATCATGATAACGGAAACCGTGGAGGCGGCCCGTTATATCGAATTGAATGACAAATTGGCGGCTCCGCTGATGAATGCACCCTTCACCCGTCATTCCTGTGGTATACTCATGCAAAAAGGTGACCAAGAGTTTTTGAACTACATCAACTTTGTTCTGGCAGAACTGAAAATGGACGGAACCCTGGCAAAGCTGGAGAAGAAATATTTGTATCGCTAATTGTGTATAATAATAGGAGGACTTGAATGATGAAAAAAGTAATTGCCATAAATGGCAGCCCACGGCGTAATGGTAACACCAGCAAAATCCTGCAAGCAGAAACCAAGACGCTATATGCGTATAATACGACACAGTTTAGCGACTATGCCAAATATGAGTCCTCGATATTCGACCCGCAGGCTAAAGCTGCTTATCGTGAGGAGATGTTCCCTAAGCAATGTGCGGCGTCTTATGAATTGGGTAAGACCTTGCTGGCTGATTAAGATGGAGAGCTCCTTACTGTGATACATTTCTTGGATGTACTGATGAACTGGTAAATGGCTGAATTCTTGTCCATGGCTGCTTGCTGCTGGTAGTAGATACCCATGGGAGCATGGGGGGATTCTTCCCATGGAAGAAAGACAAGCTCCTTGTGGGGCGGTGCCAGGTGGCTAGGGATTAGGGAAAAGCCGGCTCCCGCCAGGGCAAGATTATATGCTTCGCTGGTGGTGGCACAGATGATGTTGTCCAGTTCATCATTGACTGGTACGAGATGATGTCCACGGGAAAAAACGTGTTTTAGCAAGTATGGTGGAATGTCAATAATCTGGCGATAGGGCCAGAAATCCGCAGAGGAGACGCTTTTTTGACGTCTCTTTTTGCATTTCAGGGCTAAAGGATGCTGTTTATTCATCACACAGATGAAGGAATCGTCACAGAGCTTTTGAAAGGTGATATTTTCGGCACTGAATTTGGCATCCTTCATTCCAATGACCAAATCCAATTGACTGGTTGCCAGACGGTGTAAATTGGCATCAGTTTGGTCAAGAGTAAGCTCTGGAACAATATTACTATTTTCTGCCAGAAGCGGGCCAAGAATTTTGCTAATTAAGCAATTGGCATGGGAATCAGCATAACCAATGCGCAGAATGGTGCGCTTTTGCTGGTGAAAGGTGGAAATCCATTCGAGAGAATGGTAATAGAGCGACAGCATCTGCTGAGCATCGTCTAAAAATTGAAAGCCCACTGGTGTTAGACTGACAGACCGTGTAGTACGATTAAATAGCCTTGTATTGAGTTCTGTTTCCAGACTTTGAATCTGGCGAGAGACCGCTGGCTGTGACATGGATAGCTGCTCGGCTGTCTTGGCGTAGTTCAAGGTCTTGGCCAAGGTGGTAAAGCATTCTAGTTGTTGAGTATTCATAATATCGCGCACCTCATCATGAATTAGTAGTGATATATTATGATAACATATATTGATACGGTTTGTGCATAAATAATGCGATAATAACATTTCACAAGGTAATTTATACTTGTTAAGATATACCTGTAAGCAGAAATCCCAAGTATATTTTGGAAAGGAAGATGTATTATGGCACTTACGAATTTGGCAGCATGGAATCAGAACGCAGCAGGAGTTTTGGCAAACTCCGCCTGTGGTTCGGCTTGCGGCTCCGGTGACAAAGTGGTTTCCGCAGCTTGCGGCTCGGCTTGTGGTTCCGGTGACAAGGTGCTGCCCACTGCCTGCGGTTCCGCATGCGGTACTGGCGACAAGTAAGATTTTTGTGTGAGGTATGGAGGACGGCCAAATGAAACCGTATTTTTCCTTTCAGTGGCACATTACAGATACATGTGACCAGAGGTGCAAACATTGCTATATCTTTGCGGAAAATAACGGCAAATGTATCGACAGTATGACACGGACTCAGATGGAGGCTGTGCTGGAAAACTGCCGGGACTTTTGCGAGACCTTTGGCCGTCAGCCTTACTTCTATCTGACAGGTGGCGACCCAATCCTGCATCCCGAGTTTTGGACATTGCTGGACATGTTCAAGGCGGAAGCGATTCCCTTTACAATTATGGGCAATCCCTTCCATCTGACCGATGAAGTCTGCCAGCGGCTGCATGAATGTGGCTGTTTGCGTTATCAGCTGTCGATTGACGGGATAGAGGAAACCCATGATTGGTTTCGTAAGCCTGGTTCTTACAAAATTACCTTGGAAAAGGTGGCTATGCTGAATAAAGCGGGTATCCGCTCCATCATCATGACCACTGTTTCCGGTAAAAATATAGATGAAGTTCCGGCCATCATTGATGCTGTGGTGGCAGCAGGAGCCAAAGTTTACGCCTTTGCCCGCTACTGTCCCACCAGTGAGGAAAAGGAGAACAGCATCAACCCGAAGCGTTACCGAAAATTATTGGAAGATTGCGATAAAATTTTCCAGAACTATGAGGCGACTGGCTGTGATACCTATTTCAATCGCAAAGACCATCTGTGGACCCTTTACGATTATGAACTGGGCAGGTTTCAGATTCCAGAGGATGCTGAGCCGGAGATGATTTATGGCGGCTGCAACTGCGGCAATGGCCATCTTACCATTCTCCCCACGGGAGATGTCTATGCCTGCCGCCGGGTGCAGAATAGCCGGGTGGGCAATATTTTTGAAAAGAGATTGGCAGACCTTTGGACAAACGAGTTTGAGGCGTATCGGGACTATAACAAGTTCCGGAAATGCAGCAAATGTGAACTGAAGGCCTGGTGCCGTGGCTGCCCGGCTGTAGCCAGCAGCACCAGCGGCGGTGACTTCTACGCTGCCGACCCTCAGTGCTGGAAAGAAATTGACTAAAGAGGTAAGAGCATGGATTTACTGGATATGATGAAGGGACGGCGTTCCATACGCAAATATCAGCCTACCCAGGTACCTCGGGAGATGGTGGATAAGATTGTGGAGGCGGGTCTTTACGCTCCCAATGCCGGCGGTGGCCAACGCAGCATGATTGTCACGCTGCATAACGCTGAACTGACGGCTAAACTTGGCCGGTTAAATTTCCAAGCCTTTGACCGTAGCCAGCTTATCGGCGGTCATGTGTCGAAGGAGCAGCCTTCTGTTATTGATGACCCCACCATTCAGAATGGCTTTTACGGTGCCCCCACCGTTTGCATCGTCTTTGTCCAAAAGGATTTTCTGTTTAATGTGGCCGATGCGTTTTGCATGGTGGAAAACATGGTGCTGGAAGCCTATTCCTTAGGCGTGGATTCCTGCATTGTGTCCCGAGCAGAAGATACGTTCAAGCTCCACGAAGGCAAAGAGCTTTTGGCAGCCTGGGGGGTGCCGGAAAACATGGAGGCTAAGGCTTTTGTAACCCTGGGATTTCATGAGGGGGAGTACCCCAAAGAGAAACCGATGAAGCCGGGCCGCAGTATTGTAATTGAGTAATTTGGGAGGATTTTAGGATGAGTTTGATTACAGGTCTTCATCATGCTGCCCTGCGTTGCTGTGGCAAGGCAGAAATGGACAGCGTGATTGCGTTTTACTGTGAGGTTTTGGGCATGAAGCATTTGCGTACCTGGGGAGAAGGCGACCAGGCAGGCAGCATGTTGGACACGGGCCATGGCATCATTGAGCTGTTTGCTGATGCAGAACCGGGTCGCCGTCCGGGCCAGGTTGACCATATCGCCCTGGCCACGGACAAAGTGGATGAGTGCGTGGCTGCCTGTGCCAAAGAAGACCTGCCCGTTACCATGATGCCCACGGATATTGTAGTGCCCAGCGAAAATCCCTACGCCTTGCGGATTGCCTTTGTTCAAGGCAAAGCCGGGGAAATCATTGAGTTCTTTCACGAAAGATAAGTTTTTTGAGGAGATGTTTTGTAAGTATGCATTTTTCCAGTGGAATAAATCGTCCCCCTTATGAAGCCGCTGATGGCTTTTTGCAGATTACTTCTGGCTGCAGTCATGGCAGCTGCGAGTTCTGCACGTTCTATAAGGACAGTCCCTTTGCGATTTCACCTATGGAAGAAATCGAAGAAGACATTAAGGAACTTGCCCAGTCCGGCTGGGCGTTTGACCGCATCTATCTGCAAGGGGCTGACCCCTTTATCCGCAAGACTGAAGATTTGCTCCACATTGCAGATTTGATTAACCGCTATCTGCCTCAGGTAAAAACCATTGGCGGCTATGCCCGGGTGGACAATCTGCGGAACAAGACTGTGGAGCAGCTTAAGGAACTGGCTGACCGTGGCTATGGCTATTTCTACTTCGGTGTGGAAAGTGGTGATGACAAGCTGCTGGACCGCATGAATAAGGGCTATCATGCTGACCTGGTGCTGCAAGAGTGCAGGAAGATGGATGCGGCAGGCATGCCCTGGATTGGCAATTTCCTGGGTGGCCTTGGCGGCCATAACTGGGGCCTTTCCCATGCAAGGGAAACCGCCAAGGTCTACAATCAGCTGAAACCAGCCATGATTTACGCCTCGGAGCTGACCTTGTTCCCGGATACGCCCCTGTCCCGGGATGTTGCAGCCGGCAAATATGAGGAAGCTACGGAAACGGAACGCATTGCCGAAATGCAGGAATTTATTCGTTGCCTCGATATTCCCACGATTTTTCGGGCAGAACATGTGACCATGCCGATTCGCCTAAATGGGCGTCTGCCGGAAGACAAAGAGTTACTGATTGACAAGCTGCAGCGTTTGCTGGATGATAACGGTGAAGAAGTATTGCAAAGATACCGCAGTCGGGTAAACAGCTTATGATGTAAGGAGAAAATTTGTCTGTTACCAGAATAAATGTATGGAAATTGGAGGGAAAATCATGAACTGGAAAAAAATCACCACAGGATTTGCCTCTATGATGTTGGGGGCGGCCCTGACCTTTGGCACAATAATTGAAGCTGCGGCAGCACCTTTGCATTATTTTATGCAGCAGCCGGGAAATTATGAAAGCAATACGCCTTATGGCAACAATGAAAAAGCCGGTCATTATGTACAGGCCGGCGATGCAAAGATTTATTATGAAGTTTATGGCGAGGGGAAGCCTGTTTTTGTCTTTCATGGTGGTGGCGTAGGCACTCCTTATGAAATGGGGCAGCTTATCGATAAGCTGCGTCAAAACTGCCAGGTAATAGCCGTGTCTACCCGTGGTCATGGTCGTTCAGAAATTGGTCACTCTCCGCTGACCTATGAGCAAAAGGCTGAGGATATGCTGGCGGTGATGAAAGCCGTTACGGATAAACCTGCAATACTGTTGGGCTTTAGCGATGGTGCCTACACGGCTTATAAAGTGGCATCCATGTACCCTGAGCGGGTGGACAGGGTTGTTGCCATTGGTGCCGGTACCCTGAAAAAAGGCTTTTTCGGTGGGGAAATGAAGGTGGAGGATTTAGCCAAAATTGATGGACAGTTTATTGAGCAGCAGAAAAACATCATGCCGGAACCGGAACGTTATCAGGAATTTTGTACCAGCTATATGAATTTCTGGAGCAACATGGAAGTGGGGGAAGATTTCCTCAAGACCATTCAGTGTCCGGTATTGCTGATTGCGGGAGATGAAGATGACCATGCCCCTATGGTCACGATGGTGGAGGCCGAGCAGTATATCCCGAATGCCAGCCTCTGCATTGTCCCTAAAGCATGGCATTCTGCCTTTATCGATAATTTCCCCGTAACCTGGACGGCTATGGAAGGTTTTTTGCAGGCTGACCGGTCTATGCTGACGGGGAGTAAGAAAGTAGCATATAACATACGATGATTGAAAAGGAAGTTATTGACCATGAATAACAGCGAGGAAAAACAATTACTGATTGAGTTTGAAACGATGATTAATACAGCGAATGAAGCTTTGGCAAAAAAGCTGATTGCTGCAGATGCCATCTTTTACGCACCGACCCAGCCAGAGCCACTGACGGGGCCAAAGGGTTATTTGGCGATTGTGCACATGATGCGGTCAGCATTTTCCGATGTACAATGGCACTTGGAGGACTGTGTGACAGAGCCTGGGAAAATAGCCGTGTGCTGGACTTGTACAGGAACACATGACGGTGATTTTATGGGTCATGCGGCTACTGGAAAAAAGTTTAAGGTTCGTTGCATGAACTTTTACCAAATAAAAAAACAGCCAGTTCGTTTCGGATACTGGCTGTCCGGATATTTTCGGGATTCTTATGCAGACAGGGCTAATGCCTGCTTGAGATTCTGTGTTATCCTTCCTTGGCATGGCAACATAGACTTTGCAAGCTCCAAATATCTGAAAGCCGTAATTCAAACCTTAAAATTCGGCTGGTCACGGTAGAAATGCTGCAACAGCTCAATAAAGGCACGAAGGGATTCCCGCTGGTCATTTTTATGGGTATAAACACCACAGGGAATGATTACCTCGCTATCGAAGTCCAGCCAGGCAAATTCACCGTTATGATCGTTCAGAAAGCCGGGCGCCAGACATATCCCCCTATGGGCCGCCACGTTGGTCAGGGTGGTATCATGGTCTTGGCTGTTGAAGTAATCCACGTGAATTTCCTGAATCATACGCTGCTGCAGGGCACGTAACATAGGGGGTGAGCCACCGCCTACCATAAGGGTACGACCTTTTAAGTCGCTGGGTAAAACCAGCGACTTTTTTGTTAATGGATCATTTTTCTCCGTAATAAGATATATTTTGCTGTCAAACAGATGGTGGCAAATAACGTCTGGTACCCGTTTCATGGTGTATTCCATGGCAAAGGTCACGTCATGGTCTCCCTTCAGAAAAGCGTTTTGCCCATCCTTCCAGTCAAAGTTAGCAACTATAGAGACCTCGGGATAGCTGCGGCTGAATTGGGAGATGATTTGGGGAAGAAAATAGATGGCGGAGCGTATGGGCAAGGTTATGCTAATACTTTCCTTGTATTTGGCACTAAAATTTTGTCCCTGTTCAATGGCGGCAGTCAGTTGAGTGTATATAGAGCGTAGTGTTCCCACGAATTGGGCCCCTGCAGGGGTGAGAGCAGCGCCTTTTCCAGAACGTTCAAAGATATCAAAGCCAATTTCCTTTTCCACCAGCTTTATTTGATAGGTGAGTGTGGGCTGGGATATAAAGAGATTTTCGGCTGCACGGTTGAAATTAAGCACCTGCGCCAGTTCCAATACATATTCCATCTGCTTGGTGTTCATCGATAAAGCCTCCTTTGCTTCTATTTGCAGTATAGTGGACCCACTTCTAAATTGCAATGACTTTAATAGAATAATTAAATTGATAATCTAAACTTACAATTAGATATTTCTATGAGAAGTGGCTATAATGAAATCAACAAAAGCAAATACAGATGTGATGAAAGGGGAATATAAAATGTCATTGGAGATTTTAGAAGCAAAGGAAGCAATTCGTGAGGTTATTGACGGTTTTGCCAATCTGGAGTGCAATGTGCCGGCCCAGATGGTGTATTTTACCGAGGACGTTCATGTTATGGTCTATATGGGGGATAAGCTCACCATGGATATTCATGGGCGGGATACGCTGGAAAAACAGTTCAGCGCCTTTACCGGGGGCATTAAGGCCTCACACCATCAAAATGGCCAGCAGGTAATTGCAGTGAAGGGTGATACGGCTACAGATGTTCATTATTGCCGAGCCGCTCTGGTGATGGAGGAAAACGGCCATGATGTAGTGTCTGATAACTACATCCGCTATACGGATAAGCTGGTGAAGCAGGAGGGCAAGTGGCTTATCAAAGAGCGTGAACAGCATTTTGTGATTACCAAGAAGCAGATGGTGTGATTGGTGCTAATAAGTAATGTAAGTAAGGCAATTGGTATGTATACGAAAGGAATTTAGTGATATTTATGGCAAAGACATTAGTAATCTATTATTCCCGCAAGGGGCAGAATTATGTAAATGGCAGTATTGTGGATTTGCCAAAGGGCAATACAGAAGTTTGTGCAGAATATATAAAAAAAGCCGTAGGAGCGGACATTTTTGAGATAGAGACGCAAAAAGCCTATTCTACGGATTATACCCAGTGTACAATTGAAGCCAAAGAGGAGCTGCGTAACGATGCCCGTCCTGAATTGGTGAAAATGCTGGATTCGGTGGCTGAATATGACAATATCGTAGTGGCCGGTCCTTGCTGGTGGGGAACTTATCCTTGTGCCGTATTTACCCAGCTGGAGGTGTTGGACTTTAGCGGTAAAAAAGTATTTCCGTTAATGACCCACGAGGGTAGCGGTATTGCCGGGGCTCCTGCTGCTTTGAAAAAGTACTGTCATGGTGCCGTGGTCGGTGAAGGCATTGCTATACAGGGGGCAGATGCCGCAGGCTCTGAATCAAAAGTGGCTGCCTGGGCAAAGAAAAATCTTGCCTAAAAAAGGGGGGATAACATGAGCAAAGATGTTATGATTGTCACAGGAGCCGGGCAGATTTCGATGGCTATTGCCCGTCGCATGGGCTATGGCAAGAAGATTATTCTTGGAGATAAAAACGAAAACAATGCACAGGCGGTTGCTAAAACTATGAATCAGGCAGGCTTTGATGTGGAGCCATTTGTGATGGATATGTCTTCACGGACTTCTATTCAGTCTATGGTGCAAAAAGCAACGGAATATGGCGAAGTAAAAGCATTGGTCTGTGGTGCCGGTGTTTCGCCATCACAGGCACCGATTGAAGTGATCTTGCAGGTTGACCTTTATGGAACGGCAGTATTGATGGAAGAAGTGGGCAAGGTTATCGCTAAGGGCGGCACGGGGATAATTATATCCAGTCAGTCCGGGCATCGTATGCCAGCACTCACGCCTGAACAGGACAGGGCACTGGCGATGATCCCGACAGAAGACCTGTTAAAGTTGGATTTTTTGCAGCCGGAAAAGATAAAGGATACCTTGCATGCCTATCAGTTGGCCAAACGCTGTAATGAAAAGCGCACGATGTATGAAGCTGTCCGCTGGGGCGAACGTGGAGCACGCATCAATGATATTGCGCCTGGAATCATTGTTACGCCTTTGGCCATAGATGAATTCAATGGTCCTCGTGGTGATTTTTACAAGAATATGTTTGCCAAATGCCCGGCAGGCCGTCCAGGTACTGCTGATGAAGTAGCTGATGTAGCAGAGCTTTTAATGAGTGAACGGGCGCAGTTTATTACGGGTTCAACATTTTTGGTAGATGGTGGTGCAACAGCATCTTATTACTATGGACCATCGTATACATAAGTATGACTCCTTTTCTTCTTGACCGGTAGTGACTACCGTCTGATATACTTTAGAAAATCAAATTCGAGGAAGATGAAATTCCAAGCGCGAGTGAGGTGTAGCAATAGATTTTAGTTTATGATATTCTTTTGCATAGGAAGAAGTATAGAATTTAAGACTTAGGAGGGATAATGCTATGTCGAATATGACGCGGCGTAATTTTGTGAAAATGGCTGGTGCGGCCATTGCCGGAGTTAGTCTTACCGGGTTATCGGGATTTGTAAGCGGTTGTGGAGCGAAGGCCGCGGATGGTAACCTACCTGCAACCTCTGCAACAAATGCCAATAACGCAGCTGTACAGGCTTCAGGCAAGTCAAAGGTGTATTTTACCAAGCATATAGATGCAGAGCACCTTCAGAAGCTGTATGCCAAGGTAAATAGTGAAATAAGCGGCAGGGTGGCCATCAAGCTCCACACTGGCGAGCCCCATGGTCCCAATATTTTGCCACGGGATATGGTACAAGCCTTCCAGAGTCAGATACCAAACAGTACCATTATCGAGGCCAATGTAGCCTATGGAGGACCCCGTTCTACCACCCAGCAGCATCGGGAAACCCTGCAGACCAATGGCTGGACCTTCTGCCCAGTGGATATTATCGATGAAGAGGGGGATGTGAATTTCCCGGTAAAGAATGGTCTGCATCTTAAAGAGGTGGCCGTGGGAAGCCATTTGGCAAATTATGATTCTCTGGTGGTGCTTACCCACTTCAAGGGCCATGCCATGGGCGGCTTTGGCGGTTCATTGAAAAATATCGCCATTGGCTGTGCTTCAGGCAAAAAGGGAAAGCTGCAGGTACATGGTGTGCAGGATTACGGAAAATGGGTAACGGGCGGCCTGTTTATGGAGCTTATGGCGGACAGCGGTAAGGCTATTTGCGACCATTTTGGGAAAAATATCACCTTCCTAAACGTGATGAGGCGCATGTCCGTGGATTGTGATTGCGCTGGGACCAGTGCAGCGGAACCGGTTATCCCGGATATCGGCATATTGGCCTCAACGGATATTTTGGCCATTGACCAGGCCTCCATTGACCTGGTATATAATTTTAAGGATTCCCGCAAAAATGACCTCATTGAACGCATTGAGAGCCGGGAAGGCTTAAGACAGTTATCAGCTATGAAGGAGCTGGGGCTGGGCAATGACCAGTATGAATTAATTGAGGTAGAGTAAGTATATGGTGAACGCACATGAATAGACGAAACTTTATTATTGGCGGACTGGCGACGGTGGGAATGGTTTCTCTGGGGGGATTTAGCTTTGTTCATCGGCCGGAATTTGGACGGCTGCCCCAGGGGGAGCGATTAGCCCGTATTCAGGCTTCACCCCATTATGTCAATGGCCAGTTCCAAAATCTGGTACCGGTACAGGTGATGAATGAGGATAGTGGGGAAAATCGGTTTGTGGCTACGGCCAAGTTTCTCTTTGGGGATAAATCAGCTTTGTCACCCCAAGAGCCCATGCTTTCACATAAAACAGATTTAAAGGCTCTGGATATTAAGCGGGATTTGGTGGTGTGGATGGGCCATTCATCCTTTTACATGCAGCTGGGCGGGCGGCGGATTTTAATTGATCCGGTGTTCAGCTCCTATGCCTCCCCGGTGTTTTTCATCAATAAAGCCTTTCCGGGCAGTAACGTCTATAATGCCGATGATATTCCGGATATTGATGTGCTGGCTATTTCCCATGACCACTGGGACCATTTGGATTATCCAACGGTAATGTCCTTAAAGAGTAAGATTAAAAATATTGTCTGCCCACTCGGAGTAGGCGAATATTTTGAACAATGGGGCTTTGCCCCCCAAATTCTCCATGAAGAGGACTGGGATACGGAAATTAAACTGGCAGAGGACTTTTCGGTTCATGTGTTGCCATCCCAGCACTTTTCGGGGCGGTTTCTTACGCCAAATCCTACCCTGTGGTGTGGCTTTGACTTTGTAACGCCAGGCCACAAGGTGTATTATAGCGGTGATGGGGGCTACGGGCCCCATTTTAAGACTATTGGCGACCAGTTCGGTGGATTTGATCTGATGCTTGGTGAAAATGGCCAGTATAACATGGCCTGGCATGCTATTCATCTGTTGCCGGAGGAAACCGCTAAAGCGGCGGTGGAGGTAGGGGCAAGGGCATTACTGCCCGCTCATGGAGGTAAGTTTGCCTTGGCCCGCCATCCCTGGCAGGAGCCATATAGAGAATTAAGCCGATACAGCCAAGGACAAGACTACAAGCTGCTCACCCCGATGATTGGCGAGGCCCTCCATATAGACGATGAACCACCACAGGTATTTGATGAGTGGTGGGAACACATAAAATAACCCCAGCCCCACCCATGAGGTTAATTCGGAATGCGTAATTAAGCCTTCCCCTTGCGGTTAATTTGGAATGCGTAATGCGGAATTTAGGTTAATTCGGAATGCGGAATTCGTAATGCGTAATTAAGCCTTCCACCCCCTGGCCCCATCCTCGGGGGCTGTCAGCCCCTTGGGCTGACTGAGGGGTTAATCCCGAAAGGCAACAAAGCCTTCCCCTTGCGACGCGAATGCAATGAGCTAGTCCCGTAGGGGAGGGGAAGGGGGACCGTCGCAGACGGTGGATGAGGTGTTCCCGAAGGGCAGATTAATTTTTAGCTGTTCAAATCCCGTTGATTAGTCAAAATCGAGTAATCAACGGGATTTTTGTATTATACAACAAAATTAAGAAAAAATAGAAATAAAACAAGTTTATATATTGAAAATAACTTATTAAATATGGTAATATATTATCAGACATTAATATTATTCTTAAATTTTATTTACAAAAAATATGATATAACGAGCTTTAAGATGTCCCCCACCTCTTTAGGTGGGGGAAAACAAACT